>NZ_CP023449.1:2218237-2530296 GCF_002355275.1 Rhizorhabdus dicambivorans | reverse complement strand
AGCCATTCGTCGACCGACTTCTTGATCGGCAGGTTGACGAACTTGCCCTCAAGGATCGGTTCGTCGGCCGGTTTCAGGGCGGTGTTGCCGTTGATGAACTCGACGACGTCATAGCCCTGGTTCATGCAGTGCTTGATCAGCGGATAGCCGGCCAGCGCGCCGATCACATAGATGCCGGCATTGGTCGATTCGAACTGCGGCGACAGCGTCGGGAAGGCCTCGCGGTCCGGGCTGGTGAACTGGATCCCGCATTCTTCGATGAACTTGCGCGGCGCGGCCGAGCCCATACGGGCGATGATGCGATCGCAGCGAATCCGCGCCTCGCCGTCGCGTGTGTCGAGGACGAGATGCCCGGCCTCGATGCGATTCGGGGTTGCGTCCGTGATGACGTTCATCCGGCCTTCGTCGCGCGCCTGCATCAGCAGCTTGACGTTGGCGCCCTTGGCGCGGCTGAAATCGGCGGTACGGTTGATGATCGAGACGATGTTGCCCTGGGCGACATCCTGCGCCAGGCCGAGCGCATTTTCGATGCCGGCGTCGCCCGCGCCGATCACGGTGATGTGCTCGTCGACATATTCGCCGGGATCGTCGAGCTGGTACTGGAGCTCGAGATGGCCGCCATCCGCGCCGGGGCAGCGCAGCAGGTTCGGATTGCCCTGGGTGCCGATCGCCAGGATGATGTTCTCGGCCTTGATCTCGGTCTTGTCGGTCAGGGTGATGGTGAAATCGCCCTTCGCGCCGGTGATTGCCTTCACCTCGCTCTTGAGTCGGACGTTGACCTTGTTCGCGGCGGTCTGGTCGTCCCAGGTGCCGAGCACCTTCTCACGCTTGCCGGCGTCGAAATCGATGTCCGAACGCAGCACCAACTGGTTCGGCGTGGCCATGACGTGCTTGCCCTTCTGATACTTGTAGATCGTATCGGAAAGGTGATCGGTCTTTTCGAGCAGGATGTGCGAGATGCCGAGCTTGGCTGCATGCGCTGCGGCGCTGAGCCCCGCCGGCCCCGAGCCAACGATGGCAATCCGGTAGGTATCCGCCACTGATTCCCCCTGCCCCGTTTCGCGCCGCTGAGCGGGCGGCCCCTGAATTAAGACAACGGAAAAGCGTTCAGCCCCTGCTGAAATCCCGTTATCTGCCCCAACGCCACTCTACCAGCTTCGTCGCGTTCCGCTAGACATTCATTACAAGAACGGATCAAAGCCTATAGCTCTCAATTTCGGAGATAAATGTGACGAAGGACAGTGCCGCAAACAAGGGTTTTTCGCTGCCGTTCGCCCGGGTGGCGCTGATCCTGGCGGCGCTGGTGGCGCTGGCCGCCATCGCCATCGCCACAGTCCGATCGCGCGGCGGCGGCGAGGAAGCGGCTTCCTCCTCCTCTCCGCCCCAACAGGCCGGTGACGTAACGTCCAGGATCGCCGACCTCGAGAAAAGGCTGCAGACCACCCCCGACGACTTCAAGGGATGGACCACGCTCGGCTGGTCCTATTACAATCTCGGCCGCTATGCCGACGCGGCCGGCGCCTATGCGAAGGCTGTGAAGATCGATTCGTCGAACGCCGAGATCTGGTCGGCGCTGGGCGAGGTCCAGCTGCTGTCGGGCCCAGGCGGCGTGACTCCCGCCGCCGAGGCATCCTTCCGCAAGGCGCTGTCAATCGACCCGGGCGATCACCGCGCCCGCTATTTCCTGGCGGTGAAGAAAAATGAGAGCGGCGACCACAAGGGCGCGATCGACGACTGGATCGCGATCCTGAAGGACAGCCCGGCCGGTGCACCCTGGGAGCAGCCGGTCCGCAACCTGATCGCGGAGGTGGCCGCAGAGCACAAGATCGACGTCGCCGGCCGGGTGCCGCCGCCGTCCGCACCCCAGCAACCGCAGACGAGCGCGACGATAAGTGATGGTGGCGAGGTCGCCGCGGCGGGTATTCCAGGGCCCAATGCCGCCGACCTGAAAGCCGCGACCGCGATGACGCCCGCCCAGCAGGACGAGATGGCGCGCGGCATGGTCGCACGGCTGGAAACCCGGCTCGTCGACAATCCCAAGGATGCCGATCGCTGGATCATGCTGATGCGCGCGAAGATGGTGCTCAATGATCCGGCCGGCGCCCGGAACGCGCTCGCCAAGGCGAAGGCCGCCTTCAAGGGCGACAGCGCGCAGATCGCCCGCTTCGACGACGCGGCGAAGACGCTGGGGATGTAGGCGCCTCAGCCCGCCCGCAGGCTCAGCTGATCTTCCAGCGGATCGGGACGATGATGGTGTAGGCGCTGCCGCCGGGCGGCGCGGGATAGGTGCCGACCTTGGTCGGAATGCGCACCGCCTCGCGGTCGAGGATCTGCGAGCCGGTGCTTTCGACCAGTTCGATCGAGACAGGCTTGCCGGAGCCCGCGATCACGATCCGGACCCGGGCGCGCCCTTCCTCCTGGCGAAGCTCGGCCGAGCGGGGATAGGAGTAGAAGGCGGTCACCAGCTTCACCACCTTCGCCTCGAAGGCGGCATCAGCCGCCTGCCCCGGCGATGCGATACCGAGCGCCCCCAGCGCGGCGATGGCCGACAGGTAATAGTGACGTGCCTTCATCATGGGTCCCCTTTCCCGGGTGCTCCAATTAGCGTTGTTGTCTGAAGGAAGGGTTACCGGCTCACGCCGCCCTTACCGTCGCGAGGAAATGATCGACCGACAGCCGCAGCGAGTCGGCCTGGCGGTTGAGGTCGGCGGCGGCGCTCAGCGTTTCCTGCGCGGCCCGGCCGGTGGCATCGATACCGCCATGGACCTCCGCGATGATGGTCGCGACGTTGCGCGATCCGTCGGCCGCCTGGCTGGTGCTGGTCGCGATCTGGCCGGTCGTGGTCGACTGCTGGGCGATGGCGCTGGCGACGCTGGTGGCGATGCCGTTGATCTCGCCGATCGTCTGGGCGATCTCGGTCAGCGCGTTCGCCGCGAGCTTGGAACTGCCCCGCGCCCGCGCGATCCGGCTGGCGACGTCATTGGCGGCTTCCGCGGTCTGGTGGGCCAGCTGCTTTATCTCGGCGGCGACGACCGCGAAGCCCTTGCCGGCACTGCCCGCCCGCGACGCCTCGATCGTGGCATTGAGCGCGAGCAGGTTGGTCTGCCGGGCGACGCGCGCGATCACCGACACGACATCCTCGATCGACTGGGTATCGGAGATCAGATCGCCGACGATCGCGTCGGTGGCATTGGCGCTGCTGGCGGCTTCCCGGGCGATCTGCGCGGCGTTGCCGATATGGGTCGCGACCTGGGCGATCGACAGCGACATCTCCTCGGTCGCATTGGCGACGATCAGCGAGTTCTGGCTGGCCTGGGTCGCAGCGACGGCGACGTCGGCGGTGAGGCTGCCGCTATGATCGACGGTCTGCGAGACCAGCCGCGCATCCTCCTCGATCTGCCGGGCAAGCGCGCCGACGCTGTCGACGACATGACGGACGCTGGTCTCGAACACATCGGCCAGCTTCAGCATCGACTCCCGCCGCTCGCCCTCGGCCTTGAGGCGTTCGGCCTCGCGGTCGCGCACCCGCGCCTGCTCGCGCTCGATCTCCGCGCGCTCGGCAGCCAGCGCGGCGGCGCGACGCTCGTCGATCTCGCGCGCATTGGACCTGAAAATCTCGACCGCGCGCGCCATGTCGCCGACCTCGTCGGACCGGGCCACCTCGGCCATCTCGGTGCCGAGGTGGCCGGCCGCGAGCGCGCCCATCTCCTCGGCCATCCGCACGATCGGACGGGTGACGAGCCGCTGCATCAAAATGCCGGCGATCAAGGCGATGGCGATGCCGACCGCCGACCCAAGCAGGACGACCGTCATCGCGCCAAGCGCGGCGGCCTGGGCGGTAAGCGTCCTGCGGCCCTGCACGCCTTCGATCGCAGCGATGATCCTGTCGGCATTGTCCTGCAGCGCGGGGCCGCTGACGCGCAGGACATGGCCCACTTCGCGATTGCGGACGCCGGTGGCGGCGACCACCTGGTCGAACGCCTTGTCATAGGCCACCACCTCCGCGATCGCCTTGTCGGCGGTGGCGAGCATCGGCGTGCCCTCAAGCTCCTCGAACAGGATGTTCATCGCATCCTCGAGATCGAGCAGGTTGCTCTTCACCAGCTTCGCGGTCGCCGGATTGGGCGACGCGACATAGCGCGTGACGTTGACCCGCATCTCCAGATAGCGCGCCTGCGACACGCCGGCCGCGTAGGTGGCGGCGGCATTGCCCCCGGCATGGGCCTGCTCGGTGACCAGGCGCAGCTTCTCGGCGATGACCGGACCCCGGACATCGAGCTCGCGGGTGATCTGGGTGTCGATCCGGCGTTGCGCGTCGACGATCCGCGCCGCCGAACGCTGGGTCGCCTCCAGCGCCGACCGCACGGCGGCAAGCGAATCGGCCTCACCGAGCGCGTCGGCGCCGTCGGTGGCATTGTCGAGCGATCGGAGCGCGGCATCGAGCGTGCCCGTGAGCTCGCGCGCGGTGCCTTCGTCCCGATTGATGACGAAATCCTTCAGCAGACCCTGTGCCGCGATAGATCGGGTCTGGACCCGCAACAGCGCCTGGTTGGCCTTGGCCAGATCGGTGACCCCGCCGACGCTGGAGCGGACCGCGAACAGCGAAGCGATGGTGATGAGCGCCAGCGTGGCCATGGCGAGCCCGGTCGCGCCGAAGACGAACAGGACCTTGCGGCTCATGCGCCAGCCGGTCGAGGCCGCGCTGAGCCGGGTGAACCAGATTGCGAGTTTGCCCTCGATCCGCCTCAGCGGCTCGCGCAGGCCAGCCTGTGTCATGCACCTCTCCTGAGCGGCCCGCTTTAGGGCGCCGCCCTTGAGATATGGTTAATGAGCATCGCACGTGGATCGCGAGCCGGCGTTCCGTAACGGAAAGAAAAAGGGCCGCCGGATCGCTCCGGCGGCCCCTTCGATTTTCGGAGTGGATACCGATCAGGCGGCGTCGCCGGCCTTTTCCTTGGTCTTCTTGGAGAAGACCCGGACCGGGTCCTTGCGGCCCTCGACCACATCCTTGTCGACGATGATCTCGTCGACACCGTCCATCGACGGCAGGTCGAACATCGTATCGAGCAACAGCCCTTCGAGGATCGAGCGCAGACCACGTGCGCCGGTCTTGCGGGTGATCGCCTTGCGGGCGACCGCAACCAGCGCGTCGTCGGTGAAACCGAGCTTCACGCCCTCCATCTCGAACAGCTTCTGATACTGCTTCACCAGCGCGTTCTTGGGCTGGCTGAGAATCTCGACCAGCGCGGTCTCGTCGAGGTCCATCAGCGTCGCGATGACCGGCAGACGGCCGACGAATTCAGGGATCAGGCCGAACTTCAGCAGATCTTCGGGCTCGCACTGCTGGAGGGTCTCGCCGGTGCGACGCTCCTCGGGTGCCGCCACATAGGCGCCGAAGCCGATCGACTTGCCCTGGAGGCGGTCGCCGATGATCTTTTCCAGCCCGGCGAAGGCGCCGCCGCAGATGAACAGGATGTTGGTGGTGTCGACCTGCAGGAACTCCTGCTGCGGATGCTTGCGGCCGCCCTGCGGCGGAACGCTGGCGGTGGTGCCTTCCATCAGCTTGAGCAGCGCCTGCTGGACGCCCTCGCCCGACACGTCGCGGGTGATCGAGGGATTGTCCGCCTTGCGGCTGATCTTATCGATCTCGTCGATGTAGACGATGCCGCGCTGCGCCCGTTCGACATTATAGTCGGACGCCTGGAGCAGCTTGAGGATGATGTTCTCGACATCCTCGCCGACATAGCCCGCCTCGGTGAGCGTGGTGGCGTCGGCCATGGTGAAGGGCACGTCGAGCAGCCGCGCCATCGTCTGGGCGAGCAAGGTCTTGCCCGAGCCGGTGGGACCGACGAGCAGGATGTTCGACTTGGCCAGCTCGACATCAGCGCCCTTGGCGCCATGGTTGAGCCGCTTGTAATGGTTGTGGACCGCGACCGAGAGGACCCGCTTCGCCTTCGCCTGGCCGATCACATATTGGTCGAGATGCTCGCAGATCTCGTGCGGGGTCGGGACGCCGCCGTCCTTCTTGCTGACGAGCGCGCCCTTCGTCTCCTCGCGGATGATGTCGTTGCACAGCTCGACGCATTCGTCGCAGATGAAGACCGTGGGCCCGGCGATGAGCTTGCGGACCTCGTGCTGCGACTTGCCGCAGAAGGAGCAGTAAAGCGTGCTCTTCGAGTCTCCGCCGGTCAACTTCGTCATAAACTAGATCCTGACTCCACTGGGGATCGGACGCATCCTAAACATGTCCTCCCCCATCTCACAACCATCTTAAGAAGCGATGATCGTTCGCGGGGTTCCACCGATATGGGATGCGCTTTTCCCGGTGCAATGTCTGTGCTCCGGAGCACAAAGGGAAAACCGGCAGATGCCCAGCATTGCCGGAAATCCATGCGACTCGGACAGGAAAGCCCTCTCCGGCCTGCGGGGGAGGCAGAAGAAAATCAGGCCGCCATCGCCTCGTCGGCGGGGGTCGGACGCTTGTCGAACACCTCGTCGATCAGGCCGAAGGCCTTGGCCTCGTCGGCCTCCAGGAACTTGTCGCGATCCATCGCCGCCTCGATCGCCTCGATCGGCTGCTTGGTATATTTCGCATAGAGCGAGTTGAGCCGGTGGCGCATGCGCAGAATCTCGCGCGCCTGGATCTCGATGTCGGCGGCCATGCCCTGGGCGCCGCCCGATGGCTGGTGAACCATGATGCGGCTGTTGGTGAGCGCGACGCGCATCCCCGGTTCGCCCGCAGCAAGCAGGAAGCTGCCCATCGACGCGGCCTGGCCGATGCAGACCGTGCCGACGCGCGGCCGAATATATTGCATGGTGTCGTGGATCGCGAGACCCGCCGTCACGACGCCGCCCGGCGAGTTGATGTACATGAAGATGTCCTTCTTCGGATTTTCCGACTCGAGGAACAGCAGCTGGGCGGTGATGAGCGAGGCCATATGGTCCTCGACCTGGCCGGTCACGAAGATGATTCGCTCGCGCAGCAGGCGCGAATAGATGTCGAAGCTCCGTTCGCCACGGTTCGACTGCTCGATCACGACGGGGACCAGGGCGCCGGTCTCAGGGTTCATGAACTGGCCGGTTTCGAACGGATTCTGCATGGGGTGGACTGGTCCTTGTGCTTTGCCTGTGCGCCCAACATCGGCCTTTGCCCGCGGGGATTCAAGGGGGATCGGGAAATCACTGGCGCACGTCCTTCCGATCGGCATGATGCGGGCATATGGGGACGAAGCAATGCTGAAGCCGGGGGTTTTGCGAAAGCTGCTGCAACGCGCGGGGATTGGCATCGCCGTCGCCGTGCCGATCGCCCTGCTCTTCTTCACGCTGTTCTACGCCGCGAACCGCGCCAGCCTGGGCCGCGACCTACCCATGGCGGAGGCGCATGTACGCGACGCCTATGCCTCGGGCGCGCTTCAGGACCAGGACTGGATCGCGGGCGACACCGGCATCGGCCGGCACCAGTATAATGACTGCCTGATCCTCTACATGGCGATCGACCAGCAGGCGCGCGCGGACCAGCTTGCCGCAAGCCCGATCAAGCCGGTCCAGCGCGGCAGCGAATCGATGTGCCAGGCGCTGCGCGCCTATGCCGACGGCGATCGGGCGGCGGGCCGCACCGGCATCTGGTACCATCAATATGTCCACGGCCATACGATGCTGGCCCGCTGGCTGCTGCCGGTGCTGCCGGTGGAGACGATCCGCAACCTGTACCACATGCTCCAGACCCTGTTGGTGCTGGCGGGTATCCTCGTCGCCATGGCCGCGCTGGTTCGGCGACGCGCGCCGGTCGAGAGCCTGTTCTGGCTGATCGTCTTCCTCGCCTTCTCGCGCTGGTTCGGGCTGGAATCCTACGGCCAGTCGCTAGGCCATGCGCCATCGGACGCGGTGATCCTCGCCTATCTGCTGTTCCTCGCCATCGGCGCCGCGCGCGGTGGGATCGGGCGGCGTACCTCGCTGGTCGCGGCGGCAATCTTCGGCAGTCTGACGGCGATCTTCGAATTCCTGACAGGCGGCATCCCGCTCGGCCTAGCGATCGTCATCGGCGGCCTGCCCTTCGCCCTCGCCGAGACCGATGCCGAGGAAGTGCGCGACCGGGTGGTCGAAGCGGCGGCGGCCTTCTGCGCGGCGGTGATCGCCTGCCTGGCGGCCAAGATATTGCTGGCGCTGTGGGTGTTCGGGATCGACTCCTTCCGCGAGACATCGGCCCAGTTGGGCGTGCGGATGGGCATGGCCGGCGAGAATGGTTTCGGGCCGGTAATGGCGATCAAGAAGCTGATCAAGGGCCTCGACGCGCTCGCCGCCGGCATGCATGTGCTGGCCGGCGCGATCCTCGCCACCGCGATCGGCTTCGGCATCTGGGGCGGTCGGGTGCTCCTCCGTTCCGGCGAGCCGCTGCTCCGCGCGCGAACGATCCACCTGATCGCGTCGAACCTGGCGATCCTCGCGCTGCTGCTGCTGCTGTGGCAGCACACCATCGTCCACGCCTGGTTCATGGAACGGGTGTTCGTCTGGACGATCGCGACTGGCTTCGCGCTGTTCGCGCTGGCGGTGGGAATTCGCTCAAAGCGACTCTGAGGTCACCCCAGCGAAGGCTGGGGTCCATGTCTCTCGACAGCCAGATGGCATCTCGCCAGGAGACAGACATGGATGCCAGCCTGCGCTGGCATGACGGCAAAGAAGAAGGCCGGACGTTGCCGCCCGGCCCTTTCATTCCTTGACCGAAAGCCGGCCGATTACTCGGCGGCAGTCTTCTTCTTGGCCGGAGCCTTCTTCGGCGCAGCGGCCTTCTCGGCGGGAGCTTCCTCGGCCTTGGCAGCGGCGGCCTTCTTGGCCGGGGCCTTCTTCGGCGCCGGGGCGGCCTCCTCGGCTACGGCCTCGGCGGGAGCTTCTTCCTTGGCGGCGGCCTTCTTCTTGGGAGCGGGCTTCTTGGCCGGCTTCTCGTCATGGTCGTGGTCGCAATCCGGACCATGGACGTGGCCGTGATCATGGTCGTGGCCACAATCCGGACCATGGACATGGCCCTTGCCGATCACTTCCTCATCGGCCTCGATCGCGGCTTCCAGCTCCTCGCGGGTCACTTCGCGGTCGCTGATCTCGGCCTTCTCGAACAGGAAGTCGATGACCTTGTCCTCATAGAGCGGCGCACGGAGCTGGGCGGCGGCCATCGGGTCCTGCTGGACATACTGGATGAACCGGTCGCGGTCCTTGGGGCCGTACTGCTGCGCGGCCTGCAGGACGAGGCGCTGCATCTCCTGCTGGGTCACCTCGACGCCGTTCTGCTGGCCGATCTCCGACAGGAGCAGGCCCAGGCGGACGCGGCGCTCGGCGATCGCCTGATAATCGGCGCGATCCTTCTCCATCTCGGCGCGGGCGGCCTCGGGATCCTCCTCGTGGCTCGCCTCATGCTCGAGCTGCGCCCAGATCTGCTGGAACTCGGCCTCGACCATCGACGGCGGGACCGGGAAGTCATGGGCCGCCGCGAGCTGGTCGAGCAGCTTGCGCTTCATATGGGTGCGCGTGAGGCCGTTCAGCTCCTGCTCGAACTGGCCCTTGAGCAGGTCGCGAAGCTGGTCGAGGCCTTCGAGGCCGAGCGACTTGGCGAACTCGTCGTCCACCTTGGTCTCGCCCGGTATGCGCACGTCGGTAACGGTCACATCGAACACCGCGGCCTTGCCGGCTAGCGACTTCTCGCCATAATCCTTCGGGAAGGTGACGTTCAGCGAACGGCTCTCGCCCTTCTTGACGCCTTCGAGCTGCTCCTCGAAGCCCGGGATCAGCCGGCCCGAGCCGAGCTCGACCGACATGCCCTCGCCGGTGCCGCCATCGAAGGCGACACCGTCTACGGTGCCCTTATAATCCATCACGACCAGATCGCCCTCGACGGCCGGATGGCCTTCCTGGGCGTCGTCATAGCGCTTCTGCTGGCCGGCGATGCGCCCGATCTGCTCGTCGATCGCGGCCTGATCGGCGGCGACGGTCAGGCGTTCGAGCTTCAGGCCCTCGATCGCGGGCGGCGGCACCTCGGGAAGGACCTCCAGCTCGACCTTGAGCGACACGTCCTTGCCCGACTCATAGTCTCCGCCGACCAGCTCGACCGACGGCTGCATGGCGGGACGCAGCTTCTGCTCGGCGAGCAGCTGCTGGACGCCGTCCTGCACGGTCTTGTTCAGCACGTCCTGCTCGATCGCCGGGCCATGCATCTTCTTGACGATGTTCGGCGGAACCTTGCCGGGGCGGAAGCCGGGCATGCGGACCTGGGGGGCGATCGACTTGATCTCGGCCTCGACGCGCTGGGCGACATCATTGGCGGGGATCGTCACCGTATAGGCGCGCTTCAGGCCCTCATTGAGCGTTTCGACAGTCTGCATGGGTCGCATCCAACCTCTATCTCGAGAAATCTTTTCGGGTCCCGCTCCGCGCGCTGGTGGCGAAGCTGGTGCGGGCGAAGGGACTCGAACCCCCACATCTTGCGATACTGGAACCTAAATCCAGCGCGTCTACCAGTTCCGCCACGCCCGCGAATAAGGACCGTCGGTCGGCGGGCTCTATAGCAACATGGGGGACAAGCACAACCCAGCCATTTGCTGGCCCTCAAACGCCGGGCGGCCGCATCCGCGGCCTTGGCTTTCCTCGCATAAGCTCGGGCGGCCATTCGGCCTTACGGGCCTCATCGAGGCCCGTTTTCCTCGTCAGCTTTGCACTGCCTTGGCGGGGTTGTTGCTGGCCTGGAGATAGACGAACCAGCCCTCCCCAGCCCGCTCGCCCTTCTTCAGCTCCTCGGCCTTCTTCTGCTCCCGCCAGCCATTGGCGACGGTCTGCGCGGCGACCAGATCGTCGCCCGACTGGCCCAGCAGGTAGCGCAGCAGCGACGGCGCCGCGATCAGCTGGTCCATCGCCTGCCCGTCGCGGCTGGTCGATCCCTGGTCGCTGATATAGCGGTCCCAGCTCGGCGTGCGGCCCCAATATTTCTCCAGTTCGGCGTAGCTTTTCGGCAGCCGCGCGACCTCTCCGCCCGCCGCCGCGATGTGATCGGCGGTCCACAGACCGATGTTCGAGCTGGTCCCATCGATCGGCGGCAGCAACTGCCCCTCCAGCAGACGGCCTACCACCCGCTTGCGGTGCATCGCGATCAGCCAGTCGAGCACCGCCGCCGCCTTGGCCGAAGCGCCGCGCAGCGCGGCGTTGAAACCCAGCTTCTCGCCCGCGGCGATCGCGCTCAGCCAGTAGCCGATGAAGAATTCGTGCTGGAACAGGCGGCGGTCATCCTTGCATATCACCCCGAAGAAGGGCGCGGCGGCATAGACGGCAAGGCCGATATCGACCTGCCCGTTGCGCATCAGGTTGGTCGGCGGATGGAGGAAGCCGGGATCGCTGGCGTAATGGCGGGCATGGAACTGCTCGAAGTCGAAGATAACGAAATCGAGCACCTCGGCCCGGCTGTAGAGCCGCTGCGAGCCCGCGCTGGCGGTCTTCCAGGCGAGTGCCGCGTGCAGGAAGGACCAGGCTCCTTCGCGCGCCGACCAGAGATCGAGCCAGGGATCGCCGAGGATGTCGTTGGTGTAGAGCCGGTTCTGATCCCAGAAGCGGTGGCCGAGAAACGCGAATTCGGGCGAGCGGAACAACAGGCTCCCCCAGCCGGGAAACTGGTGGCTGTGCGGCTTGTCGATCTGGAAGGTGCCGAAATAAGGCCGCTCCGGCACGTCGCCGCCATAGGGCGCGGCGACCCGCAACGGATTGACGCCCTGAATCCAGGTCGAGACGCGTCCGCCCTGCTGATACCAGGCCTGGTTGGCGGGAAGCCCCAGATTGCCCGGTCCGTAATAATGGTTGCGGAAGGCGATCGAGCGGCGCGCGTCCCGCTTGAACAGCGGGACGTTGCGCCCCTTCTCGAAGGCATGGACCGGGTCCGAGACATAGCCGGTCAGATAATCGAGCGCGATCGTGCGCCAGGGCGTGCCATCGTGCGGGCGCCGCCCGTCGGGCAGGTTCATGTGCCAGACCACCGGCTCGGCAATGATCTGCCGGTCGTCGCGCTGGCCGCCGGGGCCGGCGATCGGCGAACGGCCCTGGATGTTGAAGGGCGTATATTCGAGCCACAGCGCCGCATTGGCCGCCAGCGAATTGGCCGAATAGAGCGCGGTGAACGGATCCCTGGTCCGTCCGGCCGCGCCGACCATCGCCCGATAGTCGCTCTGCTTCCAGGGGATCACCCGGATATTGCCGAAACCGTTCGCCTGCCCTTCATTGCCCGCGCCGCCGGAGAAGATGCGCAGATCGAAGCCGTTGACCGAATAATCGAGATGGCAGCCGAAGGGTATGGACAGGTCGAACAGCGGCACCGCGGCGCGGATTCCCGATTGTTCATGGCTGCCCGGATCGCGACTGCGCCAGATGATGCCCGAGCGCACCGTACCATGGGGATACCAGCGATGGGTGCCGTCGGTCATCGCACAGCCGCGTCCGTCGCTGGGGCCGCCATAGAGGGCCATCTTGTCCCGGCCGTTGAGCGGGCCGCCATCGGGTGTCTCGATCGTGGCGAGCAGCTTCTCGTCACGATCGTAGATCAGCCATTTGTGGGGAATCATATAGGCGTTGCGGCCCGACGGATCACCGAACGGATTGGCCGGCATCACGCTCTCATCCCAGTCATAGCCGAACTGGAACTGGACATAGTCGCTCGAGCGGATCGCCTCGATGCGATAAGCGATGCCGTTGATCACGGGCACCGGCCCCTGCGGCAGGCATTCGGCCCAGGCCGGCTGCGCGGCACCGAGCCACGCATCCTCGAACCGGCAATTCTGGGCGGCGAGCCGGGTCATGACGAGCTGGTTGGGATGGGGTACCCCCGCCCCGCTCGACCAGTCGACCAGCACCGCCTTATAGGCCTGGCCCGACGGTACGTCGATCGGCCCGACCGTGATGTCGAGCGTCGCCACACCCCCGTCGAATGATCGCCAAGCCAGGGTTTGCGGTGGCCGCGGCGCCGTGACAGTCCGGGCATCGACGACCAGATCAGGCAATTCCTCGCCGGGTAGCAGCCCGCTGGCCACCGGAAGATAGCGATAGTCGGCTACGGGACGGTCGAAACCGATCGACACCTCAGCCACGACCATGCCGTCGATCGCCTGCCGGGTGTTGCCGAGTGCGGCGTTGACCGAGAAATCCATTTCGGGGGTGATGCGCGGCTTCAGCTTCGTGCGGAACGGCCCACCCGCCGCCTTGCCGTCGATGAGAAAGGAAAGCGTGCCGCCGGGCCCCGCCACATTGTCACACCATTCGACTTCGAGCAGTTGTTCCACGCCGGGCTTGCGCATCGCGGTGCTGAAGAAGCCTCCCTCTGTCGCCTCGCCGCGCCCGATCAGGCATTCGAGCTGATCGCTGCCATAGCGGGTGGTGAGCGCGATGCTGCCGATCCCCCAGCCCACCATGTAGAACAGCAACGCGCCATCGGCGCGCGGCACGATCCCGCGAAAGGAGCAGCGCAGACGGTGCGGCGCCTGGTTTCGGGCCGGATCGGCATGCGTGCCGAAATCGAGCCCCAGCGGCCCCGACTGCAGGAAGCTGTCGCGGCCGAGCGCCATGCCGCCCGCCGTGGCCCGTCCGGGGCCGACGGTGCGCAGCTGGACCCGGCTGGACAGCCCATCGCCTTCGCCCATCACGAAGTTGGCGGCACCATTGAACCGCCAGCCCGCACTGGCGGGCCGGAACCCCGGCACCGCTATCCTCCGGGCGAGCGGCAGCCCCGAGGGCACCGACAGCTGATAGTCGCCCACCCCTGCGGCGAGGTTGAGCGGGATGACGCTGCCGGGATCGCCGTAGATCATGGCGCTGGTGTAGCGCGACGAAACGGGAGGCAGGAAGTGGGTTCCTTAGCCTGCACCACCCGTCACCCCAGCACAGGCTGGGGTCCATGTCTCTCATCAGCCAGATGACTGCGCATAAGACAGCAGACATGGATGCCGGCCTGCGCTGGCATGACGCAAATAAGAGACTGGATCAGCCCAGCGCCTTCTTCAGCAGCTCGTTGACCACGCCGGGATTGGCCTTGCCGCCCATCGCCTTCATCGTCTGGCCGACGAAGAAGCCGAACAGCTGGACCTTGCCACCATGATATTGTTCCACCTTGTCGGCATTGGCGGCGATGATCCCGGCGATCACCTTCTCGATCTCGCCGGTGTCGCTGGTCTGCTTGAGCCCACGTTCCTCGACTATCTTCGCGGGATCTTCGCCGGTCTCCAGCATGATCTCGAACACCTGCTTGGACAGCGTGCCCGACAGCGTGCCGTCGGCGACCAGGCCGAGCAGTTCAGCGCCCTGCTTCGGGGAAACCGGGCTCTCGCCGATATCCTTGCCGAGCCGGTTGAGCGCGCCGAACAGGTCGGAGATTAGCCAGTTGCTGGCCTGCTTCGCAATCTCGGGGCCGGTCTTGCCGGTCGCATCCAACAGCTGCTCGAACCAGCGCGCGGTCTCGACGTCGGCGGTGATCACCGATGCGTTATAGGCGGACAGCCCGAGCGGGCCTTCATAGCGGGCCCGCTTGGCGTCGGGCAGTTCGGGCATCTCGGCCTGGCACTGTGCGACGAATTCCTCGCTCAGTTCCAGCGGGAGCAGGTCGGGATCGGGGAAATAGCGATAGTCGTGCGCATCCTCCTTGGAGCGCATCGACCGCGTCTCGTTCCGGTCCGGATCGTAGAGCCGGGTCTCCTGCACGATCGTCCCGCCGCTTTCGAGCACGTCGACTTGCCGGTTCGCCTCGCCCTCGATCGCAGCCATCACGAAGCGGACCGAATTGACGTTCTTGGTCTCGGTGCGGGTGCCGAAGGGTTCGCCGACCTTGCGCACCGAAACGTTGACGTCGGCGCGCATCGAGCCTTCTTCCATATTGCCGTCGCACGAGCCGACATAGCGCAGGATCGATCGCAGCTTACGAAGATAAGCCCCTGCTTCGGCGGGAGAACGCATGTCAGGCTTCGAGACGATCTCCATCAGCGCGACGCCCGAACGGTTGAGATCGACATAGGAGCGGGTCGGGTGCTGATCATGCATCAGCTTGCCGGCGTCCTGCTCGACATGGAGCCGTTCGATGCCGATCGTCTTGGGCTCGGCGATGCCGGCCTTCTCGTCGGCGTCGATCTCAACCGCGCCTTCGCCCACCAGCGGGTGATAGAGCTGCGATATCTGATAACCCTGCGGCAGATCGGCGTAGAAATAATTCTTCCGGTCGAAGCGCGACCAGCGGTTGATCTCGGCACCCAGCGCCATGCCGGTCTTCACCGCCTGGCGGATGCACTCCTCGTTCGGCACGGGCAGCATGCCCGGCATCGCCGCGTCGATCAGCGAGACATTCTGGTTCGGCTCGGCACCGAAGGCGGCCGAGGCACCCGAGAAGAGCTTGGCATTGGAAACGACCTGCGCATGAACCTCAAGGCCGATCACGACCTCCCATTCGCCGGTGGCGCCCTGGATACGATAGCTGCTCATTTCGCCCACCAGTTCTGCGGCCGGGCGTTGAAGCCGGCGCGCTGCTCGATCGCAAGACCCGCGTTGAGGACGCCCTGCTCGTCGAGCGGGCGGCCGATGATCTGGAGGCCGAGCGGCAATCCCTTGGCGTCGAGGCCCGCGGGCACCGACATGGCGGGGACCCCGGCCAGGCTCGCCGGCACGGTGAAGACGTCGTTGAGGTACATCTCCAGCGGATCGGCGCTCTTCTCGCCCAGCGCGAAGGCAGCGGACGGCGCGGTCGGCGTCAGCAGCACGTCGACCTTCTGGAAAGCCTCCTCGAAATCGCGGGCGATCAGCGCGCGGACCTTCTGCGCCTTGGTGTAATAGGCGTCGTAGAAGCCCGCCGAGAGCACATAGGTGCCAATCAGGATCCGGCGCTTGACCTCCGGCCCGAAACCGGCGGCGCGGGTGGCGGCATACATCTCCTGGAGATTGGCGCCATCGGGAAGTTCGCGCAGGCCATAGCGCACGCCATCATAACGGGCGAGGTTCGATGAGGCCTCGGCCGGGGCGATGATATAATAGGTCGGCAGCGCATAGCGGGTGTGCGGCAGCGATACGTCGACAATCTCGGCGCCCGCATCGCGCAGCCATTCGATGCCCTGCTTCCACAGCGCGTCGATCTCGGCGGGCATATTGTCGACCCGATATTCCTTCGGGATGCCGACCTTCTTGCCCTTGAGGTCCGCCGAAAGCCCGGCTTCCCACTGCGGCACCGCGACGTCGAGCGAAGTCGAATCCTTCGGGTCGAAACCCGACATCGCCTCCAGCATGATCGCGCAGTCGCGCACGTCCTGCGCCATCGCTCCGGCCTGATCCAGCGAGGAGGCGAAGGCGACGATGCCGAAGCGCGAGCAGCGGCCATAGGTGGGCTTGATGCCCGCGATGCCGGTGAAGGCGGCGGGCTGGCGGATCGAGCCGCCGGTATCGGTGCCGGTCGCCGCCGGCACGATCCGCGCGGCGATCGCCGAGGAGGAACCGCCCGACGAGCCGCCCGGCGCCAGCGGGGCATTGCTGCCGTCATTGGCGCGCCACGGCGAGATGACGTTGCCGAAGGCGCTGGTCTCGTTAGACGAACCCATGGCGAACTGGTCGAGGTTGAGCTTGCCGAGCATGCCGGCGCCGGCCGCGAACAGCTTCGTGGTCACGGTCGACTCATAGGTCGGCTTGAACCCGGCCAGCATGTTGCTGGCCGCCGTGGTCTGGTAGCCCTCGGTGCAGAACAGGTCCTTGATGCCCAGCGGCACGCCGGAGAGCGGCTGCAGATCGCCCGATGCGCGGGCCTTGTCGGCCGCATCGGCGGCGGCGAGCGCGTGGTCCGGCGTCTCGATGATGAAGGCGTTGAGCGCCTTGGCACCCGCGACGGCGGCGTTGAATGCCTCGGCCGCCTCACGCGCGGTGAAGTCGCCGGCGCGGAAGCCGTCGCGCAGGCCCGCGATGCCCAGCTCGGTGATGTCAGCCATTATTCGATCACCTTGGGAACGGCGAAGAAGCCATGTTCGGCCTGGGGCGCGTTGGCGATCACCTTGTCGCGGATATTGCCGTCGGTGACGACGTCCGCGCGCAGGCGCTGATGGTTCGGGATGACGGCGGCCAGCGGGGCGACACCATCGGTGTTCACCTCGCCGAGCTGCTCGATCCAGCCCAGGATGTTGTTGAGTTCGGGAACCATCGCATCGACATCGCCGTCGGTGACGGCAATGCGGGCGAGGCTCGCGATCTTGCGGACGGTTGCGGCATCGACTGACATGGCCGCGCGGCTAGCATCGGGGCGGCGGGGGAGCAAGGGCGGGATGGCGCTAAAAGCTTGCGTCGCCCCGAGAGAGGCCGGGAGCGACGACAGGGGATTCGACGCAGCCACGATTGCCCGCTACGCACTTGCCCTCATCGCCAGCTTATGTTGCACTGCACAAATCGGAGCCTTCATTGCTCGCTCGCCGTTTCCTCTACATCATCGCGGGGTTGATCGTGCTGACATTGGCCGCCGGGATCGGCTGGAACCTGTTCCAGGACCAGTTGGTCCGCCTCGCCTTCGTTCCCAGCGTGCGCTTCGATCCGAACGGTGCCGGGCCGCCGCCCGACTATGGCCGGCCGGGTTCCTGGCTGTCGCGGCCCGACCTGCCCGACGATCCCGCCCGCTGGCTTCCGGCCGGTGAAAAACCGTCGGCGGCAAAGCGCGAGATCGCAGTGTTCTACGTTCCGCCGACCACCTATTATGGCAGGGCGAGCTGGAACACCGCGCTGGACGATGCCGAATCGCGCAAATGGCTGCGCGTTTTCGGATGGAGCGAGGCCAGCGCGTTCAACCGGACGGGGGCCGTCTGGGCGCCGCGCTACCGCTCGGCGGCGCTCGGCGCCTTCCTGAGCCAGGGGTCCGATGCGCCCAAGGCGCTCGATCTGGCCTATGGCGACGTGGCGCGCGCATTCGACGCCTTCCTGGCGCAGATCCCCGCCTCGCGCCCGATCCTGCTTGCGGGGCATAGCCAGGGCACGCTCCACCTGATGCGGCTGATGCAGGAAAAGATCGCGGGCAAGCCGCTCGCCCAGCGGATCGTGGCGTCCTATCTGGTCGGCTGGCCGATCTCCACGACCGCCGACATTCCCGCGCTCGGCCTGCCAGCCTGCGGCGATCCGCGCCAGGCGAACTGCATCCTGTCCTGGCAGAGCTTCGCCGAGCCGGCCGAGCCGAGGACGATCCGCGAGATATATGACGCCTCCGCGGGTCTCACCGGCGCTCCCCGGCGCGGTACACCGATGCTGTGCGTCAACCCGCTGACCGGCGCGCCGGCCACGGCCGCGCTACCTGCGGCGAACCTGGGCGCGCTGATGCCGACATCCGATTTCATGGGCGCCGAACTGAAGCCGGGCGTCATCGCGGCGCGCTGCGACCCTTCGGGACTGCTGATGATCGGCAGGCCGCCCAGGGGCTTCGACCGCTTCGTCATGCCCGGCAACAATTACCATGTCTTCGACTATGCGCTGTTCTGGGGCAATATCCGCGCCGATGCCGAAGCGCGCGCAAAGGCCTTCCTGAACAAGTGATCTGCACCTCGACCCTCGATTATCGCGACGCGCTGCCGGATCGGGGGCGGCTGGCGGGGCTCGACGTGGGCACCAAGACGATCGGAATCGCGTTGTGCGACGCGGGCTGGACCATCGCCAGCCCGGCCGAAACGATCCAGCGCGGCAAGTTCAGCGTCGACGCGGCGAAATTGCGCGCGCTGGTGGCGGCGCAGGCGGTGAAGGGTCTGGTGATCGGCCTGCCGCTGAACCTCGACGGCAGCGATTCTCCACGCACCCAGTCGGTCCGCGCTTTCGCCCGCAACGTCGAGGGCTTCGGCCTGCCGATCCTGCTGTGGGACGAACGCTGGTCGACCCAGGCCGTGACCCGCACCCTGCTCGACGCGGATGCGAGCCGGGCGCGGCGAGCCGAACTGGTCGACAAGCTGGCGGCGGCCTACATATTGCAGGGCGCGATCGACGCGATGATCTGATCTCCGCCGGGGCGACGATCTTGTGGAGAAGTCTTCCAGCCCGCTTGAGCTTCCCCGCGCCCTGCCCTAAAGCGCGGCTTTAATGTCCGCTCCATTCCCGCACCGCCACCTGACCGGCATCTACGGGCTTCAGCCGCACGAGATATTGTTCCTGCTCGACGAGGCCGAGCAATGGATCACGCTCAACCGTGCGACGACGAAGCATGACGATCGCCTGTCGGGCCTGACACTGATCAACGCCTTCTTCGAGAACTCGACACGCACGCTGCTGTCGTTCGAGATCGCGGGCAAGCGGCTCGGCGCCGATGTGGTCAACATGGCGGTCGGCCAGTCGAGCGTGAAGAAGGGCGAGACGCTGATCGACACTGCGGTGACGCTCAACGCGATGCGCGCCGACATGATCGTGATCCGCCACCAGTCCTCGGGCGCGGTGCAGCTGATCGCCGACAAGGTGGACTGCCCTGTGCTCAACGCGGGCGACGGCCGCCACGAACACCCGACCCAGGCGCTGCTCGACGCGCTGACGATCCGCCGCCGCAAGGGCAGGATCGGCGGGCTCACGGTCGCGATCTGCGGAGACATCCTGCACAGCCGCGTCGCCCGATCGAACATCCTGGCGCTCACCGCGCTGGGCGCCGAAGTGCGCGTCGTCGCCCCACCGACACTGATGCCAACGGCGATCGAGCGGCTGGGCGCGATCCCGTTCCACGATTTCGACAAGGGGATCGAAGGCGCCGACGTGGTGATGATGCTCCGCCTGCAGAACGAGCGGATGGACGGCGCCTATCTCCCCTCCCCCCGTGAGTTCCACGCGCTCTACGGGCTGACCATGGAACGGCTGGAGCGGGCAGCGCCCGACGCGCTGGTGATGCATCCCGGCCCGATGAACCGGGGCGTGGAGATCACCAGCGAAGTGGCCGACCATCCCGATCGATCGGCGATCACCGAACAGGTGGAGATGGGTGTCGCGGTCCGCATGGCCTGCCTCGACGTCCTGACCCGCAAGCGGCGCGGCGTGGAGGGCTGGGCATGACCGGATCGCTCGCCATCCTCAACGCGCGGATCGTCGATCCCGCCGCCGGCACGGTGACGCAGGGCGGCGTGCTGGTGCGCGACCGCCACATCGCCGCCGTCGGCAGCTTTGACATCCCCTCGGATATCGAGACGATCGACGCCAAGGGCGCGCATCTGGCGCCGGGCCTCATCGATCTCGGCATCTTCGCGATCGACATGGCGGCCTTCACCGCCGGCGGCATCACCCGCGCGGTGCTGATGCCGGACCAGTCGCCTCCGCTCGACCATGCGGCGTTGGCCCAGCACGCCGCCGCCGCCGGAAAGCCCGACGTCTGGATCCACCCGCTCGCCGCCGCGACCAAGGGCCTGGAAGGCAAGGAACTGGCCGAGATCGGCCTGATGAAGGCGGTCGGCGCCTGCGCGGTCGCCACCGGGCGCGACTGGATCGCCGATTCGGGGGTGATGCGGCGGGTGCTGGCCTATGCCGGATCGCTTGGTCTGACCGTCGTCACTCATGCCGAGGATGGCGGCGTCACCGTGGGCGCGGTCGCGACCGAGGGCGAGTACGCCACCCGCATGGGCCTGCCCGCCGCCCCCGCGATCGCCGAGGCGATGGCGGTGGCGCGCGACCTGATGCTGGTCGAGGAGACCGGCGCACGGCTGCATTTCCGCCAGCTGTCGACCGCGCGCGCCTTCGATCTGGTGCGCGACGCGAAGAAGCGCGGCCTGCCGGTAAGCTGCGGGATCAGCCCGGCGCACCTGCTGTTGTCCGACGTCGCGGTGGGCGGCTTCCGCACCTTCGCCCGCCTGTCGCCGCCCCTGCGGGGCGAGGACGACCGCCAGGCGGCGCTCGCCGCCATCGCCGACGGGACGATCGACCTGATCTGTTCGAGCCACGACCCACAGGGGCCGGAGGCCAAGCGCCTGCCCTTCGCCGATGCGGAGGCAGGCATGTCGGGTGCCGAGACGCTGCTGACCCTGTCGCTCGCCTTGGTCCGCGACGGCGTCATCACCCTGCCCCGGCTGATCGAGCTTCTATCGGCCGCCCCGGCGCGGCTGCTGGGCCTGCCCGGCGGTTCGCTGATGGTGGGCGCCGAGGCCGATCTGCTGCTGTTCGATCCCGAGGCACCGTGGAGGATCGATTCGGATCACATGGCCTCACGCGCCGGCAACACGCCGTTCGACGGCCTGCCCGTGCAGGGCAAGGTGCTGCGGACGATCAAGGGCGGCGTCGCCCTGGGCTAAAAAGGGTCAGACCGGTTCGCCGGCCTTCGCGCGCAGCGCCCAGGTCAACGGCTGGTCCCCCGAACTGCGGCGTACGAAGCAGGCGCCGCCGGCCTCCCGCACCTTCAGGCACAGGCTGACAGCATCGGCGCGGCTGGGAAGCCCACCGATCGAGAGGCGATGGAACAGCGCCTTGCCGCGCCTGACCTTCGATCCGGTCGGCACATGGCCGCTGAGGAAGCTGACGCGGGCATTGAGCTTGCTCCACGCAACCTCGGTGCGGCCCGCCGAACTGAAAGCCCCGAGCTGCACCGACCAGCCGCGCGCGGCGGCGGGCAGCGGCCTGAGGGTCGTCCGCGCGACGAGCAGGGCCGGCTTGGGAGCGGTCATGCGCGATTCGATCCTCAGTGCCCGCACCGCCACCACTGGCCGGCTGGCCGGCTTGGGCGGCTTGACCTCGACGATCCGCGCCTTGCGCATGCGCGGCGGCCCCGCCCAGGCGACAGGTTCCGACGGCTCGGCCATGGCCAGCACCGGGGGCGCCGCTGTTTCCGCCACGCTGGCTGCCGCTGGCGCCGAAACCAGCTGGGTCAGCGAGGGCGGAGCGAGATTGGTCTGGGTGACGACGGCCTTCGCCTCCACCTGCACGGCGGGAACGACGAAGGGCAGTGACGGCACCAGTTCGAAGGGCGCGGCCTGGGCCAGCATCAGCGGCTCGGCGGGCAATTTCTCCGGGATGGGAAGCGCAAGGGCCAGCTCGGCCGGCAACCCGCCATCGACGGCGGGCAGCGCACCGAGCAGCGTGCCGACCTGCATCGCCGGATCATTCCTCAACTGCGCGACCATCGCCCAGCGGCGCAGGCGATCGGCGACCAGCTCGGCCGGAACATCCTGGGCGGCGATGGTGGCGGCGTCGTTCCAGCGCCCTTCCAGCGCATAGGCAAGTGCAAGATTCTGACGGGTGCGCGCATCGGCCCCCGGTTCGCGCGCGGCCGCGAGCAGCGTTTCGCGCGCCCGGTCGAGATCACCCATCAGCGCGAAGGCCAAGCCGATATCGGCATCCGCTCCGCTGTCCGGCGCCGCATCGAGCGTGGCCCTGGCGGCATCTGGCTTGCCCAGCGCGATCTGCGCGAGCGCCCGGCCGACGGCGGCGCGGCCAAGCGATGGATCGAGGGTCAGGGCGTCGCCCAGCGCGGTCTCGGCCGACTGGAAGCGGCCCGCGGCCAGATAGGCGCGGCCCAGCAGAGCGCGCGCCTGGGCATCGAGCGGACGGATCGCGACGGCGGCCTCCGCCTGGCGGACGGCGGCGGCGGGGGCGCCCCGGGCAAGCGCTTCGCGCGCGTCGGCGAGCAGGCGATCGGCACGCTTCTGCGCGGCGGGCGTCATGCTCTCGCGCAGTTCCGGCGCGGCCGCCTGCAAGGCGCCGGGCAACAATGCCAGCAAAGCAGCACCCGCCGCCAGGCCGATCAAGCGCTTGTTCATCGCATACCCTTTCCCCATGGGGCTCGCGCCCCTCGCGGGCGAAGGTGCCACCGGCGCTGCTAAGCAATGGTTAATGGCCGTGATGATCAATCGATTCAGTTAGGACTATCGCCAATCCGGGCGATCGCGCTATCACACTGTAAATCATGCCGGACTTGGGGGCAGTGAAGTATGAAGAGCTTTTTCGCGGGTTGTGCGCTGGTGGTGCTGGCTGCCGCGACGCCGGCGCTGGCCGATGTGAAAGCCGGGGTCGACGCCTGGATGGCGGGCGACTTCCCCAAGGCCGTGGCCGAATGGCGCGGCCCCGCCGCCGCCGGCGAACCCGATGCGCAGTTCAACCTGGGCCAGGCCTACAAGCTCGGCCGGGGCGTGCCCGCCGACCAGGCGGTGGCGATGGACTGGTATCGAAAGGCCGCCGCCGCGGGCCATGAGCAGGCGCAGGCGACGCTGGGCCTGCAATTGTTCCAGAGCGGCCAGCGCGACGAAGCGATGATCTGGCTGAAGAAAGCCGCCGACCAGGGTGAGGCGCGCGCGCAATATGTCGTCGGGACGGCTTATTTCAATGGCGATTCCCTGCCCAAGGACTGGGCACGCGCCTATGCGCTGATGACCCGCGCCAAGGCCGCCGGCATCGGCGCCGCGACCACCAGCCTGACCCAGATGGACCAGCTCGTTCCCGAGCAGCAGCGCCAGGCCGGGCTGGCGCTGGCCCGCGAGATGGAGCGCACCGAGCAGCTCAGGGCCAGCGACACGCCCGGCCCGAACGCGCCGTTGACGATGCGCAATGCCCGCACGCCGCAGCCGGTCGGCCAGGTTGCGGTGCCGGCCTCTTCGCCTCCGCCCGCTCCCGCCCCCGCCGAGATGGCCCAGGCGCAGCCGATCCAGCCATGGAAGGCGCCAAGCACCGCGCCCGCCGCCGCTACGCCGGCGCCAGCAGCGGCCCGGCCGGCGGCGCCGAAGCCAGCTCCCAAGCCGGCCGCCACGATCAGCGCTTCGGCGGGGGGCGGCTGGAAAATCCAGCTCGGCGCCTTTTCGAGCAGCGATGCCGCCCGCAATGCGTGGACCAGCCTCTCGGCGCGCGCCGGGCTGAAGGCGCTGAGCCCGACCTATATCCCGGTGGGCAATCTCACCCGTCTGCAGGCGGGTCCGCTGGGTTCCCGCGCCGCAGCGAACGAAGCCTGCGCGGCGGTGAAGTCGACGGCCGGGACCGCATGTTTCCCGGTCGCGCCCTGATCCACGCCTCTGGTGGAAGCGCGGAGCGTTTCCTCCCTCAACCGATCAGGCTCTAAGGCGGCATTAACCCTATGTTGGTGACTATGCGGGAAAATCACCCGGATAGTATGTAGCGAATGGGTTGCCATGAGGCATTGGCATGTTCTGGACCGGCCCGTCGCGATGGCCAGCCGCTGGCGCCGTCGCACGGTCTGCGATCTGATCAGCGACGAAGGCTGCCGGACGGTGGCGCTGCGCGGCATCGACGGGCGCGGCGCCCGGCTCGACAGCGACGATCCGCCCGCGCTCGGTAGCCGGGTGGAACTGCGCCATCCCGATGCGGGCACGATCCAGGCAACGGTGAGCGAAATCGGCAGGGGCATGCTGCGGATCAGCTTCGACGGCACGGAGGCGGCCATCGCCTTCGCGCTGGCGGCCATCGCCTCGGACATGACCAGGGGCCGCTGATACAGGCGGAAGCCCCGCGAACCGGGCGCTCCCCACCAGATCAGGCAAGATCCTCATAGGGTCCGAAATCGGCGGGATGGCCGATATACTGGAAATGGTCGTCGATCAGATAATAGCGCGGCGGATTGTAGAGCCGCTCCACCGACCGATCCTCGCAGAACAGGTCCTGCCCGAGGAGATCGTTGCGCACGAAGAAGGCGTTGCTGCCGGTGATGTTGGTTCCCACCAGCCCATAGCCCATCCGGTCGGCCGCTTCGGCAAGCGCCTTGAGGCTCGCGCCGAAATAATCGGTACCCCTCCAGAAGCGCTGCGTGTCATAGACCTGCC
Source organism: Rhizorhabdus dicambivorans (assembly GCF_002355275.1). Classification (NCBI taxonomy): domain Bacteria; kingdom Pseudomonadati; phylum Pseudomonadota; class Alphaproteobacteria; order Sphingomonadales; family Rhizorhabdaceae; genus Rhizorhabdus; species Rhizorhabdus dicambivorans. Next base: position 2,505,574 of record NZ_CP023449.1, on the reverse strand, counting down.
GCTTGACGATATTGGCCGGGAATTTCGCATTATATTCGATGCAGATGACCTTGGGCCTGCGGCGCAGCGCCTCCAGCAGGTGGATGTCGTTGCCGTCGATGTCGATCGACAGGAAGTCGATTTCCCGGTCGGCGGGGGTCAGCCGGTCGAGCAGTTCGTTGACACTCTCGACGGTGGCCATGCCGATGCAGAGCTTCAACCGCGACGGGATGATCGGTCCGAACTTCTGCTGGATGGGCTCGAGCTGGTTCTTATTGCCTTCGATCCAGGCGCCGTTCCACCCCTTGTGGATCAGGTAGAGCGAGTTGCACTCAAGCCCGTTCTGGACGCCGATCTCGCAGAACCAGCCCTTCTCGACGCCCAGCCGCCGGAATATCTCCTCGATGATGCCGTCTTCCTCGGCCTGGCTGTACACCTTGAAGCCGAACGGCTCGAGGCGCCTGGGGTCCTTGCCATATTCGGACAGCAGGCCGGCAATCTCGCGCCGCGCCGCATAGCCGTTTTCGCGCTGCGCCGAGGCCAGATTCCTGTTGAAGAAAAGCCGGACATATTTGTCGTCGATCATCGTCCCCCCTCGATCCTCATTCCGGCCTGGATGGTCAGACCACCCAATCCTTCCTCGCATATCCCTGCGCATAAAGCAGCGCAGTGAGATCGCCATGATCGATCCGGGCCCCGGCGGCAGCGGCCGTCTTCGGCTTGGCGCGATAGGCAACCCCGAGCCCGGCCACCTCGATCATCGGGATGTCGTTGGCGCCATCGCCGACCGCGAGACATTGCGCGGGTGAAAGCCCATGCGCCTGGGCCTCGGCAAGCAGCGTCTCGCGCTTGGCCGCCGCGCCGATGATCGGGCGGGCCACGGTGCCCGACAGCTTGCCATCGTCGAATTCCAGCGTGTTGGAAAGCGCACTGGTGAAGCCGATCTCCTCCGCGACGCGATCGGCGAAGACGGTGAAGCCGCCCGAGACCAGATAGCAGTCGGCGCCGTTGGCGCGCATCGTCCGCACCAGTTCGCGAGCGCCGGCCATGATGACGACGCGTTCCGCGTGGCAGCGGTCGATCACGCCAACGTCCAGCCCCTTGAGCAGCGCCACCCGCGCGTCGAGCGCGCCTTCGAAATCGAGTTCGCCGCGCATCGCCCGCTCGGTGATGTCGGCGATCTGCGGCTTGATCCCGGCATAATCGGCAAGCTCGTCGATGCATTCGATCGTGATCATCGTCGAATCCATATCGGCGACGAGCATCTGCTTGCGGCGGCCCTGCTTGGGCTGGATGACGACATCGAAGCCCGAATAGGTGCCATCCACCCAGCTTTTCAGCGAGGAGGCGGCCTCATATTCGATATCGCAGGCCACCCCCTCCTCGATCCAGTTCCGGGTGACGATCGAGGCGCCGGCTGTCCTGAGCACCTCTTCGACGTGCGAAACATTGTCCTCGGACAGCGTGTCGGGTGCTATCAGCGTCGCGATGAACAAGGGCCAGTCTCCGTCGAAGAATCCGGTCGCGCTTATTGCGGGGCCGACCGCCAGCGGCAAGTCCGCATTGGCGGTCCGCCTTGCCGAGAAGACCGGCGGCATCGTCATCAACGCCGACGCTAGCCAGGTCTATGCCGACCTGCGGGTGCTGAGCGCCCGGCCCGACGCCGCAGAGGAGGCACGCGCGCCGCACCGGTTGTTCGGCTATCGCGACGCCGCGACCGCGTGCAGCGCAGCCGACTGGGCGGCCGATGCCCGCGACGAGATCGCCAAGGCGCATGCAGCGGGCCGGCTGCCGATCCTGGTCGGCGGTACCGGGCTCTATCTGCGCACCCTGATCTTCGGAATCGCCCCGGTACCCGAGATCGATCCGGAGATCCGCGCCGCGGTGCGCGCCCTGCCGGTCGAGGCCGCGCACGCGGCCCTTGCCGCAGAGGACCCGTCGATGGGCCATCTGCGGCCGCAGGACACCACCCGCATCGCGCGCGCGCTGGAGGTCATCCGGTCGACGGGTCGTTCCCTCTCCGACTGGCAGGGCGAGCTGACCGGTGGAATCGCCAGCGAGGTGCGCATCGCAGCCGAAATCCTGTTGCCCCCTCGCGACTGGCTGCGAGCGCGCTGCGACGCCAGATTCTCGATGATGCTGGAGCAGGGCGCGGTCGAAGAGGTCGAGGCGTTGTACGCGCGCGGCCTGGACCCCGCGCTGCCGGCGATGCGCGCGATCGGCGTGCCGGAAATCGCCGCCTGGCGCGCCGGGTTGATCAGCCGCGACGAGATGATGGCCCGCGCTCAGGCGGCCACCCGCCAATATGCCAAGCGGCAGTACACCTGGTTTCGTCACCAGCTTCCAGCAGAGTGGAGTCGCTGCAAGACGCAACTCAATGACAATACGACCAGTCTTATCGCAATTAAATTACATAATGAGACGTTGACAGCATAATTTGTTACCTATAGGGCACGCCGCTTCACACAGGCGCTGCGGCGCACAAGAGGAAAAGACCATGACTGCCGAGATAAGTGGGGCCGATATCTTGATCCAGGCGCTGAACGACCTGGGTGTGGAGGTCGTCTTCGGCTATCCCGGCGGCGCCGTCCTTCCGATCTATGACGCGATCTTCAAGCAGAAGCGCATCCGCCACATATTGGTGCGGCACGAGGCCGGCGCCGTGCACGCGGCGGAGGGCTATGCCCGTTCGACCGGCAAGCCCGGCGTGGTGCTGGTGACATCGGGCCCCGGCGCCACCAATGCGGTGACCGGCATCGCCGACGCGCTGATGGATTCGATCCCGCTGGTGATCCTGACCGGCCAGGTGGGCACCCCGCTGATCGGCACCGATGCCTTCCAGGAATGCGACACGGTGGGCATCACCCGTCACTGCACCAAGCATAATTACCTGGTGAAGGATCCGGCCAAGCTGGGCGACGTGATCCATGAAGCGTTCCACATCGCCACATCGGGCCGCCCCGGCCCGGTGGTGGTCGACCTGCCCAAGAACGTCCAGGTGGCGACAGCGACCTATCGCAAGCCGACCATCCAGGCGCTGCCGCACAAGGGCTACAAACCGCAGGTGAAGGCCGAGACCGCGCTGATCGAGGCGGCGGTGGAGATGATAGCGGCGGCCGAACGGCCGATCCTCTACACCGGCGGCGGCATCATCAATTCGGGCCCGATCGCCAGCCAGCTGCTGCGCGACCTGGCGCGTATCACCGGCGCGCCGGTGACATCCACGCTGATGGGCCTTGGCGCCTTCCCGGCGTCCGATCCGCAATGGCTGGGCATGCTGGGCATGCACGGCACCTACGAAGCCAATATGGCGATGAACCAGGCCGACCTGATCGTCTGCCTGGGCGCGCGCTTCGACGATCGCGTGACCGGGCGCCTCGACGCCTTCGCGCCGCATTCGAAGAAAATCCACATCGATATCGACCGCTCGTCGATCAACAAGACAGTGCGGGTCGACCTGGGCATCGTCGGCGATGTCGGCCGGGCGATCGAGGACATGATCAAGCTGTGGAAGGCGCGCCAGCACCGCCCGCAAGACATGAAGCCCTGGTTCGAACGGATCGTAGAATGGCGCGCGCGCCAGTCGCTGCGCTATCCGGCCTCGACAAAGGAGATCATGCCCCAGCTCGCGATCCGCAAGCTGTGGGAGGCAACCCATGCCAAGAAGCCGATCATCACCACCGAGGTGGGCCAGCACCAGATGTGGGCCGCGCAGCATTTCGACTTCGACGCGCCCAACAAATGGCTGACGTCGGGCGGGCTCGGCACGATGGGCTATGGCCTGCCGGCCGCGATCGGCGCGCAGCTGGGCAATCCCAAGGCGCTGGTGATCGACATCGCCGGCGAAGCCTCGATCCAGATGAACATCCAGGAACTCGGCACGGCGACCCAATATCGCCTGCCGGTGAAGGTCTTCATCCTCAATAACGAATATATGGGCATGGTCCGCCAGTGGCAGGATCTGACCTATGCCGGGCGCTATTCGGAAAGCTACAGCGACGCGCTTCCCGATTTCGTGAAACTGGCCGAGGCCTATGGCTGGAAGGGCATCTGCATCGAGAACCCGGCCGACCTGGAAGCCGGCATCGCCGCGATGCTGGCGCATGACGGGCCGGTGATGGTCGACTGCAAGGTGGCGAAGCTCGCCAACTGCTTCCCGATGATCCCGAGCGGCGCGGCGCACACCGACATGATCCTAGAGCCCGACGAGGTGGTCGGCGAGATGGACGACGAGGCCAAGGCGCTCGTCTGAGCGCCACCGCCCTCCCCATCCCCTTCAGAGCAGAGACACACATGCACATCACCCAGGAAGCCACCGAGCGGCACACGCTGTCCGTGACCGTGGACAATGAATCGGGCATCCTCGCCCGGATTGCCGGCCTGTTCTCGGCGCGCGGCTACAATATCGACAGCCTGACGGTGGCCGACGTCACCGAGGACGAGAAGATAAGCCGCATCACCATCGTCACCACCGGCACGCCCGAGGTGATCGAGCAGGTGGTGGCGCAGCTCGACCGGCTGGTGCCGGTCCACAAGGTCACCGACCTGTCGGTGCTGGGCCCGCATGTCGAACGCGAGCTGGCGCTGGTCAAGGTGGTGGGCACCGGGGACCACCGCATCGAGGCGCTGCGCCTGGCGGAGGTCTATCGCGCCCGCGTGGTCGACTCGACCATCTCCAGCTTCATCTTCGAGGTGACCGGCGGCAGCGACAAGATAGACAAGTTCCTCGAGCTGATGCGCGAGGTAGGGCTGGTCGAGGTCGCCCGCACCGGGGTCGCCGCGATCGTGCGGGGCAAAGAGGCGCTTTAGGCGCCATAGGATAAAGCAGGCTCGACGGACGCGTCCGCGCCCGTTAGGGGGCCACCACCGATTTCAAACAGGCCGCGGTTCGCGCAAGCGGATGTCCGGCCGCGCCACAGGGAAGCAACATCATGCGCGTCTATTATGATCGTGATGCCGACATCGGCCTCATCAAGACCAAGAAGGTCGCCATCGTCGGTTATGGCAGCCAGGGCCATGCCCATGCCCAGAACCTGCGGGACTCGGGCGTCGCCGAAGTCGCGATCGCGCTGCGCCCCGGCTCGGCCACCGCGAAGAAGGCCGAAGGCGCCGGCTTCAAGGTGCTGTCGAACGTCGAGGCCGCCAAGTGGGCCGACATCATCATGATCCTGGCGCCCGACGAGCATCAGGCCGCGATCTACAATGACGACCTGAAGGACAATATGAAGCAGGGCGCCGCCCTCGCCTTCGCCCATGGCCTGAACGTCCATTTCGGCCTGATCGAGCCGCGCGCCGACCTCGACGTGTTCATGATCGCGCCCAAGGGCCCCGGCCACACCGTCCGCTCCGAATATCAGCGCGGCGGCGGCGTTCCCTGCCTGATCGCGATCGCCCAGGATTCGAGCGGCAACGCGCACGACGTGGCCCTCTCCTACGCCTCGGCGGTCGGCGGCGGCCGTTCGGGCGTGATCGAGACCACTTTCAAGGAAGAGTGCGAGACCGACCTGTTCGGCGAGCAGGCCGTTCTCTGCGGCGGCCTGAGCCACCTGATCATGGCCGGCTTCGAGACGCTGACCGAGGCGGGCTACGCCCCTGAGATGGCCTATTTCGAGTGCCTCCACGAGGTGAAGCTGATCGTCGACCTGATGTATGAGGGCGGCATCGCCAACATGCGCTACTCGATCTCCAACACCGCCGAATATGGCGACATCCACACCGGCCCGCGCGTCATCACCTCGGAAACCAAGGCCGAGATGAAGCGCGTTCTGGACGACATCCAGAAGGGCAAGTTCGTCAAGCGCTTCGTGCTCGACAACCGCGCCGGCCAGCCCGAGCTGAAGGCGAGCCGCAAGCTCGTCGCGGAGCACCCGATCGAGAAGGTCGGCGCCGAGCTTCGCGCGATGATGCCCTGGATCAGCAAGAACCAGCTGGTCGACAAGGCGAAGAACTAAGCGGCGTCAGCCATACCGAAACGCAACGTTTCGGTACCGGCGGTTGTTGAGAGGGCGGCAGGCGCTAGTCTGCCGCCTTTCTCATGTCGGGAGACGATGATGAACCGCACCACGCTTGCCCTGGCCCTGCCCCTTTCGCTGGGTGCATCCGTCGTCCTGGCCCAGGATTTGCCGAAGGCCCCGCCGGGGACGGCCGATGTGAGGAGGGTGGCCGCCGGCACCTATACGGTCGATCCGGACCACAGCCAGGTCGCCTTCACCGTCAACCACCTCGGCTTCAGCACCTATCGCGGAATCTTCGGCAACGTGCGCGGATCGATGACGATCGATCCCAGAGCGCCGGCAAAGGCCAATGTGGTAATCGATATCCCGATAAGCGGGATCACCACCACCTCCGCCAAGCTGGACGAGCATCTGAAGAATGCCGATTTCTTCGACGCAGCCAGATATCCCGCAGCCCGTTTCGAGGCGACGTCGGTGCGCCCCTCGGGCAAGCGGGCGCGGATCAGCGGCAACCTGACGATCAAGGGGATCACCAGGCCGGTGGTGCTCGACGCGGTGTTCGTCGGCGCCGGCACGATGATGGGCAAGCGGACCATCGGCTTCGATGCGACGACCACGATCCGGCGCAGCGATTTCGGGGTAAGCTACGGCATCCCGCTGGTTCCGGACAGCGTCCCCCTCCAGATCAGCGTGGCCTTCGAAAAACCGGAGGGCTGAGCGTCATGTGCCCGCGTCGCCGGATCATCCTCGCAGCGATCGCAACGGGCCTGGTCGCCTGCCCTCCTGCGCCGGCGGCCACGCCCGAACCGCTTACGCAGGCACGCGCCGTGCGAATGGTGGCGCGCGAGGTCGATCTCGCCCGGCGCGGCCGGATGACCGACGCAGAGCAAGCCCTGGCCCGCCGGATCGCCGCGACGCGCGACGGACGGGCGCGGGCCGATCTGATCGAGGCCTTCGCGATCGGGCTGTTCGCCGCCGCTCCGACGCTGGAACATGCGATGACAGCAAGGGCGATCGACCATTTCGGCCGGGCGATCGAGGCCTATCGACAGGCACTGGGCCGCGACGATCCCGAAGTGGCGACCGCGATGGTACGCCGCGCCGAGGTCGAGCGGCTGGCGCATCCTGACGATCCGCAACGCTGGGCCGACGATGCCTATCAGCAGGCCTATCGCATCCGATCCGCCCGCCTGGGGCCGACAGCGCTCACCACCCTGAGCACGCTGATCCCGATGGCGGAGCTGATGGTGCTGCCATCGCGATCACGCGGCGACGGCGCCACCGTCGAGGCGGCGGCCTCCTTGCTCCGCCAGGTGATAGAGGGCGCCAGCCGGTCGAACGACCCCGGCGCCGACCGGCTCCGCACCGCCGCGTTCGACGGGATGCAGCGATTGCAGGCGGTATATGGCGGCATCGCCGGCCCCGCGCAGCGGACCGCCGCCAGCATCCAGCCTTGCCGGGAAAGGATCGGCGACGACGCGCTGGTCTTTTCCGGCCAGGCCGAAGCACTGGAGATGCTTGCCCGACGCTTCCGCAACGTCCGCCTCCGCCTGGAACCATGCGGTTCGGCACTGGTGTTCGAACTGTCGCCGGGGATCGACCCAGGTCCGGTGCTGGACCTGCTGACCGACATCGCCGCCGGGAAGATACGCGGCGTGCACATGGGCTTGGCCGAAATCAGATAAGCGCGTCGAGCAGGCCGATCAGCGGCTTGTCCGCGGGCGGCATGTCCAGGCCGTGAAGATCCAGCGGCCGGACCCACCTGATCGCCGGTGCCTCCAGCGCTTGCGGAATGCCGCGCCATTTGCGGCATATATAGACGAGCAGGATCATGTGCCGCTCACCCAGCGATTCGCTGGCGAAGCAGGCCGGCGCCAAGCAGGCCTTCTCGACATCGATGCCCAGTTCCTCGCGCAGTTCGCGGATCAGCGCGGCCTCGGGAAGCTCGTCTTCCTCCACCTTGCCGCCCGGGAATTCCCAGAGGCCCGCCATGGCCTTGCCTTGCGGCCTTTGTTGCACCAGCACCCGCCCGTCGCCATCGATCAACGCCGCTGCGACGACGATTAGGGGCTTTCCCTTATCCATTGGTATGAGGCCCTTAGGGGTTTCTTAATCCGCGACGGGTACGAAATAAGTCTCTGCAGAGCAAAGCGATTTGGGGACGCCCGGTCGCACACGGGGTAGTGGGATGAGAAAAGAACGTCGCGGCGCGCGCCTGCGCGCACTGATCAGCGACCGGAGAGGTGCCAGCGCCGTTGAATATGGCCTGATCCTTTCCCTGGTTTTCCTTGCCGTGATGGGCGCGATCGCGACGCTGGGCAGTTCCGTCCAGGCGCGCTGGAACGATATCGCCGAAAAGGTCACCTCGCTCTGATCTTATTATCGCCGCACCGGCGGCATTAACGAATTAACAGTAACTGCCCCGCTAAGGTGCAGATGTTGGCCGCACGGTTGAAGGGCCAGCCGGGCCGGAGACACCACCCGCAATCGGGAAGTGGGAGTAAGAGTTATGAAGTTCATTGCGAAGCTGCTGAAGAACAACAAGGGCGCCACCGCGATCGAATATGGTCTGATCGCCGCCCTCATCGCCGTCGCCGCGATCACCGCGATGACGAGTCTCGGCAACCAGCTGCAGAAGACGTTCACCAACGTCTCCAACAACATGAAGGCTAGCTAAGAGCCAAAGCCTTTTAACGGCTTAAGGCTGGCTTCGAGGGCGGCGGGAGCGATCCTGCCGCCCTTTTGCGTTGTTTGTTTTGCCCTCAAGCGCCGGCGCAGGGCATCCGCCCTGCTTGGCTTTCCTCGCAATAAGCTCGGACGCGCTGCACGCGCTTGCCTCTCCGATCCTCTCATTGGCCTCGAATGCGGCTAGCCCAAATCCCGTCATGCCGCCGCAGCCCGGCATCCGGGAGAGATGAGAGACATCGGCTCCAAATCCGCCGAGGTGACGCTTTCCTAATTCCGCACAATCACCTTCACCCTCTGGCCGGGAGTCAGCTTCGCGCCACGGTCAAGCGCGTTGAGAACCAGGAAGCGATCCAGAGGCGAATCCGGGAAGGCCATCATCCGGGCGAAGGTATCGGGGGTCTCCCCGGGCTTGACCTTGAGCACCTTGACCTTGAGCGGGCGCACGCCCTGCGCCTCGGCGGCGGTCATGCGGCGCATGCTTTCGACCAGCGGCTCGAACGGGCCGATTCCCTGCCCCGCGCGGGTCAGCGTCACGAAATGATAGGCGGTCGATCCATTGTCGGGTCGATAGGCGAACACGCCGACGTCAAGCTGCCCCGCATTGCTGTTGGCCCGGGCGAAGGCGTAGCGGAAGTCCACACCACTCGCCTGGCCGCCCCGAATGTCGCCGGGCCGGCTGTTGCCGCCGAGCGACGAGAAGACCTGGCCGATATAATCGTCGAGCCCGCCCATTCCGATCCGTCCGCCGGAAAAACTGGCCTGGCTGCCCGACGCGCTGATCGTGACGGCATCGTCCGCATTGTTGACCGCGAACCCCTTCGGCACGGTGAAGGCAAGCCGCTGGCTCGGCAGCTTGAACTCCTGGCCTTCCAGGAATCCCTTCGCCGGATCATCACCCCAGACCAGGCCGTCCACGGCATCCAGCAAGGCATCGCGCGAGCGATTGCCCTTCCCGGCCCTGCCGGTCGCCTGCGCCTTGCCCTGCGCGCGCTTCACGCGGTCGGCCGAGTTGGGATGGGTGCTGGCCCAGCTCGGCAGGGAGGATTTGCGCCCTGCGATGCCGGCCTCCAGCGATTCCTGGGCCCCCAGGATGGCGAGCATGTCCGACGAAGCGAGCGGATCATAGCCCGCCGTCGAGAGGTAGCGGACGCCGAGATCGTCAGCCTGATATTCCTGGGTGCGCGAGAAGCCCTTGGTGATCAGGTCCGCGCCCAGCCCCGCCCCGCGCCCGACGAGATTGCCCATCCCCGAATTGCCGGCGACGGCGCCGATGACCCCGGCAAGCACCTGGGTGATGGTGGCGGTCTGCTGGCGCTTGGCGCCGTGGCGCGCGGCGACATGGCCGACCTCATGGCCCAGCACCGAGGCCAGTTCCGCCTCGTCATTCATCAGCGCGAGCAGGCCGCGGGTGACGTAGACATAGCCGCCCGGGATGGCGAAGGCGTTGTTGACCGGGGAATCGAGCAGGGTGACGGTGAAGTCCCGCTCCGAATTGGACAGGCCAGACTGGACCGCGATCTTGCGCCCCACCCGCGTCACATAGTCCGCCGCAGGCCCCTTCATCGCCCCGCCGAACTGCTGGACGAGTTGGGGATGTGCCTCCGCCCCCGCCTTCTTGTCGCTGGCCGAAATCGACTGGACCTGGGCGAGAGCCAGTTGCGGCACCGCGCATAGCGACAGGCCGGCCCACAGCAGGATCTTGTTCATACCATTCCTCCCATCGCGTGCATAAAGCAGCTGCGACCTGAACGGTTCCGTTACGACAGCCGCCGACCCCGCATCGAGTTCAGCGCTGCAACAGTTTGACCGACGTGCCGGGCGTCAATGCCGCCCCGGGCTCCAGCCCGTTGATCAGCAGGAACTGGGCGAGCCCATCTTCGGGCACCGCCATCTGCGCGGCGAGCCGCTCGATCGTATCTCCGGGCTGGACGGTGACGATCTTCAACCGGGGCGGGCGGAGGTCGATCCTTTCACCGGCAGGAATCGATCGCACGCTTTCGACCATCGCGGCGAACGGGCCCAGACCGGCGCCCTCGGGTGCCCATGTGGTGATGCTGTAGATCCGACGCTGGATGGGATCGCGGTAGACGATGGCGTCGATATCCACCGGCCGCCCCGCTGGCGTTTCGCCCAGGCCGGCAGCGTAGCGCACCTCGAGACCATTGATCTTCGCCGACTGGATGCGGAAGCGCTGAATCGCGCCCGCTCGGCTGAGCACCTCATCAGGCGCGCCGGAAAAGGGGCCTTCGAGCCACTGCTCGCTGAACTGCGCTTGGCTGCCGCGCGCGGTGATCGACACGCCACGCTCGCTGGTCGTGACCAGCGTGTCGGGCGGTATGGTGAACGCCATGCGCTGCTGCGGCAGCTTGAATTCATGACCGTCGAAAAAGCCCTCTTCGGCCTTTGTGCCATAGGCAAGGCCATCGATCGCGGCGAGATAGGCCGCGCGATTACGCTCGCCCTGCCCCTGCTTGCCGGTCTTCGCCGCCTCCTGCCGGGCACGGGCGACGCGCGCGGCGGTTTCGGGATGGTCACCCTTGGGGGTCTTCTCGCCTGGCTGCCTGAGCGAGAACCGGGCCATGCTGTCCTGATAGCGCTGCATCGCCCCGAAAGCGTCTGCGGCGGCGGCAGGATCATAGCCGGCCGCGGCCAGATAGCGCACGCCGAGATCATCGGCGACATATTCGTCCCCCCGCGCGAATCCCAGGTTCAGATCGACCATCGCCTTGCCGGCCAGCTGGCCCACCGGCGCTCCGCCGACGATCCTCATCGAAATCGCGAAGATGTTCGACATCGTCTGGCGCTGCTGCCCCAGGCGGACGTGGCGCTTCGCGACATGGCCGACCTCATGGCCCAATACCGCCGCCAGTTCGGCCTCGTCGTTCATCAGCGCGAGCAGCCCTCGTGTCGCGTAGATATAGCCGCCCATGGTCGCGAGGGCCTGGAACTCGGGCGTATCGAGCAGGGTGACGGTGAAATCGTCGCCGGTGCGCGACAGGCGCGCCTCGACCGCAACACGCCGCCCCACCCGGGTCAGCATATCGGCCGCCGGGCCGGTCATCGCGCCACCATATTGCCGGACGACGTCGGCATGGGAGGCCGCGCCTACCCGCTTGTCCGCTTCCGACATGCCCGAGGGAGCGGCAGCCTCGCCGACGATCGGACAGCTTGCCGCCAACATCAGTGCGATTGCCAAGGATGATCTCATCTGCGCGCCCCTTCGCCGAAGAAGCGGTGATAGATCAGTATCTCGACGGGATCATCCGGATATTGCGCCGTATCCGACCGTAACGATCATCCAATCGCCAGGAACTTCTCCCGCCGCGCAGCGCGCAGCGCGGCGGGCTTCTTGCCGGCCAGCTTGTCCAGTTCCTGGCCGATCGCCGCACCCAGGGCGGCGATCGCCGCGGCCGGATCGCGATGCGCGCCGCCGATCGGCTCGGGCACCACCCGGTCGACCACGCCGAGCTTCTCCAGATCGGCAGCGGTCACCTTCATCGCCTCGGCGGCATCGGCCGCCCTGTCGCCGGTGCGCCACAGGATCGAGGCGCAGCCCTCCGGCGAGATGACCGAATAGACGGCATGCTCGAACATCAGCACCTTGTTCGCCGCCGCGACGGCGATGGCGCCGCCCGAACCGCCCTCGCCGACGATCGCCGCGACCATCGGCACGCCGAGCGCAAGGCAGGCTTCCGTCGAGCGGGCGATCGCCTCGGCCTGGCCGCGTTCCTCGGCCTGGATGCCGGGAAAGGCGCCCGACGTATCGACCAGGCTGACCACCGGAAGACCGAAGCGATCGGCCAGTTCCATCAGGCGGATCGCCTTGCGATAGCCCTCCGGCTTGGCCATGCCGAAATTGTGGCGGATGCGCGAGGCGGTATCGTTGCCCTTTTCGTGGCCGATCACCACCACCCGGCGATCCCCGAGCCGGCCGAGGCCGCCCATGATCGCCTGATCGTCGGCAAAGGCGCGGTCGCCGGCCAGCGGCACGAAATCGCTGATGAAACCCGCGACATAATCCTTGAAGTGCGGCCGTTCGGGATGGCGCGCGACCTGGGTCTTCTGCCAGGGCGTCAGCTTCCCGTAAGTGTCGCGGAGCAGCTTCTCCGACTTGGCCTCGAGCTTCGAGACCTCGCTCTCGATATCGAGCGATCCGGCGTCGGCGGTGGAGCGAAGCTCGGCGACCTTGGCCTGGAGCTCCGCGATGGGCTTTTCGAATTCGAGATAGGCGACCATCGGCCCCGGTTAGGCGGGCGAACCGCATCCGTCAACGAAGCCCTTGAAGCCGCGCACCGCCTTACTATCTCGAAATCCGTCGGCCGTCGCCATTCGGGGCGGCTGGCATGGCCCGGCGGATGACCCGCGGGCTTCATGGTCAACATCGCTTGTTGAAGGAAACAGACTATGCGTAGCACTCTCGATTTCGCCCCCCTCCTCCGTTCCTCGATCGGTTTCGAGAATCTCAACCGCCTCGTCGACTTCGCGCGCGGCGACAGCGACGCCTACCCGCCCTACAATATCGAGAAGACGGGTGACGGCGCCTATCGCATCCAGATGGCCCTCGCCGGCTTCACCCGCGACGAGATCGACGTCACCGTCCAGGACAATATGCTGATCATCATCGGCCGCGCCGGCGAGCCCGCCGAGGATGGCAAGCGCGAATTCCTGCACCGTGGCATCGCCAAGCGGGCGTTCGAGCGCCGCTTCCAGCTCGCCGACACCATCAAGGTGACGAGCGCGGGCTATGAGAACGGCCTGCTCAATGTCGAGCTAGTTCGCGAGATCCCCGAGCACAAGAAGCCGCGCCGCATCGCGATCGACGGCGTCGAGCCCAGCGCGGTGATCGACGCGGAGCCCAGCAAGGCCGCCGCGTAACGACGCCGCATCCGATTTGAGGAAGAGGAAAGCCGGGCCGGCGACGGTCCGGCTTTTCGATTCCAAGCACCCTGCCAATCCTCCGTCATCGGTGTCGAAAGCCCCACTTTATAACGACACGGTATCTTTTGGCCGCACCGCCTTGCATCATCGGGACACCCCTGCTAACCGGCCCGCGAAACCATGCGGGGACGCCTAGCGGCGCCCCCTTTTTCGCATGGCCCAACCTACTCTGGGGGAATGGACGCGCGTGGAGAATTCCGGCGGTATTCAGGCTAGCCTCAGCGGACGTTATGCGACCGCCCTGTTCGATCTCGCCCGTGACGAGAAGGCGATCGACGCCGTCTCCGCGAGCCTTCAGACGCTCAAGGGCGCGCTGACCGAGTCGGAGGATTTCCGCCGGCTCACGACCAGCCCGCTGGTGTCGCGCGAGACCGCGCTGAAGGCGGTGGCCGCCGCAGCGGCCGCGCTGGGCGTCGACCCGCTTACCACCAAGTTCCTCGGCGTGCTCGCGCAGAACCGCCGGCTCGGCCAGCTCGGCGCGGTGATCCGCGCCTTCGGCCAGCTCGCCGCCCACCATCGTGGCGAGACCACCGCCGAGGTAACCTCGGCGCATCCGCTGAGCGCGACCCAGCTCAAGGCGCTCAAGGCCAAGCTCAAGACCCAGCTCGCCCGCGACGTCGCGGTCGACGTCACTGTAGACCCGTCCATCCTCGGCGGCCTGATCGTCAAGATCGGCTCGCGCCAGATCGACGGCTCGATCCGCTCCAAACTGAACTCCCTCGCGATTGCGATGAAAGGCTGAACATGGATATCCGCGCCGCAGAAATCTCCAAGGTCATCCGTGACCAGATCGCCAGCTTCGGCAGCGAAGCGCAGGTCTCCGAAGTCGGCCAGGTGCTGTCGGTCGGCGACGGCATCGCCCGCATCCACGGCCTCGACAATGTCCAGGCCGGCGAGATGATCGAGTTCGCCAACGGCATCAAGGGCATGGCCCTCAACCTCGAAGCCGACAATGTCGGCGCCGTGATCTTCGGCTCGGACGCCCAGATCAAGGAAGGCGACACCGTCAAGCGCACCGGCACCATCGTGGACGTGCCGGTCGGCAAGGGGCTGCTCGGCCGCGTGGTCGACGGCCTGGGCAACCCGATCGACGGCAAGGGCCCGATCGACGCCACCCAGCGCAGCCGCGTCGAGGTGAAGGCGCCCGGCATCATCCCGCGCAAGTCGGTGCATGAGCCGGTGCAGACCGGCCTCAAGGCGCTCGACGCGCTCGTGCCGGTCGGCCGTGGCCAGCGCGAGCTGATCATCGGCGACCGCCAGACCGGCAAGTCGGCCGTCGCGATCGACACCTTCATCAACCAGAAGAGCGCGAACGCCGGCACCGACGAGTCGAAGAAGCTCTACTGCGTCTATGTCGCGGTCGGCCAGAAGCGTTCGACCGTCGCCCAGCTGGTCCGCACCCTGGAAGAGAATGGCGCGATGGAATATTCGATCGTGGTCGCCGCGACCGCGTCGGATCCCGCCCCGCTCCAGTTCCTCGCGCCCTATACCGGTTGCGCAATGGGCGAATATTTCCGTGACAACGGCATGCACGCCGTGATCGTCTATGACGACCTTTCCAAGCAGGCCGTCGCCTATCGTCAGATGTCGCTGCTGCTGCGCCGTCCGCCGGGCCGCGAAGCCTATCCCGGCGACGTCTTCTATCTTCACAGCCGCCTGCTCGAGCGCGCCGCGAAGATGAACGACGCCAACGGCAACGGCTCGCTGACCGCACTGCCCATCATTGAGACCCAGGCGGGCGACGTATCGGCCTACATCCCGACCAACGTGATCTCGATCACCGACGGCCAGATCTTCCTCGAGACCGACCTGTTCTACCAGGGCATCCGCCCGGCCATCAACGTCGGCCTCTCGGTGTCGCGCGTCGGTTCGGCCGCGCAGACCAAGGCGATGAAGAAGGTCGCCGGCTCGATCAAGCTGGAGCTGGCCCAGTATCGCGAAATGGCCGCCTTCGCCCAGTTCGGTTCGGACCTCGACGCCTCGACCCAGAAGCTGCTCAACCGCGGTGCGCGCCTGACCGAGCTGCTCAAGCAGCCGCAGTTCAACCCGCTGCCCTTCGAGGAGCAGGTGGCGTCGATCTTCGCCGGCGTGAACGGTTATCTCGACGCCTTCCCGGTTACCTCGGTGGTCCGCTTCGAGGCCGCGCTGCTGGGCGAACTCCGTTCCAAGCACGCCGCGATCCTCGCCGACATCCGCGACACCAAGGACCTGTCGGACGACACCAAGGGCAAGCTCAAGGCCGCCATCGAAGCCTTCGTGAAGACCTTCGCCTAACTCTTTGCGGCGCCGGATAAATCCGGCGCCGCACATCGAAGAAAGACGGACAGTAGATGCCCAGTCTGAAGAGCCTGAAGGTCCGCATCACCTCGGTGAAGTCGACCCAGAAGATCACAAAGGCGATGAAGATGGTCGCCGCCGCCAAGCTGCGCCGCGCGCAGCAGGCGGCCGAGGCCGGGCGCCCCTATGCGGAGCGCCTGAACGCGGTGATGGCCAGCCTCGCCTCGAAGGTGACGATCGGCCCGCAGAGCCCGAAGCTGCTCGCCGGCACGGGCAGCGACCAGGTCCACCTGCTCGTGGTCGCGACCTCCGAGCGCGGCCTGGCGGGTGCGTTCAACACCAATATCGTCCGCCTGGCGCGCAAGACCGCCGACGCCCTCATCGCCGAGGGCAAGACCGTGAAGTTCTACCTGATCGGCAAGAAGGGCCGCGCGGTCATCGCCCGTCTCTATCCCGGCAAGATCGTCCACCAGGTCGATCAGAGCCATATCAAGAACGTCGCCTTCAGCGATGCGCATGAGGTGTCCGAGGACCTGATCGCCCGCTATGCGGCAGGCGAGTTCGACGTCGCCCACCTGTTCTTCGCCCGCTTCCAGTCGGCGCTGGTGCAGGAGCCGACCGAATTGCAGATCATCCCGGTTCCGCTGACTCCCAACGAGGGCGCCGCCGCCCAGGGGGCGTCGGCCGCGGTGGAATATGAGCCCGACGAGGAGGCGATCCTCACCGAGCTGCTGCCGCGCAACGTGGCGATCCAGCTGTTCCGGGCGATGCTGGAGAATGCCGCGTCCGAGCAGGGCAGCCGCATGACCGCGATGGACAACGCCACCCGCAACGCCGGTGACATGATCAACCGCCTGACCATCCAGTACAACCGGACCCGCCAGGCCGCGATCACCACCGAACTCGTCGAAATCATCTCGGGCGCCGAAGCGCTCTAACGAACCAGGCCAGCAAGGAACCGCATCATGGCTACCACCACCAACAATGTCGGGCGCATCAGCCAGGTCATCGGCGCCGTCGTCGACGTGACCTTCGAAAGCGACCTGCCAGCGATCCTGAGCGCGCTCGAGACCAAGAATGGCGACAACCGCCTGGTCCTCGAAGTCGCCCAGCACCTTGGCGAGAAGACCGTCCGTACCATCGCGATGGACGCGACCGAGGGCCTGACCCGTGGCCAGGAAGTAACCGACACCGGTTCGCAGATTCGCGTGCCCGTCGGCCCGAAGACGCTCGGCCGCATCCTCAACGTCGTCGGCGAGCCGATCGACGAGCGCGGCCCGGTCGGTGCCGAGACCACCGCCCCGATCCACGCCGATGCCCCCCTGTTCATCGACCAGTCGACGGAGACCTCGATCCTCGTCACCGGCATCAAGGTGATCGACCTGCTCGCGCCTTATGCGAAGGGCGGCAAGATCGGCCTGTTCGGCGGCGCCGGCGTGGGCAAGACCGTGCTCATCCAGGAGCTGATCAACAACATCGCCAAAGGCCATGGCGGCACCTCGGTGTTCGCCGGCGTCGGCGAGCGGACCCGTGAGGGCAACGATCTCTATCACGAGTTCCTCGACGCGGGCGTTATCGCCAAGGATGCCGACGGCAACCCGACCCCGGAGGGCTCGAAGGTCGCGCTGGTGTTCGGCCAGATGAACGAGCCGCCGGGCGCCCGCGCCCGCGTCGCCCTCTCGGGCCTGACGATCGCCGAATATTTCCGCGACGTCGAAGGCCAGGACGTGCTGTTCTTCGTCGACAACATCTTCCGCTTCACCCAGGCGGGCTCGGAAGTGTCGGCGCTGCTCGGCCGCATCCCCTCGGCGGTGGGCTATCAGCCGACCCTGTCGACCGACATGGGCGCGCTGCAGGAGCGCATCACCTCGACCAACAAGGGTTCGATCACCTCGGTGCAGGCGATCTACGTGCCCGCCGACGACCTTACCGATCCGGCGCCGGCCACCTCCTTCGCCCACCTCGACGCCACCACCGTGCTGTCGCGCGCCATTTCGGAGCTGGGCATCTACCCGGCGGTCGACCCGCTCGACTCGACCTCGCGCGTGCTGGAACCCCGCGTCGTCGGTCAGGAGCATTACGAGACCGCCCGCGCCGTCCAGGAGACGCTGCAGAAGTACAAGTCGCTGCAGGACATCATCGCCATCCTGGGCATGGACGAGCTGTCGGAAGAGGACAAGCTGACGGTGCAGCGCGCCCGCAAGATCCAGCGCTTCCTGTCGCAGCCCTTCCACGTCGCCGAAGTCTTCACCGGCATCAGCGGCAAGTTCGTCTCGATCGAGGACACGGTGAAGTCGTTCAAGGCCGTCGTCGACGGCGAATATGATCACCTGCCCGAGGCGGCCTTCTACATGGTCGGCGGCATCGACGAGGTGGTCGAGAAGGCCAAGAAGCTGGCCGCCGAAGCGGCCTGATGGCGGACGGGCTGCGCCTCGCGGACGCGGTCAACGAGACCTGCCCCTGGTCGGGTAAACCGATCTCGGCGGACTCGCTGACCGTCTACAAGGGCGCGGTCGTCGGCTTCTGCAACCCCGGTTGCCGGGACAAGTTCGAAAAGGCCACCACGGCCTTCGACAGCGCCCTGCAAGGGAAACAGGACTGAACATGGCAGATCTGCATTTCGAACTCGTCACCCCTGAAAAGCTGCTCCGCTCGGAGGAGGTCTACATGGTGGTGGTGCCCGGCACCGAGGGCGACTTCGGCGTGCTGGCGGGCCATGCGCCCTTCATGTCGACGGTTCGCACCGGCGAGCTCGCCATCTATTCGGGCCCGACCACGGTGGCGGCGCGCATCCATGTCGAGGGCGGTTTCGCCGAGGTCAACGAGAGGGGCCTGACGGTGCTGGCGGAGAAGGCCGAGGAAGCCTGACCCCTGCCCCTGCGGTACGAAAAGAGGCCCGGCCGCCATGCGGACCGGGCCTTTTTTCCGGAAGCAGGACAACCCCTGTTTTCCAGTTTCCACCAAGGCCGTGAGCCACCCCTCAGTCAGTTCCAGTCATTACGCCTCAAATGCGATGAATCGTGTTGCCGCCGGGCCTATCTTTTCAAACATGTCCGGATGCGTCATCTTCGGAAAGCTGTACGCAACATTGCTCTGCTAAATACCGTAAGGATAGTTGCGTACCGAGCGGGGTGAGGACGATGGCGTCCATCAATGCGATCCAGGATTCCGAGGTTACCTACATAACCGGAATCAATGCAGGCGGCGTTCTCGTCAGCCAGAGCTTCTGGACGTGGAATTCGGACAGTCCCGCTACCTATGGCGGCACCAACTACACTGCCAAATTCGGACCTGGCACCGCCGGAACCGGCGCGACCATCAGCTATGCCTTCGACACGGCATCGGCATGGAGCGTGACCGAGAAGGCGGCTTTCGCCAGCACGGCGGCCCTGTGGTCTTCCGTCGCCAATATCAGTTTCGTCGAAACCGGCCCGAGCGGCGCACAGATCATGCTCAGCCGTGGCAATGACGACACGGCATCGGGGGGCCAGAACCGCTTCGTCCCCGGGCAGACGGGCACCACCAATATGGGCACGGCATCGCGCGGCTCGATCGAGATCGACACCAGCGTCGAGGGTTTCGGCCCGCTCGGTGGGGCCTTCAGCGAATATGGCGGCTATCCCTACACCACGCTTGTCCATGAATGGGGCCATGTGCTCGGGCTCGGCCATGGCGGCCCCTATGACGAGGGCGTGACTGACAATGCGGTCGCCTACACCGCGTTCGACAATCGCGCCTATTCGATCATGTCCTATCTCGATCCGCCGCGCGATTTCTCCTGGGGGACGTCGCGGGCGAGCAACGGCCTGAACTATCGGAACGACCCGACGACGCCGATGATGCTCGATATCGTCGCGATCCAACGGATGTACGGCGTCGCCGTGAACACGCCGCTGTCGGGCGGCCAGACCTATGGCTTCAACAGCAATATCGGCGGCGAGATCGGCAAATATTTCGATTTCACCCAGAACAGCCGGCCGATCGTCACCATCTGGAACAAGGGTGCGAACAATACGCTCGACCTGTCGGGCTTCGGCACGGCGTCGAACGTCAATCTCAACGACGGCAGTTTCAGCAGCGTCGCGGGACTCAGCAACAATCTGGCGATCGCGTTCGGTACGCGGATCGATACCGCGATCACCGGCAGCGGCAACGATGCGGTGGCCGGCAACAACAACGGCAATTTCATCCTGGGCGGCGCCGGATCGGACTCGATCACCGGTGGCCAGGGCAACGATCATCTTTACGGCGGCGGCATCGTCGCCGTGGCTGGCGACGGTGCCGACAACATCAGCGGCGGATCGGGCAACGACTATATCCAGGGCAATGCCGGGGACGACCAGCTTCACGGGGAATCCGGTTCGGATCGTATCCAGGGCGGACAGGGCAATGACAGCGTCGCCGGCGGCGCGGGCAACGATACCGCCAACGGCAATCTCGGCAACGACACGATCGACGGCGGCGCCAACAATGATTCGCTGCGCGGCGGCCAAGGCAATGACAGCCTGGCGGGCGGCAGCGAAAACGATGTGTTGCAAGGCGATCTGGGCACCGACAATCTGGCCGGCGGCAGCGGCATCGACATGCTGACCGGCGGCAGCGACGCCGATATCTTCATCTTCAATGCCGGCGATGCCGCCTATGCGACCAGTGGCGGCCTGGCCAACATGACCGACATGATCGCCGACTTCACCGATGGTATCGACCGCATCCGGCTAAGCCAGGGCGTGCCCGCCAGTGTGCTGCAGGGCCAGGCTTTCGGCGACTTCACGTCAGCGGCGTCCGCCGCGCAGCAGATGCTGGGCAGCCAGGGCTCGTCGAACGTCGCGGCCCTGCGCGTCGGCAATGACAGCTTCCTGTTCTACGATACCGGCCCTTCCGCCCCCCTGGAAGCGATCAAGCTGGCGGGCTTTTCCAACCCCGCGCTGATCGGCACGGCCGACTTCGCCTGACCGGCTCCGCCGGCACGGTTAACCGTTTCTGAGGGCTTTGCCGCTACCGGTTGATCGTTCGGCCCGGACGAGGCCGTGGAGACTGGGTAGCGATGAGTGCATTCGGCAAGCGCGGGGCGATGACGCATGGGGCCAAGCCCGCCTTTGGCGTGGCCCGGCCGATGCATGGCGACAGCGCGCCGCTTTCCCCGGGCGGCCCGCTCACCGGCGGCCTGCAATTCCCGCCTATCGACAGTGGCGCGCTTCCCGGGGCCGGCAGCGACCCCTTTGCCGGCATGCCGAGCTTCGACGATCCGATCGCCGTAGATGAAGATCAGGTCGAACTCCCGAAACATGCCGATGCGATGGCGCGCCTCGCGATCCGCGAGGCGTCGTCGGGCGATGCCGGCCGCTCGCGGGTGGAAGGCTTCGAAGCGTCGATCCACAAGATCAAGGAGCAGGTGCTTCCCCGCCTGCTGGAGCGCGTCGACCCCGAAGCCGCCGCCTCGCTGAGCAAGGACGAACTGGCCGAGGAATTCCGCCCGATCATCGGCGAGGTGCTGGCGGAACTGCGCATCACCCTGAACCGGCGCGAACAGTTCGCGCTGGAAAAGGTGCTGGTCGACGAGCTGCTCGGCCTTGGGCCGCTGGAGGAACTGCTCGGCGATCCGCTGATCACCGATATCATGGTCAACGGCCCCGACCAGACCTATGTCGAGCGCAAGGGCAAGCTGGAGCTCGCCAAGATCAATTTCCGCGACGAGGAGCATCTGTTCCAGATCGCCCAGCGCATCGTCTCCAAGGTCGGCCGCCGCGTCGACCAGACCACGCCGCTGGCCGACGCCCGCCTGCTGGACGGCAGCCGCGTCAACGTCATCGTGCCGCCGCTGTCCTTGCGCGGCACCGCCATATCGATCCGCAAATTCTCGTCCAAGCCGATCACGCTGGACATGATGGCGCGCAGCGGATCGATGAGCGAGCAGATGGCGACGATGCTGAAGATCGCCGGAGCGAGCCGCTTCAATGTCGTCATTTCGGGCGGCACCGGATCGGGCAAGACGACGATGCTCAACGCGCTCTCGAAGATGATCGATCCGGGCGAACGCGTCATCACGATCGAGGACGCGGCCGAGCTTCGGCTGCAACAGCCGCACTGGCTGCCGCTGGAGACCCGCCCCGCCAATCTGGAAGGCCAGGGAGCGATCTCGATCCGCGACCTCGTCGTCAACGCGCTGCGCATGCGGCCCGACCGCATCATCCTGGGCGAAATCCGCGGGCCGGAATGTTTCGACATGCTGGCCGCGATGAACACCGGCCATGACGGCTCGATGTGCACTCTCCACTCCAACAGCCCGCGCGAGGCGCTGGCGCGCATGGAGAACATGGTGATGATGTCGGATATCAAGGTGCCGAAGGAGGCGATCTCCAAGCAGATAGCCGATTCGGTGGACCTGATCGTCCAGGTGAAGCGCCTGCGTGACGGCTCGCGCCGCGTGACGAGCGTGACCGAGGTGCTCGGCATGGAAGGCCCGGTGATCATCACCCAGGAACTGTTCAAGTTCGAATATCAGGCCGAGGACACCGAAGGTAAGATCATCGGCGAATATGTTTCCTCCGGCCTGCGCCCCTATACGATCGAGAAGGCCCGTATGTTCGGCTTCGATCAGCCCTTGCTCGAAGCCTGCCTCTAATCGTGGATCCACATCGCCGCGCACACCGCGGCGAGGATCAGCGCGAGGATCGTCACCAGCGGCCAGGGGATCAGGCCCGCCCTTCCCGCCTGCCGGTCGACATCGCGGCGATGGTGCCGCCAGCGGTCCGCCGCGACGGACAGCACCGCCAGCGCGACGAATGACAGGGTCGGCCAGGCAAAGTCGGATTGCACCTTATTCCCGCTCCGTCATGATTGACGCCTGATCCTTATCGGGAGAGTCCAGGTGCGCCACTTGTTTATTGCCGCGACGACCATGATGGTCGCTTTTGCCCCCGTCGCCGCCGCAACCGCCGCCAAGGCCGACCCGGCGATCGAGAAGGCGATCGCCGATCCGCGCCGCAGCGAGGCGAACCGGGCCCGCGACCAATATCGCCATCCTTCCGAGACGCTCGCCTTCTTCGAAGTGAAACCCGGCCAGACGGTGATCGAATATTCTCCCGGCGGCGGATGGTACACCGAGATCCTGGCGCCCGCCCTGAACGGCAAGGGCCGCTATGTGGCGATGACCGGCGTGCGCGGCGTTGCCAATACCCAGGCGATGCTCGACAAGAACAAGGCGTGGTTCGGCGCCACCGCGATCAGCGCCTTCGATCCCGCCGCGCCCTCCACCTTCCCCGCCGGCACCGCCGATCGGGTGCTGACCTTCCGCAACGTCCATAACCTGATCATGGCCGGTGACGCGGTGGCGGCGAAGGCCTTCGCCGACTTCTACGCGGCACTGAAGCCGGGCGGCATCCTCGGCGTGGTCGACCACCGGCTGCCTGAGGATATGGACAGCGCGAAGGAGAAGAAGAGCGGCTATATCAAGCGCTCGACGATCATCCGTCTCGCCACCGCCGCCGGCTTCAAGCTGGCCGGCGAGTCCGAGGTCAACGCCAACCCCAAGGACACTCATGACTGGCCCGAGGGCGTCTGGACGCTGCCGCCGACCTACAGGCTGGGGGATACCGACCGGGCGAAATATCAGGCGATCGGCGAAAGCGACCGGCTGACGCTGAAATTCGTAAAGCCGAAGGGCTGACGACCCGCCACACGGCTTACCCGTCACCCTGAACTTGGGCGTGTCATCAATCGCAAGGGAATAGAAAGGCGAGCGCGCCCTGAACTAGGCACGTCATTCCCGCGAAAGCGCGAATCCACGGTCACGATGGACAGGAGGCTCCTGCGGACCGCCGTCCATGGATTCCCGCTTTCGCGGAAAATGACGACAATGGATCAACTGATGAAACGCTCAAGTTCAGCATGACGCTGGATTTAGGGTCCGCTGTCCCTCAGCCCCCCGCCTGCGCCAGCAGTATTTCGTCCACCCAGGCGGGCACCAGCACGCTCGCGGGGCCCATCCGGCGTTCGTCGAAATCATAGCTGCCGGCCGAAGGCTCGAGGTTGAGTTCCAGCGTCCGCGCGCCGTGGTAACGGGCGCTTCGGACGAAGCCGGCGGCGGGATAGACCGCGCCCGAAGTGCCGATCGAGACGAACAGATCGGCCTGCGCCAGCGCCGTGTCGATACGGTCCATCTCATAGGGCATTTCGCCGAAGAAGACGATGTCGGGCCGCAGTGCGTCGGCCGTGCCGCAAGCGCCGCACAGGGTGCCATCCAGCATCGATCCGCCATAGCCGGCCCGATGACCGCATTGCTCGCACAGCGCCGACATCAGTTCGCCATGCATGTGCAGCAGTCGCTTCGCCCCCGCACGCTCATGGAGATCGTCGACATTCTGGGTGACGATCAGCAGATCGCCGCGCCATTCGCGGTCGAGCCGGGCGAGCGCCTCATGCGCCGGATTGGGATGGACGGTGCCGAGCGCTGCGCGGCGCTGATCGTAGAAATCGAGCACCAGCTCGCGGTTCCGCGCCAGCGCCTCGGGCGTGCAGATATCCTCGACCCGGTGCCCTTCCCACAATCCACCGGGGCCACGAAAGGTGTTCAGCCCGCTTTCGGCCGATATGCCGGCGCCGGTGAGGATCACGATATTCCGGATCTCGCTCATTCTTCCCCCGTCTGCGATATCTGCCGGATGCCATGATTGGTGTCGCGATCGTAATCGGCCTGGATCTTCTCAATCCGCGCCTGCACCTTCGCGGCAATCGCCCGGATGTCGCGGCAGGAGGCATCTTCCCCGGCGCGGGCGAAATCATTGCGATGCTCATAGGCGATGCTGGCATGGCCCGCCTCGTGAATCTCCAGGCCGCGCAGCGTGCGGCGCCAGAAGGCAAGCCCTTCCCGGGTGACCTCCCGCGTGACCAGGCGCGGCAGGACGACGAGGATCGACAGGCTCGCCATCGGATCGCTGACCCGGCACGCGGATCCGCGCCGCGTCTCCTGCCAGCCGACGCGCATGTGCCAGGCGGTGTGCGCCACCCCGTCGCCTTTCTGCGGCGCACGCGCGCGCATCGAGGCATAGATCTGCGCGGGCGTGGCGCCCTCTATGTCATAATATCGGAATTTGACGTTGGGGATGCCCGCGAACGGGTCGTCCGCCGCGAGCAGCGGCGCGGGAGCGACCAGCAGGACGGCAAGGGCGGCCCGGACGCGCGATATCATTCGCCGCCCTTCGGCCCCCAGAAGATCACCCAGGTCGCGAAGTCGTCGCTGAAATCCTCGAAGCGGTGGCGGGCATGTGCCTCCACGAAGATCGCGTCGCCGGGCTTGAAGGGCCGCCGCTCGTCCTTCTTGACGAAGAAGCCCGTGCCGGAAGCAATGATGTAGAGTTCATCCTGCTCGTGCGGTGCCTGGGGATCGTGCCCATGCGGCGCATAGATGCCGATCCGCATCGACCCGTGCCGAAGTGGATAGGTGAAGCGGGCCTCCGTCCCCTCGGGCAAGGCCGCGAGCGCCGATTCGAACGAGAACATCCAGTCGGTCATGATCACACTCCTGCCATGGCCACGCTTTCAGCATGTTGAACCAGACAAGGCCAGCGAGGATCAGCATGCTTGCGTCCTTCGCATGTCACAGCCATGAAGCGGCGCAGTTTCGGCAAGGGGGCTAGGCATGGCGAAGATCGGCATTTTGGGCGCGAACGGCCGGATGGGCCAGGCCATCGCGGCGATCGCCGGGGAACTGGGCGCCGAGATTTCGGGCGGGATCGATCTGGGCGGCGCCGTGTTCGGCCCGCATGGCGATGCGGCCGCGCTGGCCGCCGCCAGCGACGTGCTGGTCGACTTCTCGGCCCCCGACGCCCTTGCCGGCCATCTTGACGCCGCGCTGGCCGCAGGCGTGCCGATCGTGGTCGGCACGACCGGCCTGAAGCCCGCGCATCATGCCCAGATCGATGATGCCGTGGCCAGGGGCGCGGCCGTCCTCCAGACCGGCAACACCTCGCTCGGCATCAATCTGCTCGCCCATCTGGTGCGCGAGGCGGCCGCCCGGCTGGGCGACGACTGGGACATCGAAATTCTGGAGATGCATCATCGCCACAAGGTGGACGCCCCCTCCGGGACCGCGTTGCTGCTGGGGACGGCGGCCGCCGAAGGCCGCGGATCGAGCCCCGAGCTGCTCAACCGCTTCGACCGGATCGGCCATGGCAATGACAAGGCCCGTGAGACGGGGACGATCGGCTATGCCTCCCTGCGCGGCGGATCGGTGGCGGGCGACCATATGGTAATGCTAGCGACCGAAAATGAGCGGATCGAGCTGGGCCACCGCGCCGAAAGCCGCGCCATCTTCGCTCGCGGCGCGGTCAAGGCCTGCCTGTGGATGATCGGCAAGCCCGCCGGCCGCCACGCGATGAGCGACGTGCTGGGCCTGTGAAGAAGGCCGACGTCTTCGAGTTCTACCGGCGGCTGGCCGAGGCCGATCCCTCGCCGCAGACCGAACTCAACTATGTGAACCCCTATACCCTGCTGGTGGCCGTGGCACTGTCCGCGCAGGCGACCGACGTGGGGGTGAACAAGGCGACCGGCCCGCTCTTCGCCAAGGTGACGACACCGCAGGCGATGCTGGAACTGGGCGAGGACGGGCTGAAGCAGCACATCAAGACGATCGGGCTGTTCAACACCAAGGCGAAAAACGTGATCGCCGCCGCGCAGATCCTGGTCGACAAATATGGCGGCGAGGTGCCGCGGGATCGCGCGGCGCTGGAGGAACTGCCCGGCGTCGGGCGCAAGACCGCAAATGTCGTGATGAACACCGCCTTCGGCGCGGAGACGATCGCGGTCGACACCCATATCTTCCGGGTTTCGAACCGCACCGGCCTGGCGCCGGGCAAGAATGTCCTCCAGGTCGAGTTGAAGCTGGAGAAGGTGACGCCGAAGCCCTTTCTCCAGGGGGCTCACCACTGGCTGATCCTGCACGGCCGCTATATCTGCAAGGCGCGCAAGCCCGAATGCTGGCGCTGCCCGGTTGCCGATCTGTGCGCCTACAGGCCGAAGACGCCGGCGCCCATGCCGTGACGATACCCGTCTGAAGGATCGTCGCCCGGCTGAGGCCATGGCGACGAATTTTCCAGCAACCAAAGCCTGTTTTTCAGCGTATATGGAAATATCGGATCGCCGGCTCCAGACCCGCGACCGCCATCCGAGAGGAGACAAGCGATGCGCAGGATGATCGCAGGCGCACTGGTGCTGGCCGCGGCGGCGGCAACGGGCCTGTCCGCCGATGCACGGCCGCTCAAGCCCGAGCAGGAAGCGAAGATCAGACCCGTCGGCAAGCCCGAGAAATGCATTCAGATCCGGTCGATCACCAGCAGCCGGGTACGCGACGACAGCACGATCGATTTCTACATGGCGGGCCGCAAGGTCTATCGCAACAAGCTGCCGCACAGCTGCCCCGGCCTCGGCTTCGAGGAGCGGTTCAGCTTCGCCACCTCGCTGTCGCAACTCTGCTCGGTCGACATCATCACCGTGCTGCGCACCCCGCCCGGTATCGGCGGCCCCAGCTGCGGCCTTGGCGAGTTCCAGCCGATCACCGGCGCCCCGAAATAGGTGGGGACGATTTCCCGAAAGTGGCTAGCGGTGCCCGGCACGCTTTGCTAAGCGCCCCTCGACGCACCCGTAGCTCAGCTGGATAGAGCGCTGCCCTCCGAAGGCAGAGGCCAGGGGTTCGAATCCCTTCGGGTGCGCCAAGATTTCCACAAGACCTTCCATCGAACCCGTCAGCTGGCCCTGGGCCGCCGGTTCGCGCTAACTCGACTCCCGCAGGAAATTGACCGACGATGTCGGTTTCCGGCGACGCCGCGCGTCGTTCCGGTGTTCGGCCGGCGGGCCGGCTCCAACCGAAGGAGACATACGATGCGCGTGCTTGTGCTGGTGAAAGCGACCGAAGACAGCGAGAAGGGCTTCGTGCCGACACCCGAGGCCCAGGAGATGATGGAGGCGATGGGCCGTTATAATGATGAGCTCGCAAAGGCCGGCATCCTGGTGACGGCCGACGGCCTCAAGCCTTCGTCGGCCGGCAAGCGCGTAGCGTTCGACGGCGCCGGCCGCTCGGTGATCGACGGGCCTTTCGCGCACCCGCGCGAACTGGTCGCCGGCTTCTGGCTGTGGGAGGTCAAGGACATGGACGAGGCAGTGGCCTGGGTGAAGCGCTGTCCCAACCCCATGCCGGGGCCGAGCGAGATCGAGATTCGTCCGGTCTATGAAATGGCCGATCTACAGGGATAAGTCAGCCCGGCGGCTATTTCCGTTTGCGGGAAGCATTCATCGCCGCCGCTGCCCGGATGAGGGCGATCAGCGCCGCACCATCGATCGCCTCACCCTCGCGGATATCGATCGCCCGGCGGGCATTGCCTTCCAGGCTGGAATTGAACAGCCCGGCGGGATCAGGCAGCGATGCACCCCGCGCGAAGGTGAGCTTGACCACGGCCTTATAGGTCTCTCCGGTGCACAGGATGCCGTCCTGTTCCCACACCGGAACGTCGCGCCATTTCCAGCTTTCCTCGACCTGGGGAAGCGCCTCATGGATCAGCGCGCGGACCTTGGCCAGCACCTGCCCACGCCAGTCGCCCAGTTCGGCGATCCTGATATCGATCTGCTCGGAAGGAGATCGGTCATTCCCGCTGCCCATGGATGCCTCCCGCATATCGGCGCCGGATCGGCGTGCCCTTGACCCACCGAAGCCGCAAGGCCGCACGAGCGCAGCCGAACCGCTCAGTTATAGGTGACGTTGATGATGAGGGTACCCGAATATTGCCCATAGGGCGTGGACGGCGATACGGTGATGGTCCCACCGATGCCGAGCACCAGCGTCCCCGACGCCGGCATGGTGACGTTGCCGCTGTTGGTCTTGCTCAGCGTCACCGACAGCGTGTTGGCGCCACTCGACATGATGAGATTGCCGGTCGGCACATAGGAGATGTTGAAGGTCTTGCTGGGCTCCCCGTTGATCGTGACCTGGGTGCGCCCAGAAGGGGGGCCGACCACGGGAATCGGCGGGTTGGTGCCGCCCGTCGTCCGCGCGCCGGTCGCGTTGTTGATGATCACCGTGCCGGAAGCGCCGGAGGTCCGCCGCACCAGCGTACCGAAGTTAAGGTTGGAATCGATCGTGGTGCGCAGCGAGCGGCGCACGGTAATCGTCGCCGCGGCCGTCCTTCCCGTGGTGGGGTCGGTCGGATCCTTGTCCGCGTAGACATAATAGGTGCTGGTCAGGGCGCCCGTACCTCCTTCGAGATTGTCGCCCTCGACGCGCAGTTTGGTGTCCAGGTAGAAAGTCCGGGTATTGTTGTTTCCGGTGAAACCCGAGACCGTGAAATCGAGGGTCTGGCCGGTGGTGGTGCCGGCGAGCACCCCGGTGTTGCCCGTGGCAATGAACTCCGTGAACTCCTTCGCGCGACCGCCACTGTTCACAAGATTGCCGACCTTGACCCGCGCCTTGTTGGCCACCTGCGCGCAAGGGTTTGGGGTGCCCGACGCGGTGCAACGGATCGTCACCGTCGCCCTGCTTACCGTCCCCTTGATGCGGGCGCCGCTGCCAGACACAGCGGTGACTGAGGACATGTTCTGGAAAAAGATGGTATCGCCGATTTCAGCCGACGCCACTTCGCCGAACGCGGTAATGGGACTGATATTCGTCACGGCATAGGTCTGCGCGAGACCGGCCGTGGGAATGGCGGCAATGATGGCTACCGATACACAAGGGATAGCGGCCGACCGCATCAGTCGAACCGCACCATGGCCTGAACATCGGGCGCCGGGCCGCCCTGCGCCGGGATTATGAACTCGGCAGGCGCCTCAAAGCGCATATTCAGCCGCTTCGCCTGGCTCTGGTCCAGTTCGAGCCGGTAGCGGCCCGGACGCAAGGCGTCGAACAGGAAGCTGCCGTCATATTCGGTCAGCCCGTCATGCGTTTCGCCATTATCGCCCACCGCACGCAACATCACAGCAGAAAGCCCCGTTTTACGCTCCCCGCGTCGGATGGAGATGGTGACCATCACCTCACCCTTCGCCTGGATGGGGTAGTTTATTACGGCTACGCTCCCAGCGCGAGGATTGAATTCGACGATGGAGGGCGGCCCGGCCACATTATCGAGCTGAACATTATCCAGATTGGTCTGAACCTGGGCGACCGTATTGTACCCGAGCCCGGTGACGAGCGCGCGGCCCTTGGCATCGGTAACGATCTCCTCACCCTGCGGGCCTTTCGCGACGACGCCGGCAACGGGCTCTTCACCCGTGTCGAAGCGGCCATTGCCGTTGTCGTCCAGCCAGGCTCGTATCGCCGCATTGCCACCCGAGGCCGCTCCCGGCCGGCGCGCGCTATAGCCGCCACCCAGCGGGTTGTTGACGAGGCTGAAGGCAAGCTGGATGCCGATCCGCCAATCATGGTTCGGCCGGCTATACTGGCCATCCAGCGACAGGTCCGCAAAGGGCAGGCGCTTGATCGCCGACAGCTGCAGGGTTGTGTCCTTCTCGTCCTGGAAACTCTGGCCGAGACCGACACGCAGCGCGGTCGTCTCGGAGAGATCCCGGTCGGCGGTGAGCGCGAAAGAGCGCAATTCCGCCTTGGGCACCAGCCCATAGTCCAGCGATGCGCGCAACTGCCACTGGAAGGCCGCGAAGGACGAGGCGCTGAACACGCCAGCAATCCGGTTTCTGGGCCCGCCGGTGGCCGGATCGAAGCGCTCGAAATCGAAACCCGCCGAGACATAGACGCCGCCCAGTGCCGACGAAGCGCGGAACAGCCCGTTCAGGCTGACATCGCCACTGGCATATTGATCGCGCGAAACCCGCATCGACATCGGGATCGATATCCTTTCGGTGGGGCGGAGCGCCCAGTCGAGATCGATCTCGCTCGACCGGGTCAAGGCACGGCCGTCGCCGCCGCGCGGAACGGTCTCGTCGACGAAGGCCTTGCGATATTCCGAATGGCGAACGACCGTGGAGAAGCCCCCCAGCTGCCCGGCGAGCGCGACCGCCGCCGCGGTGCCGCCCTGGTCGTCATGCGCGACGTCCACCTGGGTGGCCATGCCACGGATCGAGGTGCGCACGCCCGTCGTGGCGACGATCCGCTTGTCCAGCCCGGTCGGCGAATAGGTGGCGATGCCGCCGGACAGGGTGACGCCCTCGCTCAGTCCATAGGCGATGTTCGCGGCCACGCGCAGATCGCCGACGCCCGGGCTGGTGATCATGCCCGACTCCTTGGCGGACAGGTCTATCACCGTCTTTTCCTGCTGCGCCGCGCCGAAATCGACGACGAACTGGCCCTTTTCCAGCTGGCCGCCACCGACATTGACGACCCGCACGTCCTCGGTCCGTTCGCCGCGCGGGCCATAGGCGATAATGCGGATGATGTTGATCCCGCGGGTCAGCGGCACGTCGCGGAACTCGTAGCGCCCCTGGACCGGGGTGGATTGGCCGCTGCGCAGCACGTCGTTGACGTAAAGCTCGACATCATAACCGAGCGGCAGTTCACCGCGCAGATCGATCCGGCCGAAGCTGGTGGTCTGGGTCAGCGGCGCCGTGCTGAAGGCGACACCCCGTCCCGCCAGGCTGCGCGCGCCCAGCGCCAGCGGCGGCGTAAAGATGTCGCCCGCCGAGAAGCGGGTGAGCCCCAGCGGCCCCAGCGCCTTGCCATTCGCATCGCGGCGCTCGAGCAGGACGCGCGCGGTCGCCGGCTTGCCCTTGTTGTCCGAGCCCACATAGCCCTGGAAATTGCTGAACAGCAGATCCCCGCCCGCGCGCACATCGTAGCGATAGGGATATCGGGGCGTGCGTTCCTGCGCGCCCGCCTCCAGCGATACGTCGAAGCTCGGCAGCGATAAGAGTGCGGGCGGCGACCGGACCTTGTAGACATCCTCGCGGCTGGCACTGCCGTCGGACTGGAGCCCGCGCAACCGCTTGAGCCGATCGAGCCGCGACTGGATCGGCAAGGGTTCGAGCGCGGTCAGCTCCATCCGCAGCGACTGTTCGTCAAAGCGGAGGCGGACGGGCAGCAGCTTTTCCAGCAGCGCCGGCCGCACATAGATGTCGTTCGCACCGATCACCATGTCGCCGGGCAGCAGCAACAGGGTGGTGCCATCGACGCGGACGATTCCGTGAGCCATGTCGGCGAGGATCGAACGGCGTGCCTCGCCGATCGTGCCGATGATCCGGCGTTCGCCGAGTTGGGGGTTGAGATCGGCGTCGAGCAGGCGGGACAGCTCACCCACCGGGATGTAGAGCCCCTGCCCGCTCGCATAGACGCCCAGCGAATCGGTGATGCTCAGCCGGTCGAGGATGACTTCGACCAGCAGGAGATCATTGTCGTTTATCGGATCATCCGTCGCCTCGAACAGCTCGCTCGACGGTTCGACGGACAGGCCGGCGGCCTGCCCCCTGGTGGAACTCGACGCAAATGCAAACAATACCGAGAGAAGGGCCGCCGCTTTGGGCGGCACCCTCACGGCGCGGAGAGGGAGGTTTTGCTGAGGATCTTACCCGGTGACGTATCATCGTCGCGGAACTGGATTTCGATCGCCTCGCCGGCCGCGGGTATCCGCGTCAGCGCGATCTTGACCTGCCGTCGATCGATCTCCGGATAAACGCCGATCCCGCGTACCACGCCGATCGGCTCTTCCCCCTTCCTGCTCCCCCTCACCTCGAGATCGCCGTACAGCGAATTGACGCCCATCCGGACCAGATCGAAGTTGAGCATCGCCGTCCTGACCGGCGGCGCCTTGCCATCGGGCGATATCGTTTCGAAGCCGATCGCCGCATTTTCGATGCCCGCGCGGACGTCGACCGGCCCCACCCGAAGGATCACGGGAATCGAGATAGCCAGTACCGAGTTGATCCGGAACGACAATTCGCCTTCCTTGCGGCCCGCCGCCTGCTCCGCGGTCAGGCCAGTGTCGGCCGGCGGGATGCCGGTCACCGTCAGGTGGCTGCGATATTCGCCAGGGGCGAGTTCCGCGCTTGGCGTGGCGCGGACCCGGATGGCCTGGCCGCCCCCCGCCGCGATGCGAATCCGGCGCGGCGTCGCGACGAGATAGGCCTTGGCCGATTTGAAACGGGCGGCTTCCGGCTTGTCCTGTGCCTCGGTGACGGGGACGATCTGCCCGTCGGGCAGCATCACCCGGTCGATCAGCTCGACGTCGAACGATCCGCTGCTGCCACCTCCGCTCGCGACCGAGATCGTCGCAGATTTGCCGGGGCGATCGAAGATCACGCGTTTCGGGTTGAGGTTGACGCTGGCGGCTCCCCCCGGTGCCGCGAGCACGGCGGGTTGACCCTGGGCAAGAAGGGCGGCGGGAAATGCCGCTGCCGCCACCCCGACCAACGCCACATTGCCTATCCATTGACGGCGCGTGCGCCGCATCGCTTCGGTGCCGATCAATGCCATCTTTTTTGCATCACCCCTGCTGACAGGCGAAGCCCGCTCGCCGACAGCTTATCTTTAATTATATTGGACGGCTACGATCAACACGCCAGCATAGTCGCCGGAAGTTGTGGATGGATTTGGCTGCACCTGGCCCCCGACGTTGAATGCGAGCGCCCCGGTGCCATCGGGCGTCGCGATCAGCCGGCTCGCGCCCAAAGGGCCGGTGGAAAGGCTGGTCACGGTGTTGAACTCGACCTCGCCATCGCCGCTCAGCCGCAACAGCGAGACCGTCTGCGGCACCGCAATCGAGATGACCTGGTCGCGGTCCCCGATGATGGTGAAGCTCGCCCGGCTCTGCTCAACGCGGCTGATCACCTGGGCGATGTCGCGCTGAATCGATTCGGTGCCGATTCGCACCGCGCTGGCGGAGCCTGCCAGTGCCGTCGGCAGCGGCAGGCTCACCGCGCCGGCGCTGGTGCCAATATTGTTCATCAGCGGCAAGGTCACCGCGCCGATGACCATGCCCTGCTCAGTTGTGGCACTGCTAGGCTCGACTATCGAGACGCGCCCCTCGGTCGACGCCGTCGACTGCGCGCACAGCTGCGCAGCACCTGCGGCGAGGACCACCGCAAGCGCGCAACGCACGATCAGGAAAGGCGAACGGCCCATTCCCCACTCCGCCGCGCCGGAAGGGCAAAACCCTCCGCCGCATGAAACACGTCAACTGCTACCCGGCGATGCCGGCCCGATCGATATCAGGCCAGAACCGTGGGCAAAGCTCAGTTATAGTTGACCGTGGTCGAGAAGGTACCGCTATAATCGGCGCTTACGGTCGCGTTGGTGACAGTGAAGCTGCCGCCGACATAAAGCGTGCCGTCACCCGAGAAACCGCCGGTGCTGCCGAGCGAACCGCTCAGCGTGTCACTGGTCGCCTCGGGCGTCAGCGTGACGGTCAGGGTGTTGGCGCCCGCCGTCATGGGGAAGCTTGGCGGAACCGAGATCGCGACGGCCTGGCCGCCTTCACCGGTGACGGTGTAGGAAGCGCGGGTCTTGGTGCCGGTGCTGAGGATCACGGCCGTACCGCTGTCCACCGTCGGCGTGTCGGACGAGGTTGACATGGTGATGACGCTGCTGCCCGAGGACGGGCGGACGATCGTACCAAAGGCAAGGTTATTGACCTTGGTCAGGTTGATCGGCTGGATGATGCGGACCGAGCCTGTGGTCAGTTCCGAATCGGTTGCCTGTGCAAAAGCCGCAGTGCTGGCGCCCGCAACGAGAATCGCGGCCGTCACAATCTTGGAAAACGCGTTCATACTGCCCCCGAAAAAACGATGCTACAAAACTACTTAAACAGGAGCAGCCGGGCACAATCAGCCAGATCCGCTCCCCCGCGATACGATGGCGTCTATTCAGGAAACCCCCGTATCCTGACCGTCATGTACCATGACAGAGCCGTTACGGTAAGAGATTCTTTACGATTATCTGGTCCTAAATGGCTCGATTCCGGGCCTGGACGCCCCCTTCCGGACAATCGACCACTAATCAATGGCTTGTGTGGCAAGGCCGGAGACGTTTCGCTTCACTTTGCGAAAGAACGGCACGCGCGTTAGCGTCGCGCCGGGCCCCGGGGAAGGATTCGCGCAGTTGAACAGCAACGGCAGTGCAACGGCGCGAACCGGCCCGATCCTGCTCGTCACCAACATGATGCCGCCCCTGATCGGCGGCACGCCGATGGTCTATGACCGGCTCGCTCGTCACGCTGCGCCTTGCCTCCATGTGCTGAGCGCCTGGCGGGATCCAGACGAGGCCCGCCCGATCCCCGGTTGGCGGGAGAGCGACAGCGGCAAGCCCTATCCGATCAGCCGCATAGCCTGGCTGCGCCCACCCATAGCCGAACCGCTTCGCCGCCGGATCGGGCTGCTCGACCTGCTGCTGGTCGACATCCCGGTGATGCTGTTCGTTTTCTGCGCCGTAGCCCTCAAGGCGATCCGGACCGGCGCGCGGACGATCGTCCTGGGCGAACTTCAGGGGCTCGGCTGGCTCGGTATATTGCTGTCGCTGCTCACGCCCTGGCGTATCGTGATCTACACCCATGGCGAGGAGGTGGTGCAGACCGCCTATAACCGCCTCGCCCGCCTGCGCGGGCCGGCGCTGCGCGCGAGCGACCTCATCCTCACCGTGTCCGGCTTCACCCGCGACCGGATGATATCCGACTTCGGCGTGGCGCCCGAGCGCATCCGGCTGGTGCCCAACGGCGTCGACCTCGACCGCTTTACCCCTGGCGACCAGAGTCCGGGCGAGCCTTTCATCCTCGGCGTGGGCCGCCTGATCGAGCGCAAGGGCTTCGACCGGCTGATCGAGGCCTTCGCCGCGATCGCAGCCGACTTCCCCGATGTCCGCCTGCGCATCGCCGGCACTGGGGCGCAGGAGGACAGTCTCCGCGCCATCGCCGTGCGGCTGGGGGTGGCCGATCGGGTAGATCTGCTCGGCGGCGTCAGCGATGCCGATCTGCTCGACCTCTATCGCCGCTGTACCTTCTTCGCGATGCCGAACCGCACGCTCGCCGATGGCGACACCGAGGGCTTCGGCTTGATCTTTCTGGAAGCCAATGCCTGCGGCAAGGCGGTGGTCGGCGGCCGCGCGGGGGGGCGGTGGACGCGATCATCGATGGCGAGACCGGCCTGCTCGTCGACGGTGCCGACGGCAGCTCGGTCGCGCAGGCGCTCCGTCGGCTGCTGTCCGACGACGCCCTGCGCGACAGGCTGGCGCGGGGCGGGCTTGCGCATGCGCGCCGTCTGGGCTGGGATCACACGGCGAAACTCTTTCTCGGGGCGGTGGGCGGATGAAGGCGCGCAATCGATCGGGCGGCACGCCGGGCTGGTGGTCCTCCCCCATCTATGTGGCGCTGCTGCTACTGCTGATGGCAGTCCCCCTGCTATGGCCCGCCTTCCCGCCACTCGACGATGTGCCGACCCATATGGGTCGTTTCCGCATCCAGGCGGGGATGGCGGACGCGCCCACCCTGGCCGCGATCTTCTCGATCCACTGGATACCGGTCGGCAACCTCGGGGCCGATATGCTCGTCTGGCTGATCCAGCCCTGGTTCGGCATCGAGCTCGCGACGAAGATCGTCGTCATCCTCATTCCGGTGATATCGGCCGGCGGGCTGCTGCTGATCGCGAAGGAGGCGCATGGCGAATTGCCCGCGTCGGCTGCCTTCGCGCTGCCGCTGATCTACGGCTATGCCTTCCATTATGGTTTCATCAACTTCTCGCTGGCGGCGGGCCTTGCCTTCCTGCTGTTCGGCCTCGTGCTGCGTTACCAGCGGCTGAAGCGGCCGCTGGTCTGGCGGATGCTGATCCTGCTGGGCAGCGTCGTCATCTATTTCGCCCACATCTTCGGCTGGGTGGTGTTCGGGCTGCTGGTCGGCGGCAACGCGCTCTATCGCCATGTCACCGGCTGGAGGATCAGCCTTGGGATGATCCGGGCGGTGTTGCTGGAAGGACTGCTGCTCGGCCTGCCGCTGATCCCGATCATGGCTTGGCGCAGCGGCGACAATGGCGGTGAGACCAGCGCCTATTTCGACATCCTGCACAAATGGGGCTGGGTCGAAAGCGCGATGCGCGACCGCTGGGTGCAGTGGGACGGGATGTCGGCGCTGTTGTGCGTCGGGCTGATCGCGCTTGGAATTGTCGGCATCGCCCGGATGAACCGGCGGCTGCTCGTCATCTTCCTGGTGATGGTGGCCTTCTACATCTTCATCCCCTACGCCTTTTTCGGCCTGATCTACGCCGACATGCGGATCGCGCCGCTGATGCTGGCGATCGGCATCGTCGCGCTTGCCCCCCGGCGCGGCTGGGGCCGTACCGCCACCGCCTTCATCGGCCTGCTCGCCTTCGGCTTCGTCGCGGCGCGCACTGCGACCACGACCGTCAGCTATGCCCGATATGCGCAGGACCATGACCGCTGGCTAAAGGCACTGCCGCATATTCCCAGCGGTGCTCGTGTGGTCGCCCTTATCGCCCCGCCCTGCCCGCGCGGCTGGAACGTGCCCCGTATCGTCCACCTGCCGAGCATGGCGATCGTGCGGCGCGGCGCCTTCGCCAACGACCAGTTCGAGATGCCGGGCGCGCAACTTGTCGAGGTCGGCCCCTCGATCCCGCGCGACTTCGCCTATCACAGCAGCGAACAGGTCCGCCTGCCCGGCTGCGACCGGCCGGAGCCGCTGCTGGCGGAGCGGATCGCACGGATACCACAGGGCGCGTTCGATCATCTCTGGCTGCTTGGCGTCGATCCCGCCAACCGGCCGAAGGAGAAATGGCTCAGGCCGATATGGTTCGACGAGCGCAGCGTGCTCTATGCGATCGTTCGACAGAAACCCGCCGCCGCTGCTAAAGCGCGCGCGCAGTAGCTTATGTGTTGGGGGGTGGCGCGATGAGCATGATCGAGGGCAAGAACGGGCGCAAGGGCAAGCTGACGGCGCCGGAACTGTCGATCATCATCCCGACCTATAACGAGCGCGGCAACATCGCGGCGCTGGTCGATGCCGTGCGCAAGGCACTGGGCGCGATCCCTTGGGAGATGATCATCGTCGACGATGACAGCCCCGATCAGACCTTCAATGAGGTAGCGAGGCTCGCCCGCGACGAACCACGGCTGCGCTGCCTGCGCCGGGTCGGCCGGCGCGGCCTCTCCTCGGCCGTAATCGAGGGGGTGATGGTCGCCAATGGCGGTGCGATCGCGGTGATGGATGCCGATTTCCAGCATGACGAGCGCATCCTGGGCGCGATGTATGAAAAGCTGGTCGGCAATCATGCCGACATCGTCGTCGCCACGCGCTATGCCGAGGGCGGGGGGATCGGCGAATGGGACGCCAATCGGGCGAGGATGAGCGATTTCGCGACGCGCATGGCGGGAATGCTGGTCGGCAACCAGACCAGCGATCCGATGAGCGGCTTCTTCATGGTCCGCCGCGAGGTCTTCGCCGGGGTGATCTACGATCTCAGCCAGCAGGGCTACAAGATCCTGCTAGACATCATCAGTTCCAGCCATGTGCCGCTCAAGATCGAGGAGGTGCCCTACACCTTCCGCACCCGCCAGGAAGGGGAGAGCAAGATCAGCATCATGGTGCTGGCGCAATTTCTGTTCCTGATCATCGAGAAGCTGACCCACGGGCTGATCCCGCCCCGCTTCGCGCTGTTCAGCATCGTCGGTGGCTTCGGCCTGCTCGTTCACCTGACGGTTCTGAACTCGCTCAAGTTGTTCCACTTCGACTTCATGGCGGCGCAGATCACTGCGATCGGCGTGTCTATGGTGTCGAACTTCATTATGAACAATGAGTTCACCTATCGCGACCGGCGCCTGACCGGCCTGTCCTTCATTGCCGGCTTGATCCTGTTCTGCATCGTGTGCAGCTTCGGCGCGCTGGCCAACGTCGGCGTTGCGGAAATTGCCATCAAGCAGGTCAACAACTGGTCGTTCGCGGGCTTGGCCGGTGCGATCATGGGTGCGGTGTTCAACTTCTCGGCCGCGACGAGCCTGGTCTGGCGCCGTCCACGCAAGCGCATCTTCGCGGCGGCGGCATGAACCCTAGGACGCGATCTCAGAGAGATCGATCAACGAATTGAAATAATTCACCCTTTCGTCCGAATCCGGATCATCGCCTCGATGATCTCGCTGCGGCCATAGGGCTTGCTGATCACCTCCTGGCCCTGGAATTCCGGCGAGAGCTGGGCCTGCTCGCCATAGCCGCTGGCAAACAGGAAGGGGACGCCGCGGTTGCGCAGGTCCTCCGCCACCGACAGGCTCGAATCCCCGCCCAGATTGATATCGAGGATCGCGAAGTCGAAGGGCCCCTCGCCGAGCGCGTCGCGCGCCTGCCGAACCGAGGAGGCGGTGACCACCCGCGTGGCGCCCAGCGCCTTGAGCGCATCCTCGACATCGAGCGCGATCAGCATGCTGTCCTCGACCAGCAGGACATTGCGCGGAAAATCCTCGAGCACCTGCGAAGCGGTGCCGCCTTCGGCGTCGCCCGAACCGCTCACCGTTCCCTCCCCAACCGTGACGAAGCGGGCGGGGATTGTGAAGTCGGCCTCGAAACCGGTCAGCCGATAGGAGGTGTGCGCGCGACCGCCGAGGTCGTAGGGGATGGACCGTTCGATGATCGTCGTGCCGAAGCCCTTGCGCTCGGGCGCGCGAACCGGCGGGCCACCGGTCTCGCGCCAGGTGATCAGCAGCGACCCGTCGACATCGACACCCCAGCGCAGATCGACATGGCCGCTGTCGCTGAGCGCACCATATTTGGCGCAGTTCGTGATGAGTTCGTGCAACACCAGCGAAACAGTGTTGAACGCCACCGGATCGAGAGCGACCTTCGGCCCCGATAGACGGATGCGATCGCCATTGTCGCCCAGATAGGCGTTGGCCTCGGCGCGGACGAGCGGCTCGATCTCGGCTGGCCCCCAGCGCTTGACGGTGAGCTGGTCGTGCGCACGGGCGAGCGACTGGACCCTGCCTTCCAACGTCTGGGCGAACTCTTCATAGCTCTGCGCGCTGCCCC
The DNA here is from genome assembly GCF_002355275.1 of Rhizorhabdus dicambivorans. Lineage (NCBI taxonomy): Bacteria > Pseudomonadati > Pseudomonadota > Alphaproteobacteria > Sphingomonadales > Rhizorhabdaceae > Rhizorhabdus > Rhizorhabdus dicambivorans. Next base: position 2,465,799 of record NZ_CP023449.1, on the reverse strand, counting down.
GCGTCCGCGCGATCAGGCTGCGCACGAGGCTGAGCACGTTGCGGACGCGATGATTGAGCTCGGCGATCAGCAGATCCTGCCGCTCATGCGCCCTCGCCTGATCGCTCTCACGACTTTCCGCGAGCAGCAGCACCACCTCCAGCAGCGAGGTGCGCACCGCCTCGGCGACCCGCTGCTCGGCGGAGGTGAAGGGTTCCGACACCCCTTGGACAAGCTGGCGCCACGCGTCGAAGCTCTTGCGCGGGGACAGTCGGACGCCGTTGGCATCCTCCTCCATCGCCTTCTGCGGATCGCCCGCCCAGCGCACCGACCGGATCTTCTCGCCACGGAACAGGACCACATAGTCGCGCGGCTTGCGCGAAATCGGCACGGCCAGCATCCCGGCCGCGCGCTCGGCATAGGCTGCGGCGGGCGCATGGATGCGGGCGATGCAGTCGGTGATGACGATCTGCGACGCAGCTCCCGAACTCAGGTCGCGCACCAGCGCGCGAAACTGCGCCTCGTCCGGCGCCATACCGGACAGCGAGACCTTGCCGTCGAGATAGACGCCAACGCCGTCATTGGGCACGGCGGCACTGATCGTCTCACCGATCCATTCCGGATTGTGGAGCAGATCGGCATCCTGGGCGACCACCGCCATCAGCCGATCGGTGATGGCCCGTGAGCGCTGCTCATAGGCCGCCGTTTCCTCCCGCTCGCGCGATTCCAGCATCATCGAGAACATCCGGCCGAACAGCTCGGCGGCGGTCCGCTGCTCCAGGGTCGGGCGGAGCGGGCTGTAATGATGGCAGGCGATCAGCCCCCATAGCCGGCCCTCGCAGACCACCGAGATCGACAGCGAAGCGCGCACCCCCATGTTCGACAGATATTCGATATGGACCCGCGAGACCGAGCGCAGCACCGACATCGACAGATCGAGCGGCTGGCCGTTGACGTCCATCTCGGGCAGCACCGGTGATCCGGGATCATCGAGATCGGCGATCAGCCGCAGGACGTTGCGCACATAGAGCGCTCGGGCCTGCTTGGGGATATCGGTTGCCGGATAGCGCAGGCCGAGGAAGGATTCGCGCTTCGACACCACCGATTCGGCCACCACCTCGCCCGCGCCGTCCTGGTCGAAACGATAGAGCATCACCCGGTCGAAGCCGGTGATCGCGCGTATCTGGCGCACCGCGTTGAGCCGGAAATTCTGCATCGAGGTGGCCTGGCTCTGACGCATCAGCATCGAGCGTACGGTGATGCCGATATCTTCATGCCCGGCGGGGCCGCTCGGCTCGCCCTCGATGATGATCATGCTATGGCTGAAGTGGATAGCCACATCATATTCGGGCAGATCGGGCTTGAGCCGCACCCGCAGCAGCCGCTCGACCGAATCCTCGCCCTGGAGGTAGGCGATGCGGTTGCGGATATCGTGGACCGCGTCCTCCGACAGCACCTTGTCGAGCGGCTGGCCAAGCGCCGCGTCACAGGCGACGCCGATATGATCTACCAGATTCTCCGAGGCACGGCTGACCAGCCAATCGGCCGAGACCGCCAGCAGAAAGCCGAAACTCTGGATCGCACCAAGCAGATGTATGGGTTCGCGGTCGCACGCCGTCAGGTCGGGTTGGTCGACAAATTCGGTCAAAAGCTCAGCTTACCTTCGCGTGGGCGCTGTCAGTGGCCTGCCAGGCCCTTTCAAAGAGGCCGAACACGAACAGGGCGTCGTCAATGATCGCATCGCTATCACAGCCGTCACGATCCATCTGTAGCCTTGTCGACAATTGCCTCCATCCATCGATCTTCGCCGATTCCCTAAGGTAGGCGCAGGCCCGCCCGGCGAGGGATGGCGATACATCGCCGAGCATCCGCATCAGCACCGTCGAACCGAGGCGAGACCCTTCGAGCACATAGCGATGGCCGATCGACAGCGTGGCCGGCAGCGGCTCGTCGAGCGGTTTCGGCAGCGCCAGGCCCAGTTCATCCAGATCGGCTCTCAGCGCATCGGCCCGCGCCAGCGACCCTGGATCGAGCAAAGGCCGCAGGCTTTCCCAGGCCTGCGCCTGGGCGCTGAGGAACCGGCCATAGTCACTTTCGCTACCGAAATCGCCGGACCCAAACAGATTATCGACGCGCTGGTGAGCTGCCGCCGTCTCCGTTCGCAGCCGGTCACGCAGCGATGATGATGGTCGACCTTCGCTCAATCCGCAGAGCCCCCGAATATGACTATGGACCCATCACGGGATCCGATGGCACGAAACGAGCAACGGCGCGTTAGGGTCCGTGCAAAAAATGTTACGGGGCCAAAATCAGCACCCGAATTGAGCATCGAGCGGGGAATGTCGAGCGGAACCTTCCGGACTGGATCAAATTGCTGGCGGATCGAACGGGCATCGCGCTTCGCGGTGGTCGTCGATGCGGCCGATTATTTCCGCGTGGCGCGCGATGCCATGCTACAGGCGCGCGAGCAGATCGTGCTGGTCGGCTGGGACGTCGATCCGCGCATCCTGCTGGACCCCGATGCGGAGTGTGGCGAAGGAGATCCCCCCAACTGCCTCGCCGATTTCATCCCATGGCTCGCCAAGCGCCGACCCGAACTGCGGATCAACCTGCTGATCTGGAACATGGGCTTCATCAAGATGCTCGCCCGCGGCTTCTCGATCTTCACCCTCGCCCGCTGGCGCCTGAGCCGCCACGTCACGATCCGCTTCGACAGCAGCCATCCGATCGGTGCCACCCATCATCAAAAGCTGCTGGTGATCGACGACAGCATCGCGATGTGCGGGGGGATCGACATGACCTCGGACCGCTGGGACACGCCGGAGCATCGCGACCGGGATCCGCGGCGGCGGCTGCCGGGCGGGCGTCCCTACATGCCCTGGCACGACACCGCCGGCATGGTCGAGGGGCCGGCGGCGGCGGCTCTCGGCGATCTGGCGCGTGACCGCTGGCGCCGCGCGACCGGGCGGGTCCTGCCCACCCCCGCGCGCCATGAGGCGTCCTGGCCCGACGGCATCGAGCCACTGGTCCGCGACCGGGCCGTGGCGATCGCACGGACCCTGCCGCGCAGCGAAGGCGAAGACGACGTGCGCGAGATCGAGCAGCTCTATGTCGACATGATCGCGGCGGCGAAGCGCTTCATCTATGCCGACAACCAGTATTTCGCCTCGCGCCGGGTTGCCGAGGCCATCGCCGAGCGGCTGCGCGAACGCAATGGCCCCGAAATCGTCATCGTCAATCCCACGAGCGCCGACGGCTGGCTCCAGGAGGCGGTGATGGGAAGCGCCCGCGCGGCGCTGTTCGCCGCGTTGGGCGATCTCGACCGACATGACCGGTTCGACATCTACACGCCCGTCACCACCGCCCAGAAGGACATCTATGTCCACAGCAAGCTCATGATCGTCGACGACCGGATATTGCGGGTAGGTTCGTCGAACATGAACAACCGCTCGATGGGTCTCGACAGCGAATGCGACATCGCGATCGAGAGCGAGGACGGCGAAGCGCCCGATGCGGCGATCCGGTCCCTGCGCGAACGGTTGATGGCCGAGCATCTCGGCACCACGCCCGAAGCGGTGCGCGACGCCTTCGACAGCACGGGATCGCTGATCGGGACGATCGAATGCCTCAGAGGCGAGGGAAAGACGCTCGTGCCGTTCGACCCTGGCGACTGGAGCGACGCCACCCTCGCGATCGGCACCACCGAGATGCTGGATCCGGAATCGGTCGACGAACGGTTCGAGCCGCTATCGACCCGCGGCCTGTTCCGCGGCTTCCTGCGGCGCGGCACGCGCGAGCTGTTCCACAGGGTACGCGAACGCCGCCGGAGGAGGCGCGAACGCAATCGCGGACGCTGGCGGCGCAAATTCCGGCAGATATGGGAAGTGGCGAAGGGCGGCGAGGAATAGTTCCCCGCCGGCCGGTTCAGCCCAGCCTTACCTCGAGGAAACTCGGCACCGGCCCGTTCCAGCCGTCATCGGGCCCATCATCGCGATCATGGCGATCGTCGCGGCGCGGCCGGCGGTCATCGCGCGGCGGACGGGCTTCCCGCGTTGGGGCGCCCCCGCGGCGCGGCTCGGCTTCACGGGGCGCGCGCTCCTCGCGGCGCGGAGCGGCCTCTCGCGGGGCCCGTGCCTCGGCGGCGGGCTTTTCCGATCCGCGACCGCCACGCCCGCGCGGGCGTGGCGCCTCGGCTGGTGCGTCGGCGGCATCGGCAGCCGGCGCCTCGGTTCCGCGACCGCCGCTGCGGGCGATCTTGTGACCCGTCAGCTTCTCGATCGCCTCGATCGCCTCGGCATCCTCCGGCGTGACGAGGGTTATTGCCTTGCCCGTCGCGCCGCCGCGGCCGGTGCGGCCGATGCGGTGGACATAATCGTCGGGGTGCCAGGGAACATCGAAGTTGAAGACGTGGCTGACGCCCTTGATATCAAGGCCTCGCGCCGCGACGTCAGACGCGACGAGGATATTGATCTCGCCGCTCTTGAACCGATCCAACTCGCGCAGCCGCTCGGGCTGCTCCATGTCACCGTGGATCTGTCCAGCCTTGAAGCCGTGGCGTGCCAGGCTTTGGGCGAGATCGCGCACCGTCGTCTTGCGGTTGGAGAAGACGATCGCGGTGGTCACGTCCTCCACCTTGAGCAAATCCCGCAGCGCATCGCGCTTGTTCCGGCTCGAGGTTTCGACCAGCGCCTGCTCGATCGCCAGATTGGCGCTCGCCGGACGCGATACCTCGATCTGCTTCGGGTTCGAAAGGAACTTGTCGGCCAGTTTCTTGATCGGCGCCGGCATCGTCGCCGAGAAGAGCAGGGTCTGGCGCTGCGCCGGCAGCTTGGTGCAGATCTCCTCGATATCGGGAATGAACCCCATGTCGAGCATCCGGTCGGCCTCGTCGATCACGAGCAGGCTGCAGCCGGTCAGCAATATCTTGCCGCGGCCGAACAGGTCCATCAGGCGGCCCGGTGTCGCGATCAGCACGTCGACGCCCTTTTCGAGCGCCGCGATCTGATCGCCCATGTTCACGCCGCCGATCAGGAGAGCCATGGTAAGTTTATGGTATTTACCATATTTCTCGAAGTTCTCAGCCACCTGCGCGGCAAGTTCGCGGGTGGGCTCCAGGATCAGCGAGCGCGGCATGCGCGCGCGGCTGCGGCCATGGGCGAGGATGTCGATCATCGGCAGCACGAAGCTTGCCGTCTTGCCGGTTCCCGTCTGCGCTATGCCGATGAGATCCTTCATCATGAGGACGGGCGGGATCGCCTGCGCCTGGATCGGGGTGGGCTCGCTATAGCCCGACTCCGAAACCGCGCGGAGAAGTTCATCGGAAAGGCCGAGATCGGCAAATGACATGCAAATATCCGGAAAAAAGATATGGCAACCGGCGCCATATCCTGTGCGCGCGCTTGGCGGTGTGCCCGGGTTTTGTCAAGAAAATAGCGGGCTAAGTCAGGATCGGTCGACGAGCACCAGCTTGCGGAATCGCTGAATTTCGCATTGCCCACCGGCCCGCGTGCGAATGACGTCGCGATCGGCGCAAATCCGTCCATCCTCGGTCGGGAGAATGTAGAATCCCGAATAATAATCGAGCGCGGGGCAGTTGGACGAGAATTGGGCGCGTAGCCGCTGGCCACCCTTGAGGACGAGATCGATCGCGTCGTCGGCCACCACCGCGGCCCCGGCGATCGCACCCATCGCCACGCACTTCGGGCCTTTCTTCGTCTTCCACTTCAGCGGCTTTGCCGGCACCCGTCGCGGCACCCGCACGATCAGCGACTGTTCGACGGTAAGCTGGGCATATTGCCCGGCGTCCGGATCGGCGCCCGCCGGCAGCGGCCAGAGCAGGGCGGCCGCCGCCGCACAGGACGCTGCAACGCTCAGCAATCGCGGCGGGCCGGCCCAGGTCACGTTCGAAAATTCCACCCTTTGGCTAGACGTTTAAGGCGCTGGCGCCCTGCCTGTTCGGCGACATCCTTAACCCGTTCCTGTTTCCGCGCAATTGCTTGAACAGCCGATGAACTGCGCAACCACCGGAACGACTGGCAAATCGCCCGAGCCCTGCATAAGGTTCCGCCCATGACCGGCCTGCGCCCTCCCGATCCTGCCCTGCTCGACCAGCTCGCGGCGGTGCTGGGACCGCAGGGGTTCGTGACCGAACGCGCCCTGATCGCCCCCTGGCTGACCGACTGGCGCGAGCGCTATCATGGCGAGACCGTCGCCCTGCTCGCCCCCAATTCGGTCGAGCAGGTCGAAGCGATCGTCCGCCTGGCCGCCGCCGCGCGGGTCGCCATCGTGCCGCAGGGCGGCAATACCGGCACGGTCGCGGGGGCAACGCCGCCCGCCGACGGATCGGCGCTGCTGCTGTCGTTGCGGCGGATGAACCGGATCCGTTCCATTTCCGCGCAGGACAATGCTGCGATAGCCGAGGCCGGCGTGGTGCTGTCCGACCTCCATTACGCCGCCGCGGCGATCGGCCGGCGCTTCCCGCTGTCGCTGGCGGCCAAGGGATCGGCCACGATCGGCGGCCTCGTCTCCACCAATGCCGGTGGAACCCAGGTGCTGCGTTTCGGCCCGATGCGCGCGCTGGTGCTGGGGATCGAGGCGGTGCTGGCCGACGGATCGCGCTTCGATGGCCTCGCCACCCTGCGCAAGGACAATCGCGGATATGATCTGCGTCAGCTGTTGACCGGGGCCGAGGGAACGCTCGGCATCGTCACCGCCGCCGCGGTGCGGCTTGTGCCGGCGATCGGCTCGCGCGCCGTCGCCTGGGCTGGGCTGCCGTCGCCACAGGACGCGCTCACGCTGCTCAGGCGCCTCGAGGAGCGGACCGGCGATGCGGTGGAAAGCTTCGAGCTGGTGCCCGCCAGCGCGCTCGCGCTGGTGCTGGCCAATATCCCCGGCGCGCGGCCCCCGCTGACCCCGGCCTGCCCATGGAACGTGCTGATCGAGGCGGTCGGCAGCGAAGGCGGCCCCGATCCGGCGGAGGGTCTCGCGGCCTGTCTGGCCAGCGCGATCGGGGAAGGGCTGGTGCTCGACGCCATGATCGCCGCCAGCGAGGCGCAGGCCGAGGCGCTGTGGAGGCTGCGGGAATCGATTTCGGAAGCCGAGAAGATCGACGGCCCCTCGCTCAAGCACGACATATCGGTTCCGGTTTCCGAGATGCCCGCCTTTCTGGAACGCGAGGGGACGCGGATCGAGGCCGCTTTTCCAGGTTCCCGCATCATCGCCTTCGGCCATCTCGGCGACGGCAACATCCATTTCAACCTGCTGCCGCCCGAAGCCGCCGAACGCAGCGCCTGGATCGACGCGCATGGCGAGGCGGCGAGCGCGCTGGTCCATGACCTGGTGGCCCAGGCGGGCGGATCGCTTTCGGCCGAGCACGGCATCGGCCAGGCCAAACTCGCCGAATTCGTGCGACTGACCGATCCGGTCCGGCTGGCGGCGCTGGGGGCGATCAAGCGCGCGCTCGACCCGCAGGGCATCATGAACCCCGGAAAGCTTGTTCCGCTTGCCTCGGACGGCAAGGGTCAATAGACGGCAGCGGCAGTATCTGGGCGCATCGCCCGATCAAAGACAGCAAGAGTTTCAGGAGATTTTCCCAATGGCGAGCGCCCCGGCCAACGCCCTGCCCCTTTTCTACAATGAGTTGCAGCCGCTTTCGAGCCAGGTCCACGCCAAATGGCGCGCACGCACGATGGAGAGCGCCGAATTCTTCGGCAAGGCTCACGCCGTCCCGCTGACGATCGAGGAATTCATCCCGGCGCAGCGCAGCTATCCGATCGTCTTCTCGGCCGGCCCGGACCCGGTTCCGCTCGGCCTGTTCGGCCTCAATGAGGGCGTCAACGTCTTCACCGACGCGCTGGGCACGCCGACCCGCGACTTCTACGTTCCTGCCTATGTCCGCCGCTACCCCTTCATGCTGGCGCGCCTGCGCCCGGAGAGCGAAGACCTGTCGCTCTGCTTCGACGGCACCTCGGGCATCCTCGGTGAGTTCGACGAAGGCGTGGAACTGTTCGACGGTGCCGAGCCCTCGGAGGCAACCAAGAACACCCTCGCCTTCTGCGAGCAGTTCGAGCAGTCGGGCATCCGCACCAACATGTTCGTGCAGGAGCTTATCCAGAACAAGCTGCTGACCGACGGCGAAGTGACGATCGAGCCCGACGGCGGCGGCCAGCCCTTCGTCTATCGCGGCTTCCAGATCGTCGCCGAGGACCGGCTCAAGGAACTGCGCGGAGACGTGCTGCGCAAGATGACGCAGAGCGGCCTGCTGCCGCTGATCTACGCGCATCTGTTCTCGCTGTCCCTCATTCGCGATGTGTTCGCTATGCAGATGCAACAGGGCAAGGCGCCCGAGCAGCCGGCACCGGCGGTTCCGGCCTGAACCATCTCGGGGAAAGTTCCGGCAATATAAGGAATTTTCCCGATATCGACGAACTGTTCTTGAAACCCTGGGGCAAGCGCCCTATCTTGTTGCTGTGCGGTGGTCGTGCCCCCCTTTCGCGGCCCCGTACGACGCATCCCTCGGGATGCGTTCCTCCCTGAACCTTGGCCACCTCGTGCGAAAGCACGAGGTGGTTCTTTTATGTGCCAGGGAACGCCCCTCCCCCGCCACCCCGCCAAACCTGCGTCGATAGCCCTTCGGGCCGGCGGTCCACAGGCGGGCACGTCGCCAGCTGGCGACAGGACGCTACAGCCGGCTTCCAGCCTGACGACAGATTCGCGCCCGGCATGAGACGGGAGAATAACGGGCCTATTCGGCCGCCATCGGGAGATCGGGCCTGACCAGTTCGCCAAGTTGCCCCGCGATCGTCGCGAGCAGGCGGCTGCATTCTTCCAGATGGCCGGCTGGCGCATCCAGCGCCGCATCCAGATAAAGCGACCGATCATATTCGATCTGGATGGCGTGGACATTGCGGCGCGGGCGCCCATGGCGATCGATGGTGTAGCCGCCCGCATAGGGATGGTTGCGGGCGGCCCGCAGCCCCACGCCCTCGATCAGGGCCATCGTCAGATCGACCACGGCCGACGACGCGCCCGCACCGAAGCGGTCGCCGACCACGACCCGCACCGGTCCGCCCGCCTGATGAACCGGAAGCGGGGGCATCGAATGGCAATCGATCAGCACCGCCCCACCGAAAATCGCGCGAGTCGCCTCGATCCGCTCGGCGATGGCGCGATGATAGGGTTCGTGCGCATGGAGGATCCAGTGCGCGGCCTCGGCCTGGCTCATCCGCCCGCGCCACAGCTCTCCGCAGGCGGGCAGCCGGCGCGGGAACAGCCCCAGTCCGGCCCGGACCTTCCCGGTGGGCAGCAAGGCATCGCCACGCAGTTCGCCGTCGATCATCGCCGGATCAATCTCACGCGGGTCGCGGTTGAGGTCGATCGCCGCGCGCGCGATCGTGGCGACGATCGCGGTGCCGCCTTCCGCAACGGCCTGAGCGACGAGACGATCGGCATGGCGATCTTCCAGCGCCCGAAGCCGCGCCATCGGAACCCGCGCCCGCGCCACCACATCGTCGGGATAATTGCGCCCGGCATGCGGCACCGCCAGCAGCACCGGCGACTGCGGTATTTCGGGGCCCAACAGGGTGAAGGCGGGCTCGTACGCCATATTCCTAGTGCTAGGCGGGCCGCCCGCAGCGCGCAACCTTGGGTTGCTCTGGGTTAATACGTTGGTCGGACGGGAAGATGGTTTTTTGCTCTTAGCTGGAATTTGTTAAGCGGTTGCAGCATAAGAGGCATCGCACGACCGGCCCGTTGCCGGGTGCAAGGTGCTGATCGATGATCCGGATACTTCTGGCCGAAGATGACGATTCGATGCGCGAATATCTCGCGCGCGCTCTCGAACGCTCGGGATATTCGGTGAAAAGCGTCGATCGCGGCACCGCCGCCCTGCCCCTGCTGGAGCATGAGAGCTTCGACCTGCTGCTGACGGATATCGTCATGCCCGAAATGGACGGTATCGAGCTGGCGCAGCGCGCCAACGTGATCGCTCCGAACATGCGGGTCATGTTCATCACCGGCTTCGCCGCGGTAACCCTGAAGCCGGGTTCCACCCCACCCGACGCGAAGGTCCTGTCCAAGCCGTTCCACCTGCGCGATCTGGTCCTCGAAGTGGACCGCATGTTCCAGGTCGGCAGCGCCACGGAGCTCTGAAATAAAAAGATAATGATAGGGTTGCGTACCCCCTGAGCCTCGGCTAGGGAGCGCGGCGTTGGGCGTGTAGCTCAGTGGTAGAGCACTGTGTTGACATCGCAGGGGTCGCAAGTTCAATCCTTGCCACGCCCACCATTTCCTCCTTGGAAATCACCAGAAACCCGGGCCTCCAGCAGGCCCGGGCTTCTCTGGTCCACGCCCGACGCGGCGCCCCTCCATCACCAGGATGGCACCGCCGCCGAAATGTTCACTAGGGAACTTTGGTGGACTAACATTTGTTTATCGGCTGCATAGGGGAGGCCGATGTCCGACAAAACCGACCATGAAATCGAGAAGATCGAGGAAAACCAGCAGGAGCTCCGCAAAAGCATCCAGCGGACCAAGCAACTTTCCGAGGAAACCGAAAAGCTGCTCGCTCAGCACAAAGCCGGTTTGAAGAAGCGGGGCCCGGCGCGCTGAACCTGCCTGTGCAGGCAACCAAGCTGAAGGCTCAGCCCGCTCCCCCGCGATAATATTTCGCGCGGAATTCGGCCGCGAAGGCCGTCAGCCGCCCCTCTCCGATCGCCGCCCGCAGATCGGCCATCAGCGCCTGGTAGAAGCTGAGATTATGCTCGGTCATCAGCATCGCGCCGAGGATCTCGCCCGCGCGGATCAGGTGATGGATATAGGCTCGGCTGAACTGCGCGCAGACCGGGCAGCCGCAGCTCTCGTCCAGCGGCTTCTGGTCCTCGCCGAACTTCGCGTTGCGCAGATTGATCGGCCCCGACCGGGTAAAGGCCTGGCCGTTGCGGCCCGAACGGGTCGGCAGCACGCAATCGAACATGTCAATGCCGCGCTCCACGGCCCCAACGATGTCGTCGGGCTTGCCGACGCCCATCAGGTAGCGCGGCTTGGCGGCATCGAGCTGGCCCGGGGCGAAATCGAGCGTCGCGAACATCGCCTCCTGGCCCTCGCCCACCGCGAGGCCGCCGACCGCATAGCCGTCGAAACCGATGTCCAGCAGCGCATCGGCCGAACGCCTGCGCAATCCTTCGTCCAGCGCACCCTGCTGAATGCCGAACAGCGCCGCGCGCTCGGCATGCTCGCCGCCGGCGTCGAACCCGGCGCGCGAACGCTTCGCCCAGCGCATCGACCGCTCCATCGCCTCCAGCTGCTGTTGCGGCGTCGATGTGGTCGGCACCAGTTCGTCGAAGGCCATGACGATGTCGGAACCCAGCAGCCGCTGAATCTCCATCGAACGCTCGGGGCTCAGCATGTGCGCGGAGCCGTCGAGATGGCTCTTGAACGCCACCCCTTCCTCGCTCCGCTTGGTGAGTGCCGAAAGGCTCATCACCTGATAACCGCCGCTGTCGGTGAGGATCGGCCGATCCCAGCGCATGAAATGGTGAAGCCCACCTAGCCGCGCCACGCGCTCGGCGCCGGGCCGCAGCATCAGATGATAGGTGTTGCCCAGGATGATGTCGGCCCCCGTCGCGCGGACGTCGGCCGGCTTCATCGCCTTCACCGTCGCGGCGGTGCCCACCGGCATGAAGGCAGGCGTGCGTATCTCGCCGCGCTTCATCCGGATCGTGCCGGTGCGGGCCTTGCCGTCGGTGGCATGGATCGAGAAGTCGAAGCGGGGCGTGGTCATAGCGCGGGCCATAGTTGCGAGACCTCGCGCTGCCAAGGCTTGCGCCACAGGGGCCTGTCGGGCAGGTCGGGTCATGGACTTCGGCCCCGAAACCTATCCGCTCCTCACCTCCGTCGCCTTCATCGCCGGCTTCATCGATGCGATCGCGGGCGGCGGCGGACTGCTGACCGTTCCCGCGATGCTAGCGGCAGGCATACCACCGGTCGCCACGCTCGCCACCAACAAGCTCCAGTCGAGCTTCAGTTCGGGCACCGCGACCTTCAGCTTCCACCGCAAGGCGATGATCGACTGGCGCACCTACTGGCCGCAGATCCTGGTGATCCTGCTGTTATCCGGCGTCGGCGCATGGATTGTCCAGACGATCAGGCCGCGTGCACTGGAACTGATCGTGCCGGTGCTGCTCGTCGCGGTGGCCGCCTATGTGCTGCTGAGCCCGCGCATGTCGGACGAGGACGCGCATCACAGGTTGAGCGCCAAGGGCTATCTGCCGGTCGGCGGCGCGATCGGCTTCTATGATGGCTTCTTCGGCCCCGGGACCGGCAGCTTCTTCGCCACCTCGCTGGTGTCGCTGCGCGGGCTCGGCCTGATCCGTGCCACAGCACATACAAAAGCATTCAATTTCGCGAGCAATATCGGTAGCTTGATTGTCTTCCTTGCCACCGGACATGCAATGATCCTGCTGGGGCTCTGCATGGCGATCGGGTCCGCGTCGGGCGCATGGACCGGTTCGCACACCGCCATCCGCTTCGGCGCCCGGGTGATCCGGCCGGTGCTGGTGACGGTATCGCTGGCGCTCACCGCCAAGCTGCTCTGGCAGGCGCTGAGCTGACCGTTTTCCCGATCGGGGATTCCCCGGCCGCCGATGATGGCCTATAGGGGGAGCCGCATGGCTGTCCGCCACGGCGCCGGAACGACTCGACGAGGACCCGCTTGCCTTCCCGAGACGTTGCGGCACAGGGAGGACGTCCCCCCACGCAGGAGAGAATGACGTTGGACGACGAGAGCAGCAAGCCGCAGACGAAGCCCGATAAGAAGGGCATCCAGCCCCCGAAGATCACCAAGAAGACGGCAGTGATCGGCGCCGCCGTCGGCATCGGCTCCGCGGCGATCGTCGCGGCACTGCTCTATGCCAACCGCAACACCAACAAGAGCTGACGGCGGAGCGCCCTCATGCGGGTCTTCACGATCGGCTATGAGGGCGCGACCCAGCAGGAGCTGATCGACCGGCTCCGCGAAGCGGGCGTCGAGGTTCTGGCGGACGTCCGCGCGGTGCCAAACTCGCGGCGACCGGGATTTTCCAAGAATATTCTCGCCGCGAGCCTCGCGGAAGCGGGCATCGCCTATGTCGGACTCAAGGCGCTCGGCACGCCGGCCGAGGGCCGCGCGGCCGCGCGCCGCCACGATCTCACCGCGCTCCGCCGCATCTATGCCGGCCAGCTCGAACTGCCCGAGGCAATGGCCCAGGCGGCGCAGCTGGCGGACACCGCCGGCGAGCGCCCGACCGCGCTGCTCTGTTTCGAACGGGAGCCTGGCTGCTGCCACCGTCTGCTGCTGGCCGAAGCAGTGTTCCCCATGGCCGATCTGGTCCACCTTTTTCCCTGACGGGAGCGTCGGAGGCAGTCGGGCGTTCCGGCACCATGCCGTCCAGCGTCATCCGCCGCTTTGACTATGACGAACGCGACCAGCGGCTCGACATCGAGTTCGTGTCCGGCAACCGCTACAGCTATCATCAGGTGCCCGCGCGGATCGCCACCGCCCTGCGCGCCGCGACATCCAAAGGCAGCTTTTTCAACCGTCGGATACGCGATCATTTCGCCTTCACCCGCCGCGAGGCTGACTGAACCGCCCCGCGACTGATCTGGATCAAGCCGTGGAACAGCCCGCACTTCCAGCCGTTTAGCCGCCGCAATGGAGGGAAGATCCTAATGTACAGACAGTTCCTGATCGCATCGTCGGCTGCCCTGGCGCTGGGCCTTGCCGGCTGCGGGCCGAAGGCCGAACAGGCCGCCGACAGCGTGGCGAACAGTGCGGCGGATACGGCCGACGCCGCGGGTGCGATGGCGGCCAACGCCCAGGCCGATATCAAGCAGGCCCTGTCGGCGACACCGACCGGCCAGGAGTTCGCCAACCGGGCCGCCAGGTCAGACGCCTATGAGATCGCGGCGGCCAAGCTGGCCCAGACCAACGCGACCTCGCAGGCGGTGAAGGATTTCGCCGCCGAGATGATCAAGGCGCACACCGAGTCCACCGCCAAGATCAAGGCGGCCGCCAGCAAGGCCAGCCCCGCCATCACCCCCGATCCGACCCTGACCCCCGACCAGAATGACGACCTGGCCGAACTGGCGAAGAAGAAGGGCGCGGAGTTCGATGGGGACTATATCGACGATCAGGTCGATGCGCATGAGGACGCGCTGGCGCTGATGCGCGACTTTGCCGAGCATGGCGACACGCCCTCGCTGAAGGCTGCGGCGGGCGAGATCGCGGCCGTCGTCCAGAAGCATCTCGACCACGCGAAATCGCTGGATAAGTGATATCCGGCTGATGACGGGAAGGCCGAGCGCCGCAGGGTGCCCGGCCTTTTCGATTCCTGCTGCCCTTATGAGCTGCCTACCAGCAGGACGACCTTGCCGATATGGTCCTCGTCCAGCCTGCGATGGGCGTCGGCGGCGCGCTCCAGCGGGAAGGTCGCGTCGATTACGGGCTTGAGCCGCCCTTCCTCGACATGCGGCCAGACCACCGAGGCGATCTCCTGGGCGACCGCCGCCTTGAAGGCGACGTTGCGGGGGCGAAGCGTGGACCCGGTAAGGGTCAGCCGCTTCTGCATGATCTTCCAGAGCGGAATTTCAGCCTTGGGACCGCCCAGCACCGCGATCGAAACATGACGCCCGTCGTCGGCCATGCACTCGATATTGCGGGGCACATAGTCGCCGCCGACCATGTCGAGCACGACGTCCACCCCCTTTCCGCCCGTGATTCGCCGCACCTCCTCGACATAGTCCTGGCTACGGTAGTTGATCGCATGGGCGGCCCCTAGCTTCAGGGCGGCGGCGGCCTTGTCGTCCGATCCCACCGTCACGATCGTCTCGATCTGGAAGATGCGACCGAGCAGGATCGCCATCGTCCCGATGCCGCTGGTGCCGCCATGGACGAGCAACCGGTCGCCATCGGCCGCATAGGCCCGCTCGAACACATTGCTCCACACCGTGAACAGCGTTTCGGGGATCGCTGCGGCTTCCACCATCGACAGCGTATTCGGTACCGGCAGGCAAAGCCCCGCCTCCGCGACCACATATTCGGCATATCCCCCGCCCGCGACCAGCGCGCAGACCGGCTGGCCGAGCAGTTCGGGCATCACGCCCTCGCCCAGCGCCACCACCTCGCCGGCCACTTCCAGCCCGAGGATGGACGGCGCGCCCGGCGGCGGCGGATAGGCGCCGATGCGCTGCGACACGTCGGGCCGGTTGACGCCGGCCGCCGCGACCCGAATCAGCAGCTGTTCCCGGCCTGGTTTCGGCACCGGTCTCTTTTCGGGGACCAGGATTTCCGGCCCGCCCTTAGCGGAAGGATCGATTGCCGTCATCCAGTCGGGAATTTCGGCCATTCAGTCCCCCTTTTTCCGCCGTTACGCGCCCCATAGACGAAGGTTTTATTGACATGCCCCGCGTCAGGGTCAACGTTGTTGCCATGGAGCCCGACGATCTTTTCGCGAAGCGCCCCGACGATCCGGTGAACCAGCTCATCCGGCAGGATATCGATCATCTGTCCATCGACGAACTGGAGGCGCGGATCTCTGCGCTGACCGGCGAAATCGAGCGTTGCCGCACCAAAATACAGAAAGCCGTTAACCATCGCGCAACGGCGGAAAGTCTATTCAAGCGATGAAGGGCGCACCTGCCGGAGCGGGGTCCGCAACATTCCGGCAGGAGGGGGGTTCTTGATGAACCATCTCAGGCACCCGACATATGGGGTAGCGGCATGGCTTGGCCCATGCCGAACGGAGTAAACAGCCAATGCCTTCTTTCGCCCGCGAACTCGAACAGACCCTGCACAACGCGCTCAGCGCCGCGAGCAGCCGTCGCCACGAATATGCGACCCTGGAGCATCTCCTCCTGGCGCTGATCGCGGACGAGCATGCGTCGAAGGTGATGACCGCCTGTGGCGTCGATCTCAGCGAGCTGCGCAACGCGGTCACCAACTATCTCGATACCGAGCTCGACGCCCTGAAGGTCGAGGGCGAGACCGACCCCTCCCCCACCAGCGGTTTCCAGCGCGTCGTCCAGCGCGCGATCCTCCACGTCCAGTCCTCGGGACGCGAGGAGGTGACGGGCGCCAACGTCCTTGTCGCGCTGTTCAGCGAACGCGAAAGCTACGCCGTCTTCTTCCTGCAGCAGCAGGACATGAGCCGCCTCGATGCGGTCAGCTTCATCAGCCACGGTGTCGGCAAGGCCGGCCAGCCAACGGAGCAGCGCGAGGTGAAGGGAGCCGAGGAAGAGAAGGCCCAGGCCAAGTCCGACGGCAAGAAGGGCGAGAGCGCGCTCAAGCAGTTCTGCGTCAACCTCAACGAGAAGGCCAAGATCGGCAAGGTCGATCCGCTGATAGGCCGCGGGCCAGAGGTGGACCGTACCGTGCAGATCCTGTGCCGCCGTTCCAAGAACAACCCGCTCTATGTGGGCGATCCCGGCGTCGGCAAGACCGCGATCGCCGAGGGCCTGGCGCGCAAGATCGTCGAGGGCGACGTGCCCGAGGTGCTGCTGCCTGCCGTCATATACTCGCTCGACATGGGCGCGCTGCTGGCGGGCACGCGCTATCGCGGCGATTTCGAGGAGCGGCTGAAGCAGGTCGTCACAGAGCTGGAGAAGCTGCCCCACGCGGTGCTGTTCATCGACGAGATCCACACCGTGATCGGCGCGGGCGCCACTTCCGGCGGCGCGATGGACGCATCGAACCTGCTCAAGCCGGCACTGTCCTCTGGCGCGATCCGCTGCATCGGATCGACCACCTACAAGGAATTCCGCAACCATTTCGAGAAGGATCGCGCACTGCTGCGCCGCTTCCAGAAGATCGACGTCAACGAGCCGACGATCGAGGACACGATCAAGATCATCTCCGGTCTGCGCTCGGCATTCGAGGAGCATCACAACGTCAAATACACGCCCGACGCGATCAAGGCGGCGGTCGAGCTCTCGTCGCGCTACATCAGCGACCGCAAGCAGCCCGACAAGGCGATCGACGTGATCGATGAGGTCGGCGCGTCGCAGATGCTGGTGCCGCCGGCCAAGCGCAAGAAGGTCATCACGCCCAAGGAGATCGAGGCGGTGATCGCCACCATGGCGCGCATCCCCCCGAAGTCGGTCTCGACCGACGACAAGAAGACGCTCGGCACGCTCGAGACGGATCTGAAGCGCGTCGTGTTCGGACAGGACAAGGCGATCGAGGTGCTGAGCTCGGCGATCAAGCTGAGCCGCGCGGGCCTGCGCGATCCCGACAAGCCGATCGGCAACTATCTGTTCTCCGGCCCGACCGGCGTCGGCAAGACCGAGGTCGCGCGCCAGCTCGCCTCGATCCTGGGCATCCCGCTCCAGCGCTTCGACATGTCCGAATATATGGAACGCCACTCGGTCAGCCGGCTGATCGGCGCCCCTCCGGGCTATGTCGGCTATGATCAGGGCGGTCTGCTGACCGACGCTGTCGACCAGCATCCGCACAGCGTGCTGCTGCTCGACGAGATCGAGAAGGCGCATCCGGACCTGTTCAACATCCTGCTGCAGGTGATGGACAACGGCAAGCTGACCGATCACCACGGCAAGACGGTCGATTTCCGCAATACCATCCTGATCATGACCACCAATGCCGGCGCTGCCGACATGGCGCGGGAGTCGCTGGGCTTCGGCAACCTCACCCGCGAGGGCGAGGATGAGGAAGCGGTCAAGAAGATGTTCACGCCGGAATTCCGCAACCGCCTCGATGCGATCGTGCCGTTCGGCTATCTGCCGCCCGAGGTCGTCAGCCGCGTGGTTGAGAAGTTCATCCTCCAGCTGGAACTGCAGCTGGCCGATCGCGAGGTGCACATCAGCCTGGACGAGGAAGCCCGCAACTGGCTCACCGCCAAAGGCTATGACAAGCTCTATGGCGCCCGCCCGATGGGCCGCCTGATCCAGGAGAAGATCAAGCAGCCGCTGGCCGAGGAGCTGCTGTTCGGCAAGCTCGTCCACGGTGGCGAGGTGAAGGTGAAACTCAAGGACGAAACGCTCCAGTTCGAGATCGTCCCCGCGGCGCCCAAGCGGCCAAAGAAAGGCGGCGGGGCGAAGAGCAAGGTCAAGGAAGCCTGAGCTTTCCGACCCGGAATTGAGGAAGGCCCGTCTCGCAGGAGGCGGGCCTTTTTCCTTGTCCCCTCTTTACGCAAAGGTCCCGCCTTCGCTGGGGTGACGGGAGTGGCGTTAACCATATCTTCCGAACTTCGGATGCAGAACGGACCATCGGACCCGCGTCAACGCGGCAACCGGGGGATGTGATGCGCTACGAACTGATCGTGATCGGCAGTGGACCGGCCGGACGCCGCGCCGCCATTCAGGCCGCCAAGCTGGGCAAGTCGGTGCTGGTCGTCGAGAACCGCTACCGGGTCGGCGGCGTGTCGGTGCACACCGGCACCATCCCGTCCAAGACGCTGCGCGAGACCGTGCTGAACCTGTCCGGCTGGCGCGAGCGCGGCTTTTACGGTCGCGCCTATCGGGTCAAGAAGGATATCGGCGGCGAGGATCTCAACGCGCGGCTGAAGATGACGCTGGAGCATGAAATTGACGTGCTCGAGCATCAGTTCACCCGCAACGGCGTGCGCACCATCGAGGGCACCGCGCAATTCCGCAGCCCGCATGAGGTCCAGGTCACCTGCCCCAAGGGCGACATCCAGCTTTTCGAAGCCGAGCGGGTGCTGATCGCGGTGGGGACGATCCCCTACCGCCCCTCAACAATCCCGTTCAACGGTACCACCATCATCGACAGCGACGACATGATCTCCGAGCCGCGCGTGCCGCGCAGCCTGGCGGTGATAGGCGCGGGGGTGATCGGCATCGAATATGCGACGATCTTCTCGGCGCTCGACGTCTCCGTGACCTTGATCGAACCACGCGACAGTTTCCTGGATTTCGTCGATCGCGAGATCATCGAGGATTTCGTCCACCAGCTGCGCGATCGTGGCATGTCGATCCGGCTCGGCGCCAAGGTCGACCGGGTCGAGGTCGACGGCCAGGGCTGGGCAATCTCGGTGCTGGAGGATGGCCGCCGCATCCGTTCGGAAATGCTGCTCTATGCCGCCGGCCGCATCGGCGCGACCGCCGCACTGGGCCTGGAGAACTGCGGACTGGAGGCCGACAGCCGCGGCCGGCTGACGGTCGATCCCGCCACGCTGCAGACCTCGGTCCCGCACATCTACGCGGCCGGGGACGTAATCGGCTTCCCGAGCCTCGCCTCCACCTCGATGGAGCAGGGCCGCATCGCCGCCTGCCACGCCTTCGACGCGCCGATGCCGCCGGCTCCGGCCTATTTCCCATACGGCATCTATGCGGTGCCGGAAATCTCGACCGTGGGCCTTTCCGAACAGGAGGTGCGCGAGAAGGGCATTCCCTATGAATGCGGCATCGCCCGCTTCCGGGAAACATCTCGCGGGCACATCATGGGCATGCAATCGGGCATGATGAAGCTGATCTTCGCGCTGGAAGACCGGCGCCTGCTCGGCGTCCACATCATCGGCGAATGCGCCACCGAACTGATCCACATCGGCCAGGCGGTGCTTAACCTGGGCGGGACGATCGACTATTTCGTCGAGAACACGTTCAACTATCCGACCCTGGCCGAAGCCTACAAGATCGCCGCACTCGACGCCTGGAACCGGATGCCGCGCTGCGACGACCATTATCAGAGCGCCCTGGATCGCGCCCTGCCGGAACTGCAACGCATCGCGAGCGAGGGGCCGAAGGCGGCAGCGGCGTAACGTCCAAGATCCTCCCTACGCGAAGCGTGGGGAGGGGGACCACCCGCAAGGTGGTGGAGGGGTTTTCCGACCTCTCAACCATCGCACGCTTCCAGCTCTTACCCTACCCCTCCACCATCCGCTGCGCGGACGGTCCCCCTCCCCATCCTTCGGATAGGGAGGATCTTTTCACTTCCGCCCATTGATCGCGGGCGGAGCAATCCTCATGTTGCGGTACAGCAACGTCCGAGGATCGCATCACCCGCATGAGCAAGCCTGTCATCGACGCCAGCGCCGTCCGTCTCGCGCTGGGCAAGGGATCGGCACGCGTCGATATCCTCAAGGGCATCGATCTGAACATCGGCGAAGGCGATACCGTCGCGCTGCTGGGCCCATCGGGATCCGGCAAATCCTCCCTGATGGCGGTCCTCTCCGGCCTCGAACGCGCCGACGAAGGGCGCATCACCATCGCCGATCTGGATTTTGGCGCGCTTGACGAGGATGCGCTCGCCGCCGCCCGGCGCGGACGCATCGGCATCATCCTCCAGGCTTTCCACCTCCTGCCGACCATGACCGCGCTGGAGAATGTCGCGGTGCCGCTGGAACTGTCCAGCCAGACCGACGCCTTTGCCCGCGCCCGCGCCGAGTTGGAAGCCGTCGGGCTCGGCCATCGGCTCGATCATTATCCGGCCCAGCTTTCGGGCGGCGAGCAGCAGAGGGTGGCCATCGCGCGTGCGACCGCGCCGCGCCCTGCGCTGATCTTCGCCGACGAGCCCACCGGCAATCTCGATGCCGCGACCGGCGAGGCGATCATGGACCTGCTGTTCGATCGCCAGCGCGAAACCGGGGCAACCCTGCTGGTGATAACCCATGATCCCGCGCTGGCCGCCCGCTGCGGCCGCATCGTCGAGATGCGCGACGGGGCGATCGTCTCGGACCGGCGCGCCGCATGACCACCGCCTGGGCGCTCGCGTTGCGGGACATGCGCGGCGGCCTCAAGGGTCTGCGCCTGCTGATCATCTGCCTGTTCCTGGGCGTGGCGGGCCTTGCCGGGGTCGGCAGCCTGGGCCAGGCGATCACCGCCGAACTGGATGCCCGCGGCCGGGAGATTCTGGGCGGCGACATCGAATTGCGCGTAAGCCAGCGTGAGGCCACCGCTGCCGAGCGCACCGCCTTCGCCCGATACGGAACGGTATCGGAAAGCATAAGGCTTCGCGCGATGGCCTCGCGCCCCGACGCCAGCGCTTCGGTGCTGGCCGAACTGAAGGGCATCGATGCCCGGTGGCCGCTCTACGGAACGCTGCGCCTCGCCCCCGGCGCCCTTGGGACAAGGCCGCAGCGGCTGGACGCGGTGGTCGCCCCGGCGCTGGTCGAACGGCTGTCGCTCAAGCTGGGCGACCGGGTGAAGGTGGGCGAGGCTGAACTTCGCATCATCGGCCTGATCGCCGAGGAACCCGATCGCGTCGGCGAGGGCTTCACGCTGGGCCCCAGCATCCTCGTTTCGCGCGAAGCGCTCGACGCGACCCGGCTGGTCCAGCCCGGCAGCCTCTTCACCACCCGCTATCGGCTGCGCATCCCCGCGGGCCAAGATGCCCATGCGCTCGCCGAACGGCTCGAGGAACGCTACCACGACGCCAATTGGGAGGTGAGCGACCGCACCAACGCCGCGCGCGGGCTGCGCCGCTTCGTCGACCAGCTCGGCCAGTTCCTCACCCTGGTCGGCCTGACCGCGCTGATCGTCGCAGGGATCGGAGTCGGCAACGGGGTCGCCTCCTGGCTCGACCAGCGTCGGCCCGGCATCGCCACACTCAAGATCTTGGGTGCGTCCTCGGCGATGATCTTCCGCATCTATCTGATCCAGGTCACCATCGTCGCGACCGGTGCGATCCTGGCCGGACTTGCGATGGGCGCGGCGATACCCGCGATCGTTGGATGGCTGGCCGGCGACGCGCTGCCCGTGGCGCCGAAATTCGCGATCTTTCCGTTGCCGCTGCTGATCAGCGCCATCTATGGATTTCTTGCTGCCCTGTTGTTCAGCCTGGCGCCTTTGACGCGCGCCGGGCAGGTCAGCCCCGCTGCGATCTTCCGCGCCCGGGTGGAGCCGTTCGGCTGGCCGCGCTGGCGGGTGCTGTTGCCGATGGTGCTGGCCGGGCTCGGCATCGCGGCGCTGGCGATCGGCACCGCACGCCAGCCCCTGCTCAGCGCCGGCTTCCTCGCCGGCACCGTGGCGACCTTCCTCGCGCTCGGCGCAATAGGCCGGCTGGTCAAGCGCGTCGCCCGCGCGCTGCCCCGCTCCCGCCGGCCGCTGCTGCGCCTAGCCATCGCCAATCTTCACCGGCCGGCGGCGCAGACCGACCGGCTGATCATCGCGCTCGGCCTGGGCCTCACCCTGTTCGTCATGCTCGCGGTGCTGCAGACCAACCTGGCCAACCAGATCGAGCGGACCGTTCCCGCCCGCGCGCCCAATTTCTTCGCACTCGACGTGCCGACCGAGGATATCGGGCGCTTCCGCGACACGATCATCAACCGCGCGCCCGAAGCAAAGATCGACAGCGTGCCTTCGCTGCGCGGCTCGGTGGTAGCGGTACGCGGGGTGCGCGTGACCGACATGAAGCCGGTGCCCAAGGGCGCCTGGATTCTCAACGGCGACCGCAGCATCACCTATGCCGCCGCCTTGCCCGAGGGGAATGAGGTCATCGCCGGGCAATGGTGGCCGGCCGACTATGCGGGGCCACCGCTGGTCTCGATCGAGGAACAGGCGGCCAAGGCGCTGGAACTGAAGCCGGGCGATGCGATGATCTTCTCGGTGCTGGGCGTCGAAATGGAGGCGAAGGTCGCCTCGATCCGCCGGGTGAACTGGGAGACGATGGGCTTCAACTTCGGCATCATCTTCGCCCCCGGCGCGCTGGAGGGAGCCCCGCACAGCTATATGGCCACGATCGCGCTGCCCGATCCGCGCGAAGGCGATGTCAACAAGGCGGTGATCGCCGGCTTCCCCTCCGTCTCGCTGATCCGGGTCAAGGATGTGGTCGGGCAGGTCGCGACGATCTTCGGCCAGCTCGCCACCGCGATCCGTGCCGCCGCCTCGGTGACGCTGGCCGCCGGCATCGCCGTGCTGGTGGGCGCGATCGCCGCGTCGCGCCGGGCGCGGCTGTACGACGCGGTCCTGCTCAAGCTGCTTGGGGCGAGCCGGCGACAGATATTGCTGGCACAGGCGATCGAATATGCCCTGCTCGCCGCCGTTGTCGCCGTGCTGGCGCTGGCGGCCGGAACGACCGCCGGCTGGTATGTCGCGACGCAGATCTTTGAACTGCACTGGGCGCCCGACTGGGCCACGGTGTTGGCGACCCTGGCGATCGGCATGGCCGGGACGCTCGGGATCGGGATCATCGGATCGCTGCCGGTGCTGGCGGCGCGGCCGGCGGCAGCGCTACGATCGCTGTAGCGCTCCCCGACCGCTAAACCGGGCGGCGCCTGGCCTCCGCCAGCGCCTCCGGCGTGTCCACATCGATGAGCACGCCGGGATCGCCACATTCGAGCAGCTGGACCGGCAGTGCGCGGAGCAGGGCGCGACCGCCCTGATCGCCCGTCAGCCGCGCGAGAGCGGGAAAATGCTCCCGCCCCCAAAGAACGGGATTGCCCGGCTCCCCTCCGAAGGCCGGCCGGACAATGGCGTTCGGCATCGCCCTGCCCGCCAGCATCGCCAGGGTGTCCGGCCGGACGAAGGGCATATCCCCCAGGAAGACGATCGCCGCGCTCCACTCCAACGGCGCAGCCTCGATCGCCGCCGCGAGCGAATGTCCCATGCCAAGCGCATGATCGGCGACCTCAACGCACCGGGCCTTCGTGCCCCATCGCTCGACCAGCATGCTGCCCGGTGCCACCGCGACGAGCGGCCCTGCCAGCCCCGCGGCGAGGATCGCCTCCAGCGCATGCTCCACCAGCGGACGGCCGCCAAGATCGGCGAGCAGCTTGTCCTCCCCCATCCGCCGCGCACTGCCGGCGGCGAGCAGGATAGCACCGACCGTCACGCCCCGCGCAGCGCGGCGATCGCCCCGGCGAGAATCGACAGGGCGATCTCGGACGGGGTCTTGGCGCCGATGGCGAGACCGGCCGGACCGTCGATGCGGGCAAGCTGATCCGAACCGAAACCCTGCGCGGTCAGCCGGTCGAGCCGCTTGGCATGGGTACGGCGCGATCCCAGCGCGGCGACGTAGAAGGCGTCGCTGCCCAGCGCCGCGACCAGCGCCGGATCGTCGATCTTGGGATCATGGGTGAGCGTCACCGCCGCCGTGCCCGCATCTGGCTTCCACTGGGCGAAGGCCTCATCGGGCCAGCGCGTGTCGACCTCGATATCGGCGAAGCGGCTCGCCGCGGCGAAGCTGTCGCGCGGGTCCACGATCAGGACGCGGAAGCCCAGCTGACGGGCCAGCGGCACGAGATGCTGGCTGACATGCACCGCGCCGACGATCATCATCCGCAAAGGCGGGGGATAGAGATTGGTGTAGGCCCCCTCCTCCGGTGCGCCGGACGCGGCGATGCCGCTCGCGCCGGTCGATAGATCGGTGCGGACTGCCAGCGGATGGCCGGCCCGGCGCGCCTCGATGACCCGATCGATGAGTGCGGGCGGATAATGAGCATCGTCGACGGTCTGGATCAGCACCACGATGCTGCCGCCGCAGGCCAGGCCGAAGGTCCACGCATTCTCGTCCTGCACACCATATTCACGCTGGTCGAAGCCGCCGCCGGCGGCGATCAGAGCCTGGGCGGAAACCAGCACGTCGCCCTCGACGCAACCCCCGCTCACCGATCCTTCGAACAGCCCGTCGTCGCGGATGATCGCATGGCTTCCGCGCGGCCGCGGGGCCGATCCCCAGGTTTCGATCACTGTCGCGATGGCCACTCCGCGGCCCGCCGCCTTCCAGGCGCGTGCCTTGCCCAGCAATTCGTCGAGTTCGTCGAGCATATATCCGTTCAGACTGTGGGACCTTGATCGCGCGGACCGTGCGCGGCATGGGGAATGCCACAATTTCCCAACGGGCGCACCCGCCCAGCGCAAGGATAATCCATGAGCGAAGCCACCCTCGATGTCGTCGGCATCGGCAATGCGATCATCGACCTGCTGGCCCATGCCGAGGACCAGTTCCTGGTCGAGCATCAGCTCAACAAGGGCGCGATGACCTTGATCGACGAAGCGACCGCCGAACGCCTCTATGCCGCGATGGGGTCGACGATCCGCGCATCGGGCGGTTCGGCCGGAAACACCATCGCCGGCCTCGGCTCGCTGGGCGCGGCCTGCGGCTATATCGGCAAGCTGCGCGACGACGAACTGGGTGCGGCCTATCGGCACGACCTGCTCGCCTCGGGAGTGCGCTTCACCACGCCGATGGCGTCGGATGGCCCATCGACCGCGCGCTGCATCATCTTCGTCACCTCAGATGCCGAGCGGACGATGAACACCTATCTCGGCGCCTGCGTGAACCTGACCGCCGACGATATCGATGCGGAACTCGTCGGTGCAGCGAAGATCACCTATATGGAAGGCTATCTCTACGACGAGCCGCACGCCAAGGCCGCATTCCATCGCGCTGCCGACATCGCGCATGGCGCCGGCCGCAAGGTGGCCTTGTCGCTCTCCGACAGCTTCTGCGTCAACCGCCACCGCGCCGATTTTCTCGACCTGATCGAGAACCGCGTCGACATTCTCTTCGCCAATGACGGCGAACTGCTGGCATTGTTCGAAACCGACGATCTGGAAGCCGCGCTCGACCTGATCGCCGGCAAGGTCGAACTGGCGGCGGTGACGCTGGGCGCCAAGGGTTCGGTGGTCGTACGCGGTGCCGAGCGGGCGCGCAGCCCGGCGGCGCATATCGAAAGGGTCGTCGACACCACCGGCGCGGGCGATCTCTACGCCGCCGGCTTCCTCTACGGCCTCACCCGCGATCTGCCGCTGTCCGAATGCGCCCGCATCGCGGGCCTTGCGGCGGCCGAGGTGATCTCGCACTTCGGCGCACGCCCGGAGGTGCCACTGCGCGAGTTCGCGAAGCTGGATTGATCGATAGCACCGCCCCGGCGGAGGCCGGGGCCGTCAGCGGCTCTTGCCGTAGCTGTGCCGTAAGAATCTTTCACGGCCCCGGCCTCCGCCAGGGCGACGATTTATCGACATGGAACACAAACAAAAAGGGCGGCCCGAGGGTCGCCCTTTCCGTTTCGAACCGTGCACTTTTCAGTGCGCGATTTCCCGAGCCAGCGGATGAAGACATCCGCCTAGAACGCTCAGAAAGCGTTGGCATAAGCCTCATTGCCGACGAAGCCCATCTTCTCGACCTGCGCGCGCTTGGTAACCGCAAGGACGCGGTCGACCAGATCGTAGCGGGCCTGGGCCTCGGGCTGCAGGTGCAGCTCGGGGATCGGGTTCATCGTCTGGGTGATGTCCAGATACTGGCGCAGGCGGACCAGATCGATCTCGGAGCCGTTCCACATCACCTGGTTGTTGGCGGTGATAACGACCTTGTTCTTGACCGGATCGATCGGCGGCGGCGTGTGATCGCCCGTATCGACCGGAAGGTCGAGCTTCACCGCATGCGTCTGGATCGGAATGGTGATGATGAACATGATCAGAAGCACCAGCATCACGTCGATCAACGGCGTGGTGTTGATGTCCATCATCGGTTCGCCTTCCGCGGCTCCGGCTGACATTGCCATCTTAACTACTCCTGGAAAGCGAGATCAGAGACGCGCGTTGGTGTAGCCCGCGGGCGGCTCGGAAATGAAGCCGACGCGGACGAAGCCTGCGCGCTGCATGGTGTACACGGTGCCGCCGATGCAGCGGTAGGGCGTGTTCACGTCGCCGCGGATATGGACTTCGGGAAGCTCGAGGCCGGGGGCATTGGGGCCACCCTGACGATCGATCTCCTTGCGAAGCTTGACGACCGCGCGGTCGATCAGTTCCGGCGAACTCACCTTGGTGAGGCCCCAATAGACCTCGCAGGCACCGTTAGGCGCGGCCCGGACGGTGAGAGCCACGTTCTCCGGCTTGGTGGTGGTCGCCTCGAAAACCACGCTCGGAAGCTTGACGGGCACGGTCTGGATCACGACCGGAACCGTGATAAGGAAGATGATCAGAAGCACCAGCATGACGTCGACGAGCGGCGTCGTGTTGATGTCCGACATCGGGCTGCCGTCTTCGGCTGGGCCGGCACTCATGGCCATCGGCGCAAATCCTATCTACTTGCTAAGCCCGGCAGCACTCCCCACGCGGGGTGTTGGGACCGGACCAGTCATTCCTTCGCGACGAGGGCGGGCGCCGCAGCGCCCGCCCCTATCGCCAAGCGCTTACTTCTTGACGGCAGGCGCCGGAGCAGCAGCCTTGACCGCGACAGCGGGCTTCACCGCGCCGGCCGAGACCATGTAGCCGTGCAGGTCGGTCGAGAAAGCCGACAGCTCCTCGGCGACGACCTTGTTGCGGCGGATCAGCCAGTTGTAGCCAAGCACGGCCGGAACGGCCACGGCCAGACCCAGCGCGGTCATGATCAGAGCTTCACCGACCGGGCCGGCGACGGCGTCGATCGAGGCCTGACCGGCAGCGCCGATCTTGATGAGGGCGCGGTAGATGCCGATCACGGTGCCGAACAGGCCGATGAACGGCGAGGTCGAACCGACGGTCGCGAGAACCGCGAGGCCGTTGCCGAGCTTCGAGTTGATCAGCGCCTGGCTGCGGAGCAGCGAGCCGGTCAGCCACTCATGCTGGTCGACCGGGTCGGTCAGCTTGGTGTGCTGATCCTGGGCGAGCAGGCCGTCGTCGACGATCTGGCGATAGGCCGAGTTCTTCTCGAGCTTCGCCTGGCCGTCGCGCAGGCTCGGCGCCGACCAGAACTGGGCGCGGGCGCGCTTGCCCTGGTTGAGGATCTTCTGCTGCTCGAGCAGCTTGGTGAACATGATGTACCAGGAAGCCGCCGACATGACGACGAGGATGATGAAGGTTGCCCAGGCAATCGTGCCACCCTGCTCCAGGGCGGCCATCAGGCCATAGGGGTTGGAACCACCGGCTGCGGGACTAGCCATAAACTTATTGTCCTTCTCTAAATCTGTCTGAATATCGCGATCAAGTGAAAGGCCGGGCCGGCATCAGGCGCCGGCCCGGCCCATAAGCTCAGTCTTTCGGGATCTGCCAGCGGACACGCTGACGATAAGTGAAAGGCATGGGCTGGCCGTTGCCATCGAGCTGCGGCGTGAACCGCGAACGACGCAGCAGCATCTGACAGGTCTTCGCATCCAGGCCCGGGAAACCGCTCGACGAAGTGATCTTGCAGTTCGAAGCCTTGCCATCGGCGCCCACAGTGAGTTCGGCAGCGCTGACGCCCTGGTTCTCGGCGCGAAGATCCGCGGACGGATAATCTTCGGTCGTCACCCACTCGCTCGGATTGCCGCGCGGCTTGCCGGGGCGCGAAACGGCAGGCGGCGGAGGAGCCGGCGGCGCAGTTTCGTGAATCACCGGCGGCGGCGGCGTCGGCACCGATACGATCGGCGGAGCCACGGTCGGCGCGACCTGAACGATCGGCGGCGGCGCGATCACGGGCGGCGGCTCGATCTTGGTTTCAGGCGGCGGGGGCGGCGGCTTGTCCGGGGGCGGAGGAGCCTCCTCTTCGACGTCGAACGTCTTCAGATCGCGGGCGACCTTCTTGACGACGTTATAAGCAAGCCCAGTGACGAAGGCGTAGCCGATGACCGCATGGAGAACGATCACCATGGCTATCGACACCGCCTTGCGGGTGCTCATGGTTTGATCACCGTAAGCCATTAAGGAATGACACTCCCTCCAATCGAAAAGCCAGCAAAAAAACCCGGAACGCACCAATGGGAGTGCCACCAGCGCCCGGCCCAACCCCGCCAGTCATATTTATAATATTTAGCGGAGGAGTGTCCTTATCGCGACAGTTCGATGGACGCAATAACCGAAGGGCCAGTAGTTTGAGCTTTTCCGGCATGGCCCCCCGCAACGATCACGGCTATGCAATCGGGCCGGACAGCGGAAATGAGGAAAATGCCCATGCCCCCAACGGGTAAGCGCCACCCCTTTCGCCATTTTGGCACGTTATTTGCTTTTACGATTGGCTCCATTCTGATTCCGGATGGAATGCTGCTTGCCCAGACGACGGCGGCCACGCCCTCCCCGATGTCGTCAAAGCCCGGAATTCGGCAGTTTTCCTATGCGGACCTGGCCGATCTGGCCTTGTCGGCGCAGGTCGTTACCGGCGTCACGGTGATCAAGGCGGAGCGACTTAAGGGCGAGCTCGCGCCCGGGCTTGCGGCAGGGAATGCCCGTTTTCTGATCCAGGCTCAGACAGGAATGCTGTTACGGGGAGCCGACGGCCTTCCCGGCGTCATCAGCTATATTGTCGACGTTCCGCTGGACGGAAAGGGCAAGGCCCCAAAGCTGAAAAAAGCGCGATTCATCCTCTTTGCGAACCGGGTTCAGGGGCGCTCCTTGGAGGTGCGTCTCACTTCACCTTATTCTCAGCTCGACTGGACGCAAACCACCGAATCGACGCTCCGGAGCCTGCTGACGGAGGCGAGCGCCGCGTCCGCGCCGCCCTTCATCACCGGGGTGGGCAATGCCTTCCACGTACCCGGCGCGATTCCCGGCGAGAGCGAATCCCAGATATTCCTGACCACCCCCGACAACCGGCCGATCTCCCTGTCGGTATTGCGCCGGCCCGGGGAGCAACCGCAATTTGCGGTAGCGCTCGGCGAGATGGTTGACGACAGCGCCAAGGCGCCGCCTCGCAACAGCCTGTTGTGGTACCGGCTGGCGTGCTTCCTGCCGCAGCGCCTGCCCGGCACGAGCATCGCCGCCCTCTCGGCGACCGATGGGGAGGCGGTGCGCAGGGATTATCAGTTCGTGCTGGGCCAGCTCGGCCCCTGCGGGCGGCTGATCGTGCGATGATGTCCGCCGCGCCCCGGCCGGAAGCCGGGGTGTGGCGAGCAGGGCTCAGAACGAGCTCAGTTCCACGCCCACCGCCGCGCAATCGGGATAAACGTCGGGCTTGCTGATCGCGATACGGAGCCCCATGACGCCAGCGCGCGCGGCGACGAGGGTGTAGATTTCGCGCGCCAGCACCTCCTGGAGATTGAAGCGGCGCCCCGCGACCAGCGCGAGTATCTCGGTGCGCAGGAAATCATAGTCCCAGGCGACCGCCACCTTGTCCTCCGAGGCGAAGGCGGCCTCGTCGAGCCACACCTCGACGGTGACCGAGACACGCTGCGGATTGCCGACCTCGAAATCATGGAAGCCGATATCCACCGGCACCGCGAAATCGCGCAGCACGATCCGGCGGGTGCGGGGATGCAGATGGGCGGGCACGAGCCCGTCGAGCGAGGCGGGATCCATCAGGGCTCCTGATCGAGATATTGGACATCGCGGGCAAGGCCGAGGAAGCGCTGCCCGCCATCGAGCGTGATCGTCTGGCCCGTGATCGTCGGCACCGCGATCAAGAAGCGCAGCGCGGCGACGATCTCCGACACTTCGACCCCGCGGCCGAGCGGATTGAGCGCGTGGACCTTCTCGAAATTCTCCCGGCTTTGCGGCCCCGAAACCAGCGTTACCGAGGGGGCGATCGCATTGACCCGGATATGCGAGGAGGCAAGCGAGCGCGCGAGCAGCTCATGCACCCCGGCAAAGGCGATCTTCGAGATGGTGTAGGTGAAGAAATCGGGGTTGAGCCCGGACAGCTTGGCATCGAGCATGTTGACGATCAGCCCGCCCTGCCCTTCGGGCACGGCAGCCGCGAAGGCGCGGGACAGCAACGCGGGGCCCCGCGCATTGGCGGCCATGTGCATGTCCCACGCCTCGACCGAGAAATCGTCGAGCGAATCATAGACGAAGGAGGAAGCGCTGTTCACCAGCAGCGCGGGCGGCGGCATGCCGGCGAGCGCCGCGATCACCCGATCCGCGCCGTCGGCCGTGGCTAGGTCGGCCGCCACCGCGCGGGCGCGGGGCAGCCGCGCGGCCAGCGCCTTCGCCTCGGCCGCCGAGTGGCGATAATGGACCAGCACATCCCAGCCGTCCGCGGCGAGCGCGGACGCGATCTCGGCGCCGATCCGCTTGGCGGCGCCGGTGACGATCGCCGTCCTGCTGTTTCCGAACTCCGGGGTCATGGCCGCCTGCGATAAAGCGATTTCAAAGCAGATGGAAACATCTGCTGACTCGGAAATCGCGGCAATCGGAAAAGTCGCTGCCCGAAAATCGGGCAAGCCGGGGGTGGGCACCATGCGCAGGGAAGCGGAAGGCCATTGTCCCCAGCTTATCCACAGGCTTTCCACAGATGGTGGGGAAAAATCACGCCGAAGCCGAGGGCCGGGCCGCAACCGCCGCATGCCAGCGGGCAAGGGCCGGCCGGCCTTCGCGGGGGTCCGGCATCCGGGTGTCGATGCCGAAGTCGATCGCGGCCAGCCCGGCGATGTCGGCCATCGTGAAATCATCCCCGGCAATATAAGCCTGGTCGGCGAGATGCCCGTCGAGCACCGTGGCAAAAGCGTCCCACATGCAGCGTCCGCGGTCGACCAGCGCGGGAATCTGTTCGATCGGCGGCCATTGTCCGCTGACCGCGCGCCCGGCGAAAGCGGGCGACCTGTTGCGCAGCGCGATCGCCACGGCCTGGAAGCAGTCATGCTCGATTCGACGCAGCCATGCTTCGACAAGGCCGATTTCGCGCGGTGTCCCCCCGAACAGAGGCGGATCGGGCTGAAGAGCCTCGAAATAACGGCAGATGGCGATCGAATCGTCGATCAGCGTGCCATCGTCGAGCAGCAGTGAGGGCAACTGCCGCTGCGGATTGATGCCGGCATAATCAGGCTCGAGATGTTCGCCATGCCTGAGGTCGAGAACCACGCGCTCGATCTCGATGCCCTTCTCGGCGAGGAAGATGCGCACACGCCGGGGGCTGGGCGCCCAGGCGCCGTCGTAGAGCTTCATCGATCTGCCATCCGAATTTGCTTCACATTCATCTTCAGGACGCTAAAGCGCCCCCTCCATTTCGACAAGGATGCCCAACCGCATTGATCCAGCTCGTTCCCATCGCTTCGGTTCCGGCCGCCGCCATCGACCATCTGCTCGATCTGGCTTTCGGTACCGACCGACATGGGCGCACGGCCTATAAGCTGCGCGAGGGCACCGATCCGGTTCCGGAACTGAGCTTCGCGGCGGTTGAGGATGGCACGCTGGTCGGGTCGATCCAGTGCTGGCCCGTCGAATTGACCGAAGCCGACGGCACCCGCACCCCGCTGATCCTCGTCGGCCCCGTCGCGGTACGGCCCGATCGTCAGCGCGACGGCATCGGCCGCCTGCTGATGCACAAGGCGCTGGCCGCGGCCGATGCCGCTGATGCGGCGCCGATGATGCTGATCGGCGATGCGATCTATTATGATCGCTTCTTCGGCTTCTCGGCACGCCACACAAGCGGCTGGACCCTGCCGGGGCCGGTCGATCGCGATCGGCTGCTGGCCCGGCTGCGTCCCGGGCAGGCCATTCCGGAGCAGGCTTCGCTCGGCCCGTCCCGTGTTCCGGCGCTCGCCCCCGCGATACGGCGCTGATCGCCCTCTTGTACCGGCGGGGGTTTGACGGCACATCGCCCGCATGCCCGAAAGCCGCCCCTCCCCCGATTTTGCCGGCCTGTCGCTGAACGACATTGCGGCGTACGCGGCAGAGAATCGCCTGCCTCCAGTCGACAAATGGAATCCGGAGCATTGCGGCGACAGCACGATGCGGATCGCCAGCGACGGGACCTGGTATCATCAGGGCAGCCCCATCGGCCGCCCCGCCATGGTGCGCCTGTTTTCGACGATCCTGCGGCGCGAGGCCGATGGCTCCTATGTGCTGGTGACCCCGGCCGAAAAGCTCAGCATCACGGTCGACGACGCGCCCTTCGTGGCAGTCGAACTCAAGAGCGAGGGCGAGGGGCGCGACCGCCGGCTGGCCTTCCGGCTCAACACCGGCGACCTCGTCGTCGCGGATGCCGATCACCCGCTGACCGTGGCCGAGAAGGCGGACGGGCCGCATCCTTATATAAAGGTGCGCGGGGGGCTCGACGCGCTGATCTCGCGGCCGGTCTATTATGAGCTGGTCAATCTGGCGCTGGATTCCGGAGAAGAGCCGGTCGGTATCTGGAGCGAAGGCCAATTCTTCGCGCTCGATTCGCAATGAGCCCGCTAGCCGAGCGGCTTCGCCGCAGCCTCGAAGCCAACCCGGACGAAGCGAAACCCCTCGTCCAGCATCCCACCCTCAATCCGGACATATCGCGGCTTACGCCGGCAGCCGTGCTGGTGCCGATCATCGACGCACCCGAGCCCCGCGTGCTGCTCACCGTTCGCCATGAGGCGCTGCGCGCGCATGCCGGCCAGGTCGCCTTCCCCGGCGGGCGGCTCGATCCCGAGGATGACGGCCCGGTCGCGGGCGCGCTGCGCGAGGCCTGGGAGGAGATCGGGCTGCCGCCCGAGAAGGTGGAGATCGTCGGCCCCACGCGCAGCCACGCAACCGGATCCGGCTATCTGATAACGCCGGTAGTCGGCGTGATCCCCAATGGTCTCCCCCTCCATCCGCACGAGGCCGAGGTTGCGGGAATCTTCGAGGTCCCGCTCGGCCATCTGCTGGCAGAGGCCAATCATCTGCGCCGATCAGCCATGTTCGAGGGAACGACGCGCCATTATTTCGAGATAGACTGGCCCCATCAGCGGATATGGGGCGTGACGGCCGGGCTGATCGTCCATCTCGCCCCGCGCCTGCGCGCCGCGCTCGAGGCCGCCGAATGACGCCCCCCATAACCCGGCTGCCGGACGCGCCCTGGCGCCGGGCATCCGGCCTCGATCGATTGATCGAGGCGCTGGGCGGCGCCGCCGACACGCGCTTCGTCGGCGGCGCGGTCCGCGATACGCTGCTCGGCCTGCCGGTCAAGGATATCGACTGCGCGACCCGGCTGCTGCCCGAGGAGAGCAGCCGCCGCATCGTCGCGGCGGGTTTCAAGGCTATCCCCACCGGAATCGCCCACGGCACGGTGACGGCGCTGCTGCCATCGGGGCCGGTGGAGGTGACGACCCTGCGCCGCGATGTTGCCACCGACGGCCGCCGCGCCGTCGTCGCCTTCACCGACATATGGGCAGAGGATGCCGCCCGGCGCGACTTCACCATCAACGCGATGTCAGCCGATCCGTTCAGCGGAGAGGTGCATGACTATTTCGGCGGGCTGGCCGATCTGAAGGCCGGCCTCGTCCGCTTCATCGGCGACCCATTCCAGCGCATCGCCGAGGACCATCTGCGCATATTGCGGCTGTTCCGTTTCCATGAGCGCTTCGGGCGGGGCGACCCCGACCCCGCCGCCCTGGCCGCCTGCGTCGCCCGCGCCAACGACCTGATGGCGCTGTCGCGCGAGCGGATCGCCGATGAACTGCTGAAGCTGCTCGGCGGCCGCGACCCGGGGCCGACGATACGGCTGATGACCGAGCACGGCCTGTTCCGGCCGATCATTCCCGAAATCGATGGCGACGGCGTCGCGCGGCTCGAGCGCCTGATCGAACGCGAGCGCGCGGCCGGAGTGCCGGCCGATCCCCTGCGCAGACTCGGCGCATTGCTGCCCGCCGACCCGGCCGGACAGGTGGCGATCGCGCAGCGGCTCAAATTGTCGAAAGCGGCGACCAAAAGGCTCCAGGCCGCCGCCTTGGCGGACGACGGGCCCGCACGCGCCCTCGCCTATCGCTTCGGCCCGGATGTTGCGGCCGATCTGTTGTTGCGCGGGCCGCGACCCGTCGACGCGCTGGAGCTGAACCATCTGCGCGACTGGCAGCGCCCCAAGCTGCCGCTCGGCGGCGGCGACCTGATCGCGCGCGGCTTGCCCGCCGGGCCGATGGTGGCGGCTACGCTGCAGGCGATCGAAAGGCGATGGGTTTCGGAGGATTTCCCCGGCCCTGAGAGAACCGAGGAGATCGTCGGCGGCGAACTGCTTCAGGCGTTGCGCGACCGGAAATAGGCATAGGCCTCGTCCGAAGGCAGCGGGCGGGCAAAGTGATAACCCTGCGCAACATCGCAGCCTAGGCTGATCAGGGTCTCGACCAGCTCGGGTGATTCCACACCCTCGGCGGTGGTGGCCATACCCAGCGCCGAGGCGAGGCCAAGAATGGCGCGCACGATCGCGACCGAATCCTTGTCCTGCAGCATCGGCGCCACGAAGCTGCGGTCGATCTTCAGCACGTTGATCGGCAGCTGCTGAAGATAGGCGAGGCTGGAATAGCCGGTGCCGAAATCATCCATCGCGATCATGACATCCAGATCGTGGATCGCGCGCAGCACCTGGGCGATGCCGTCCGGATCGCTGACGATGCAGCTTTCGGTCAACTCGATCTTGAGCCGGTTGCCGGCCAGGCCGCTCTCGGCCAGGGCGGCCTCCACCGCCGAGACGACATCGTCGCGGTGAAACTGAACCGCCGAGACATTGACCGCCATATGCACCGGCAGTGGCGAGCCTGCCTTGCGGTCCCATTCGGCGAGGGTGCGGGTAGCGGCACGCAGCGCCCAGCGGCCAAGCGGCACGATCAGGCCCGATTCCTCGGCGACAGGGATGAACTCGACCGGCGAGATCGCGCCCTTTTCCGGGTGGTCCCAGCGGGCGAGCGCCTCGAAGCCGAGCACCGCGCCACTCTTCAGATCGACCAGCGGCTGAAAGGCGAGATGCAACTGATCGCGCTCGATCGCCCGGCGCAGTTCGGTTTCCAGGCTGAAGCGCTGGCGGGCGGCGGTGCTGTCGCACGCCTGATACAGCTCGGCATGGCCCGAATGCTTGGCGCGCTTCATCGCGAACTGGGCGTTGCGGATCAGATCCTCGGCGGCATCGACGGTCGATGTCATCATCGCCGCACCGACCGCGCAGTCGATCTTGATCTCCAGATCACCCAGCCGGATCGGCGTGGCGAGGCAGGCCTGCATGCGGCGCGCGGCGCGCATCGCCTCCGACGGGTCATCGGCGACGCTGAGCAGCACCGCGAATTCGTCGCCAACCAGGCGGGCGAGCACGTCGCCCGCGCGCAGCGCCGAGATCAGGCGACGCGCGACAGTGATGATCAGCTCGTCGCCTGCCAGCGATCCGACGCCTTCATTGACGCGGCTGAAGCGGGTCAGATCGATCAGCAGCACCGCGAACTGGCGGCCCTCGGTCTCGAAATTGACCATCGCCTGCTCGATCTGCTCCGCGAAAGCAGCTCGGTTGGGCAGGCCCGTGAGGCTGTCGCGCAGCATCTGGGTGCGCAGGGAGCGCTCGCCCTCCACCTGCTGGGTGCGGTCGATCAGCGAAACGATGCAGCGGGGCACGGGTGATTCGCCGCTTGCGAGACGCGACAGCCGGACCGCGAAATGTCGGCCCGAGATGCCGTCACCTTCCTGCATGTCGAAGCTGCGTTCTATCTCGTCCCCGTCAAGGAAGTTCGCGATCACCGGCATCAGCGGCAGGGCAATGCCGGCGCAGAGATCACGCGCGGGATCGGCCTGGCGCGGCAGGCCGTGACGCGATGCGATCTGCAAAAACGCGCTGTTTCTAGCCAATATCGTTGGCTTGCGATCGACCATGCAGACCAAGGCGATCGCGATCGGGAGCGTATCGATGAACTCCTGCTGCGCGGCGGTGCGCGGGGTATCGAGGAGTTCCTGAAGGGCGGCGGGAAGCTGGAGCGCGGGCACAGCGGCGTCGTTTCCGATCCGATCGGATGAAGTCGCAAATTGGGTTTTCGCCGCCCGCATGGTCCAACGGCATTAGCAGCGCAGGGTTAATGCTCTGTTTCCTCGGGCTTAATCCTTTGGCTACGCATGGACTTAGCTCGCCGAAGGTCTATTGGCGCCGCTTCGCCATTCCGGCGGGGGGCCGGGCCACAAGCGGCTCCTGCGTCGACCGCATCTCAAAAAACGCCAACGACCCCCGGCCTTCGCCGGGGCGGCATCAAGGCTTGAAGCGGTTGTCGCGCGGGAAACCCACCGGCGGCATGCGGCCCGCCGCGCCGCGCGCCGCTCGCCACGGGGTCAGGTCGCTTTCAGTACGGGTGCGGCCGGTCTCGCCGCCCATCATCCAGCTGAGCCCCTCTTCCAGCTTGAAGCTGATCGCATCGGAGAGCCCACCATCCTTGTAGCGCTGGATGGTCACGCCCTGACCGCGCGCCATGCGCGGCAACTCATTGAGGGGGAAGACCACCATCTTGCGGTTGTCGCCGATCGCCGCGACATAATCGTCACCCGGCGCAACCCGATGGACGACGCTGAGCCGCCCCTTCTCGCGCAGGTTCATCACCTGCTTACCCTTGCGGGTCTCGGCGGTGACCTCGCCCATATCGACGACGAAGCCCTTGCCATCGGCAGAAGCCAGCAGCAGTTCCGCCCCCGCCTTCGCGACGAGCAGCGCCGCCACCCGGGCATCAGCGTCGATATCGGCGAACAGGCGCACGGGCTCGCCGAAACCGCGCCCGCCAGGCAGCTTGTCGGCCGGCAGCGTATAGAAGCGGCCCTGGTCGGTCGCGAGCAGGATGCGGTCGGTGGTCTGCGCCTTGATGGCATAGGCCGGGCCGTCGCCCTCCTTGAACTTGACCACCGCAGTCGCCGCATCGTCGAGATGGCCCTTCATCGCGCGGATCCAGCCGCGCTGCGAGAGGATCACCGTCACCGGCTCGCGCTCGACCATCGCCTCCAGCGGAATCTCGCGCGCGGGCGCGGCTTCCGACAGGCTGGTGCGGCGCGCGCCCAGCGCCGTCTCCGGGCCATAGCGGTTGCGCAGCGCCGCGAGGTCGCGCTTCATCCGGGTGCGCTGGCGGGCCGGGCTGGCGATCAGTTCTTCCAGCCCCTTGCCCTCGGCGTCGAGCGTGTCGCGTTCCTTGCGGAGTTCCATCTCCTCCAGCTTGCGCAAGCTGCGCAGCCGCATGTTGAGGATCGCCTCGGCCTGACGGTCGGTGAGGCCGAACTCGGCCATCATCACCGCCTTGGGCTCGTCCTCCTCGCGGATGATCTGGATGATCCGGTCGAGGTTGAGATATACGATCAGATAGCCGTCGAGCAGTTCGATCCGGTCGGCGATCTTGGCGAGGCGATGCTGCGATCGGCGGATCAGCACCTCGAACTGATGCTTGAGCCAGGCCGACAGCGCCTGGGCGAGGCTCATCACCATCGGCGTGCGGGTGTCGTCGAGCACGTTGAGGTTGAGCGAGACGCGCACCTCTAGGTCGGTCAGCCGGAACAGGCTTTCCATCAGCATGTCGGCGTCGACGGTGCGGCTGCGCGGTTCGAGGACGATGCGGATATCCTCGTCGCTCTCGTCGCGGACGTCGGCGAGGATCGGCAGCTTCTTCTCGTTGATGAGCTCGGCAATCTCCTCGATCAGCTTCGACTTCTGGACCTGATAGGGAATCTGGCTGACGACGAGGTGCCAGCCGCCGCCCTTTTCCTCGACCTTTTCGATGAGCGCGCGGACGCGGAAGGCGCCGCGGCCGCTCGCATAGGCGTCCGCGATCGACTGGGCGCTGTCTACCAGCACGCCGCCGGTCGGAAAGTCCGGACCCTGAACATAGTGCATCAACTCGGCGCTGGTCGCCTCGGGCTGGTCGATCAGGTGGACGGCGGCATCGACCAGCTCGGCGACATTGTGCGGCGGGATCGAGGTGGCCATGCCGACGGCAATGCCGCTGGCGCCATTGGCAAGCAGGTTCGGGAACAGGCCGGGGAATATCTCCGGCTCTTCCTCCTCGCCATTATAGGTGGGACGGAAATCGACCGTGCCCTCATCGAGTCCGGCCATCAGTTCGTTGGCGGCGGCGGTCAGCCGTGCTTCCGTATAGCGCATCGCCGCCGCGTTATCGCCATCGACATTGCCGAAATTGCCCTGGCCGTCGACCAGCGGGTAACGCAGCGAGAAGGTCTGGGCGAGGCGGACCATCGCATCATAGACCGACTGGTCGCCATGCGGATGGTATTTGCCGATTACGTCGCCGACGACGCGGGCGCATTTCTTGTAACCTGAGGCGGGATCGAGCCGCAGCAGCCGCATCGCCCAGAGCAGCCGGCGATGCACCGGTTTCAGCCCATCGCGCACATCGGGCAGCGAACGCGCAGTGATCGTCGACAGCGCATAGACGAGATAGCGATCGGAGAGCGCGCTATCGAAGGGGGTGTTGCGAACGCTGTCGTCGGGCAGCTCGGCGAGATCGGTCATGGGAAACGTCTAGCGGGTAAAAGGGGGAACGGGGAAGAGGCTTCCCATCACGCCGTCGCCGCCACCTCGCCCATCAGCCACTCGCGAAACGCCTTTACCTTCGCGGCGTTGTGGCGATGCTCGGGATAGACCAGCCAGAAGCTGCCGCCACGCCCGACATGAGGGAATAGCTGGACGAGCCGGCCGGTCGCCAGTTCGAACGGCCAGAAGCGCGGGGTGAGCATCGCCAGCCCCTCCCCCGCCATCGCCGCCATGCCCTCGATCACCTGGGAATCGACGTGGATCGAACGCCGGGTGAAATCGTCGGGGATGGCCGTGCCAACCTGGCTGAACCAGGCACGCCACCAGATGTCATCGGAATTCATCCGCAAGGTATCGAGCAGTTGGGCGGGATCGGTGAAAGGCCCCATGCGCTCCAGATAGGCGGGGCTGCACATCGGCGTGAACTCGGCCGGAAACAGCTCCACGGCGCGCAATCCCGGCCAGTCGCCATGGCCGATCCGGATACCGACATCGACCTCGTCGCGCGCGAAGTCGACAAGCTCGTGGCTGGCGAGCAGCCGCACCGCGATATCGGGCTTTGCCAGCTGGAAACGGGCGAGACGCGGTCCCAGCCAGCCCGCCGCCACCCCCGGAGCGGCACTTATCGTCAACACCCCGCCCTCGGTCTGGCGCGCCTTGGCGAACGCCTCATCAAGCAGGTCGAACGCCGCCGAGACCTGTGGCGCCAGCCGCTGGCCTGCCGGGCTCAATGATACCCGCCGCCCGGTGCGCACGAACAAAGGCGTGCCCAGCCGATCCTCGATCATCCGCACCTGATAGCTGACCGCCGCCTGGGTCATGGCCAGTTCCTCGGCGGCGCGGGTGAAGTTGAGATGACGCGCGGCCGCCTCGAATACCCGAACCGCGCTGAGCGGAGGAATCTGTCGCCCCATATAGATAAATCTACCTTATCTGTGACGCCTCATAAACGATTGG
This sequence comes from Rhizorhabdus dicambivorans, assembly GCF_002355275.1. Classification (NCBI taxonomy): domain Bacteria; kingdom Pseudomonadati; phylum Pseudomonadota; class Alphaproteobacteria; order Sphingomonadales; family Rhizorhabdaceae; genus Rhizorhabdus; species Rhizorhabdus dicambivorans. The sequence continues at coordinate 2,425,871 of NZ_CP023449.1, read as the reverse complement.
CGATAAGCAGGGAATATCCATATTTGAAAGGTCGTCGAAACGAGGAGACGACCATGTTCAAGATAAATTCCAAGGATGGAAGACGGCATGTCCGCCGGCTACGCGACGGCCTGGTCGATGCGGTGAAATGGTGGGCTGAGCATCAGGCCTGGCCCGCCACCGACGACATCCGCATCGACCGCCACCGGTCGACCTGTGGTTGATCCATCCCTAATCGCAGGGGGGTGACGGCGCCCCCGGAAAACGGCATGTTCCCGCCATAATCAGAATGGATGCCGTGGCCCCTATGCGTTCCGTCCCCCTGTACCTGTCCGCGGCAATCGCGGCCTCGCTTTCCATTCCCGCGCCGGCCATCGATTTCAGCATGCCCGATCCTCTGCCGATCGAACGGCAGGTGCCCGTCGCCCGCGACATTCCCTTTCCCGGTACGATCGAACTGGCCGTAGACGCGACCGACGTCGCGCGCGGCATCTTCAAGGTGACCGAGACGATCCCGGTGGCAAACCCCGGCCGCCTATACCTGCTCTATCCGCAGTGGCTGCCTGGCAACCATGCCCCGCGCGGCCCGATAGACGACGTCGCCAACATCGCGATCACAGCCAATGGCAAATCGCTCGCATGGAAGCGCGACCCGGTCGACGTCTATGCGATCGCGGTCGACGTTCCGGCGGGTGCGGGCAGCATCACGCTCAGCTTCGACTATGTATCACCCACCAATGCCGCGCAGGGACGCGTGGTGATGACGAGCGAGATGCTCAACCTGCAATGGAACCTCGTCGCCTTCTATCCGGCGGGCTGGTTCACCCGGCGCATCATGGTTGCGCCCACCGCGGTGCTGCCGACCGGCTGGGGATACGGCACCGCGCTGGAACCGGCAGCCGCGGCGCCTTCCGGACGAATCCGTTTCCGTCCCGTCAGCTTCGAGACACTGGTCGACAGCCCGATGCTGGCAGGCCGCCATTTCCGCCAGCACCAGCTCAGCCCCAAGGTGCGGCTCAATATCGCCGCCGACAGCCCCGACGAACTGGCCGCGACCGAACCCCAGCTCCTAGCCCATCGCCGGATGGTCGAACAGGCGCTCAAGCTGTTCGGGGCCGAACATTACGACCATTATGATTTCCTGCTGTTCATCAGCGACCGGCTCGGCGGCATCGGGCTGGAGCATCAGCGATCGAGCGAGAATGGCGTCGCCACCGGCTATTTCACCCGCTGGGAGGAACAGACCCAGCGGCACAACCTGCTGCCGCACGAATATGTCCACAGCTGGAACGGAAAATATCGGCGCGGCGCCGATCTCTACACCCCCGATTACAGCGTGCCGATGCGCAATTCGCTGCTCTGGGTCTATGAGGGGCAGACGCAATATTGGGGCTATGTGCTGCAGGCGCGGTCAGGTCTCGTCTCCGCCGACGACACCCTCGCCTTCCTGGCCATGGCGGCGGCGCAGCTCGATACCCGGCCGGGTCGGCAGTGGCGCCCGCTGATCGACACCACCACCGACCCGATCATCGCCGCGCGACGCCCGCAGCCCTGGACCAGCCTCCAGCGTTCCGAGGATTATTATAACGAAGGCATGCTGGTCTGGCTCGACGTCGACATGCAACTGCGCGAACTCACCGGCGGGCGGCGCTCGCTCGACGATTTCGCGCGCGCCTTCTTCGGCATGCGCGACGGCGACTGGGGAACTCTGACCTATACGCTTGACGATGTCGTCGCCACGCTGAACGCGATCGCCCCCCATGACTGGGCCGACTATCTGCGCACCCGCGTCGAGGAAGCCCGCCCCAACGCCCCCAGCGACTGGATCACCAAGGGCGGCTACCGGCTGGTCTATTCGGACAAGCCCACCAATTTCTGGAGGATCGAGGAACGACGCCGCAAGATCGCCGATTTCAGCTATTCACTGGGACTGTCGATCGACAATGGCGACCGCAGCATCGATCAGGTCATATGGGACAGCCCGGCCTTTGCCGCCGGCCTGACCAACAACGAGTTCGTGGTAGCGGTTGGCGGCGAAGGCTATGCCAGCGACCGGCTCGCCGAACGGATCGCCGAAGCGGCAAGGACCCGCAGGCCGATCGACCTGATCGTCCGGCGGGGCGACCAGTATCGGACCGTGTCGATCCCCTATTATGGCGGCAACCGCTATCCGCGCCTCGAACGGACCGGAATCGGGCCGGGATGGCTCGACCTGCTGCTCCGGCCCAGGGCCTGAACCTCCGACCTTGATAGAGGCAAATTCAGCCGACGAAGGCCTTTTCGATCACGAAGTCGGCGGGCTTTGCGTTGGACCCCTCCTCGAAACCGAGGCGCTCCAGGATGGCCGAGCAGTCGCGGATCATGTCCATGCTCCCGCACATCATCACCCGGTCGGTAGCGGGATCGAGCGCCTTCTCGCCGTCGACGCCATCGAACAGGCCGCCATCCTCCATCAGCGTGGTGATGCGCTTCTGCCGCGGAAAGGGCTCGCGGGTGACGATCGGGATGTAGCGGAACTTGGCGGCGGCCTCGTCCTCGACCAGCGGATCACCGGCAAGGCGGCTCTCCAGCACGTCGCGGAAGGCCAGATCACTGACATGACGGACGCTGTGGACGATGACCACCTGCTCGTAGCGCTCATAGATGTCCGGATCGCGCATCACCGACAGGAAAGGCGCGAGGCCCGTGCCCGTAGCCAGCAGGAACAGCCGCTTTCCGGGGGTCAGCGCGTCGGCGACCAGGGTTCCGGTGGTCTTGCGGGCGAGATATATCTCGTCGCCGGGGATGATGTGGCGCAGCCGCGAGGTCAGCGGGCCATCCTGTACAGCGATCGAGAGGAATTCGATCTCGTCGGAATAGGAAGGGCTGGCGATCGAATAGGCGCGCAACAGCGGTCGCGCGTCGGTCGGCAGGCCGATCATCACGAACTCGCCCGAGCGGAACCGCAGCGACGCCGGACGATCGACCGCGAAGCTGAACAGATGCTCGTTCCAGTGCTTCACCCAGAGAACCGTCTGGATGTTGAAGGCATCGTTCGGCGCGATCTTCACCGCTTCCGTCCGGCTGCTCATGAATTCGATTCCTTTTCCAAACCGTCGACCGGCCCTTGATGGCGCCCCCATAGAGCGACGGGCACCGGCGCGCCAATGTGAAATATGTTCGCGGGGCGACAGTTTAGCTTCATGCGGCGACCGAAGGGACGCGACCGCAAGCAACCCCGTCCGCCCCCCGGAGATGGGACGGACGGGGCGCGACCGTCCTAGGGACGGAACAGCGACGAAGGCCCGGGTCGACTGAACGGCATGGCCGGCGTGAAATGATCCAGGCTCCGCCTCTCGGGCCCGCGCCCCGGCTCGACCAGATCGATGAAACGATCGAGAAGCTCCTCTCCCTCCGGCCACCAGCCAAGGCCATCGACCGGGGTGAAGTGGCCGCAGGCTCCGAAGCGGGCGAAGCCGGCGCCCCATTGCCGGGCCAGGCTGAAGGCCCGGTCCGGCGAAAGCTGGGGGTCATCCTCGCTGGCCACAACCAGTGCGGGGAAGGAGAAGACGGCGGACGGCAGCGGCGCGAAGCTCTGGAGCCGGCTGTCGGCACCCTGCACTCCCGCATCGCTCGGTCCCACCAGCAGGGCACCGGCGACCGCGATCTCGCTTTCACTGCTCATCAGCCCTGCCCAGGCGGCGATGGTGAGCGCACCGAGACCATGCCCGACCAGAATCAGCGGCGCATCGATCCCGCGCATTGCCTGTGCGAGGCGGGTGACAAGATCGTTGCGATCGGGACAGCGGGCGTGGCCGACGTCCACCGAACGGCAATCGATCCGGCTGGCGATCCAGTGGTCGAGCCAATAGCCCGCCCCTTCGCAATCGAGATCGGGAAGCAGCAACGCAACAGGCGCCAACGACGGATGTTCGAAACGGGACGTCGCCATGCTCCGGTCCTCCTCGACTCACGCGGCCAAGCCGCAGATCGAGGGGACAGATTATGTCTAGCCGTTCGGTTGTAAATAACCGGTGCGACCAAATGCGGCAGGATTGCGGCGAAGCGGAAGGCGCTCAGACAGGCACTCAAGGGCCTTCCACTAAGCCATTGGAATCACTTGCCCCGATTCTTGCGGTGGCTTTCCAGATCGAGGATCATATTCTCCCCATCGGGCATCAGGCCGAGACGGCGGGCGATCTCCTGATAGGCCTCGACCTCGCCGCCCAGATCCTGCCGGAAGCGGTCCTTGTCCAGCTTCTCGTTCGTGGCGATGTCCCACAGCCGGCAGCCGTCCGGGCTGATCTCGTCGGCCAGGATCACCCGGCTATAGTCATTGTCCCAGAAACGGCCGAACTCCAGTTTGAAGTCGACCAGCCGGATGCCGATGCCTGCGAACAGACCGCACATGAAGTCGTTCACGCGGATCGCCATGTCGGCGATGTCGTGCATCTCCTCCTGGCTGGCCCAGCCGAAGCAGGCGATATGCTCGTCGGCGACCAGCGGATCGCCCAGCGCGTCGTCCTTGTAATAATATTCGATGATCGTGCGGGGCAGCTGGGTCCCCTCCTCGATCCCGAGGCGCTTGGTCAGCGAGCCGGCGGCGACGTTGCGCACCACCACCTCGATCGGAACGATCTCGACCTGGCGGATCAGCTGTTCACGCATGTTGAGCCGGCGGATGAAGTGGGTCGGCACGCCGATCATCCCGAGCAGGGTGAAGATATGCTCGGAAATACGGTTGTTGAGCACGCCCTTGCCGTTGATCGTGCCCTTCTTCTGGGCGTTGAACGCGGTGGCGTCATCCTTGAAATACTGGATCAGGGTGCCGGGCTCGGGGCCCTCGTACAGGATCTTGGCCTTGCCTTCGTAGATCTGGCGGCGGCGGGTCATGATCGGGCCTCCGGGGGCGCGGGAAACAGAGAAGCCCCGGAGACAACGTCGATTCGGACGCGCCACCGGGGCAGTTCGGACCCGCCTTTACCCCGATTGCGCCCGGTGCGCAAACACCCACACGCACAATGCCGTGCCACTGCGAGATTCCGCGTGCATTCCACCCGCGACAGGCCTAATGCGCGCCGGTTTCGCCGTTTCGAAAGCATCCCGAATGCGCAATGAGCTGGCTGACGCCGACGCTTCCAGACCCCGGAGCCGGCGTAGCAAGGACACGATGGCGGCGCTGACGCTCGGAGCGCTGGGCGTCGTCTTCGGGGATATCGGCACCAGCCCCATCTACGCCTTTCGCGAAGCGCTCGGGCAAGCCGCCGCCGACGGGATCGTGGCCGGAGAGATACTTGGCGTGCTCAGCCTCGCGCTCTGGGCACTGATCCTCGTCGTCACCTGCAAATATGTGCTGTTCCTGATGCGCGCCGACAATGGCGGCGAAGGCGGCGTGCTGGCGCTGATGGCGCTGGCGCAGCGATCGACCCGGCGACGCCACCGGCTGGTGCTGTTGCTCGGCGCGGCCGGCGCGGCACTGTTCTACGGCGACGGGGTGATAACCCCTGCCCTGTCGGTACTTTCGGCGGTCGAGGGCTTACGGACCATTCCCGGTCTGGAGCACTCGGTGTCGCAGGGCACGATATTGCTGATCACCTCCGGAATCCTGATCGGACTGTTCCTGATGCAGGCGCGGGGCACCGCGATCGTGGGCAAGCTGTTCGGGCCGATCTGCCTGCTCTGGTTCGTGACGATCGCCGGAATCGGATTGATCCACATCGCCGACGAGCCCGCGATCCTGGCCGCGCTGCTCCCCCATTATGGCGTCCTGTTCATGACCAACCACGGCCTGGCCGGCATGTTCGTGATCGGCGCGGTGTTCCTGACCGTCACGGGCGCCGAGGCGCTGACCGCCGACATGGGCCATTTCGGAGCGAAACCGATCCGGACAGGCTGGCTGGCGATCGTCTTCCCCGCGCTGGCGCTCAACTATCTCGGCCAGGGCGCCTTTGCGCTTCACCGGCTGGAGATCGCCGCCGCCCGCGGGCTGGAATTCACCAACCAGGACTGGTTCTTCCTGATGGCGCCCGGAGTCGCCCGCATCCCGCTGGTGCTGCTGGCGACCTGCGCCACCGTGATCGCCAGCCAGGCGGTCATCACCGGCGCCTATTCACTGACCCGCCAGGCGATCCAGCTCGGCCTGCTGCCCCGCCTCAAGATCCGCCAGACCTCCGAACATGCCGCCGGCCAGATCTATCTGCCGACGATTACCATGCTGCTGTTCGTCGGCGTCATGATCCTGGTGCTCGGCTTCGGCTCCTCCTCCGCGATGGCGGCCGCCTACGGCGTTTCGGTATCGGGCACGATGGTGGTGACGACGATGCTGGGCTTCCTCGTCGTTCGCCGCACCTGGGGCTGGGGCCTGCCGCTGACGCTGGCGGTGATCGCACCGCTGCTGCTGCTCGACCTGTTCTTCTTCGGCGCCAACATATTGCGCGTCTATGAGGGCGGCTGGGTGCCGCTGCTCATCGCGGTCGGCGTCGGCCTGCTGATCGCAACCTGGGTGCGCGGCCGGACCATGCTGCTCGCGATCGACCAGAGCCAGGCGATCGAGCTGGAGGAACTGGCCCGCATGCTCCGCGCCCGCCCGCCCGAGCGCGTGCCCGGCATGGCGATCTTCCTGTCGGCGGACCTGGAGGCGGCGCCCAGCGCGCTGCTCCACAATCTGAAGCACAACAAGATACTTCACGAACGCAACCTGGCGCTGACCATCAACACGATGAACACGCCCGCCGTCCCGGCCGCGCAGCGGCTCGACATGACGAACATCGACGAGAATTTCACCCGCGCGGTGCTCAACTACGGCTTCATGGAGAGCCCGGACATCCCGCGCGACCTGGCTTTCGCGCTGCGCCATGGCGACAACAAGCTGGAACCGATGCAGACCAGCTATTTCATCGGCCGGTCGACCCTCCGCCCCTCCAAGCATAGCGGCATGCCCTTCTGGCAGGACCTGTTGTTCATCTTCCTCCACCGCAACGCGTCGGACCCGACCGACTTCTTCCGGATTCCGCCCAATCGCGTGGTGGAACTGGGCTCGCAGATGACGATCTGAGGACTTGCGCCGGCCGCTCAACTTCTTATGCCGTTCGATGTGTCGGATCTAACCAACCCTGCGAACTTCTCACGGCTGATGTCGGGCCATATCAGCGAGATCGGCCTGCGCTATATCGCCCATGGCGATGACTGGGCCGAACTGGGGTTCGACTATAAGCCCGAGCTGGCGATCAACGCCGCAACCGGCGTGCTGGCATCCGGCCCGATCATCTCGCTGATCGACAGCGCCTGCGGCTTCTCGATCGGCGCCAGGATCAAGAAATTGCGGCCCATGGCCACACTCGACCTGCGGATCGATTATGTGCGCGCGGCCCCGCCCGGCAAGGCGATCATCGCGCGGGCCACCTGCTATCGGGTCGCGCGCAACGTCGCGTTCGTCCGCTGCGTCGCGCATGACGGTAACCCCGATGACCCGGTCGCCCATGCGCTGGCGACCTTCTTCTTCACGGGGGACTGAGCGCATGCCCTTCGACTTCCCCTACGCCGATGTGATCGGCGCCCGCCGCAACAACGCCACCGGCGAACCCATTCTGACCATCGGCTGGCGCCACGAGGTGGAGGGACGACCGGGTTTCGTCCATGGCGGGGTGATTGGCGGCTTGCTGGAAATGGCCTGTTACGAAGCTCTGGACCATGAGTTCGGGCGCGACGAGCAGAAACCCCGCCTCAAGCCGATCAACATCTCGATCGACTATCTGCGCGGCGGAGTGATGACCGACACCCACGCGGTCGCCCATATCGTGCGGATCGGCAAACGGGTCGCCAATGCCAGCGCGGTGTGCTGGCAGGACGACCGCTCCCGGCCGATCGCGACCGCGCGCATGCACATTTTGCTCGATCGATAGGGCCTGGAACGCCGATGACCGATTTCGCCAGCCTGCTTGTCCCCGATCGCGGCGAAGCCGCCCACGCGCTGGCGCCGATTGCCGCCGATGGCCTCGATTCCTGGCTGAAGGCACAACCGGCACAGGTACGGACCCTCGCGGCCGCCGCGCAGTTCAAGGCCAAGCCGGGCGAACTGCTGGTGTTGCCGGGCCGCAAGGACGGCGAATGGTCCGCCGTGTTCGGCGCCCCCAAGACAGCCGGGCCATGGGACCTCGCGGCGGTGGCGCAGAAGCTTCCCGCCGGAACCTACCGGATCGAGGCCGACGGCGAAGCCGCTACCGAAAACGCGCTGGGCTGGCTGCTCGCCCACCATCGCTTCGATCGCTATCTTTCCAAGCCCGATCCGATCCCGCAGCGCGTCCTGCTCAGCAAGGATGTGGCGGGGATTGCCGGGGCTGTGGCGCTGGCCGAGGCGGTAGCGCTGGTCCGCGATCTGGTCGACACCCCGGCCGCCGATCTCGGCCCCGCCGAACTCGCCGCCGCGGTCGAGACCGTCGCCAAAGCCCATGGCGCGGCGTTCCGCGTGACCAAGGGCGACGCGCTCGATCAGGGCTATCCGATGATCGCCGCCGTGGGCCGCGCCGCAGTGCGCGACCGCGCGCCTCGCCTGATCGAACTGGAGTGGGGCGATCCGAAGCATCCGCGGATCGCGATCGTCGGCAAGGGGGTCTGCTTCGATTCGGGTGGGCTGGACATCAAGCCGTCCTCAGCCATGCTGCTGATGAAGAAGGACATGGGCGGCGCGGCCCATGCCCTAGCGCTGGCCGGCCTCGTCATGGGCGCCCGATTGCCGGTCCGGCTTCACCTGCTGATCCCGGCGGTCGAGAATGCGGTGGCGGGCGACGCGTTCCGCCCCGGCGACATCCTCCAGAGCCGCAAGGGACTGTCGGTGGAGATCGGCAATACCGATGCCGAGGGGCGGCTGGTCCTGGGCGACGCACTGACCCGCGCGGGCGAGGAGAAGCCGGTGCTGATGCTGGACTTCGCCACACTGACCGGCGCAGCGCGGGTGGCACTGGGCCCCGATCTGCCCGCGCTGTTCGCCAATGACGATTCGCTCGCCGCCGAATTGCTGGCGGCGGCGCAGGCGGTGGCCGACCCGCTCTGGCGGATGCCGCTGTGGGGCGACTATGCCGACATGCTCAAATCGACCGCAGCGGATATCAACAATGCCGGCGAAGGCGGAATGGCCGGCGCGGTGACCGCCGCGCTGTTCCTACAGCGCTTCGTCCCGGACGCTACGGCCTGGGCGCATATCGACACTTTCGCATGGCGCCCGGCCGCGAAGCCCGGTCGACCCAAAGGGGGCGACGCCCTTGGCATGCGCGCCGCCTTCGCCATGCTGAAGGCCCGATTCGTTACGGCCTGAGGCCGGATGCCGGATTCTGGCGACGAAATCCCGCACATCACATCGCCCGGCGAAACAAAAGCAGCACCTCGGCGTTGAGGCGTGGGGAATGAGCAACCCCGGACTTTTTTTGTGAGGGTGCGTGCAATGGCCGAAAATCAGCTTTCCTCCTGGATGCGGGCGCTGGTCTCCTATGTTCGGTCGGGCCAACCGGACTTGACGAACCGGCAGATGGCGCTGCTGCTGATCAGCTACATCACCCCAGGGCCTCATACGGTGCGCGGCTTGGCTCAACAGCTCGGCGTGTCGAAGCCGGTGATAACGCGCGCCTTGAATACCTTGGGCTCGCTCGGCTATCTGCGCCGCGAACGCGACGATAATGACCGTCGCAACATCTTTGTCGCCAAGACCGAAAAAGGGGCCGCCTTCCTCGATGCCTTCGGAAAGTCCATCGATCTCGAGAAGGTTCGCGGCTGACGGCACCGCGGGCGGCCGGGGGCCTGCGACCGCCTTTCATCTGGATGGACCGACCCGCAGGCTCGATCCACGGGTCAATGCCTTTCGCCCCGACATTGCCGATGTAGCCCTGGCCGGCGCATTGTTCGCGCCCCATTATGCGACCCCGATGGCGCTGATGGCGGCGTCGGCGACGATGATGCGCAAAGCTGCCGGCGCCGATGCCGAAGCGGTGTCCCAATTGCTGCCGGGGGAAGGCTTCGCGGCGCTTGACGTAGCCGGCGGCTGGGCCTGGGGCTTCTCGCTCCACGATCATTATGTCGGCTATGTGCCGGCGGCCCTTCTTGGCGCCCCCTCAGAGCGCAGCCACAAAGTAAGCGTCCGCGAGGCGCTGGTCTTCGCCGGCCCCTCGATCAAGACGCCGGCGATCGCCACCCTGCCCTTCGGCGCGCGCGTCGCTGGCACATTGAGCGGCACCTTTCTCGATACCGGCGCGGGGTTCATCCATCGCCGCCATGTCGCACCGCTCGACGCGCTGTCCGGAGATCCGGTCACCGTCGCCGAAAGCTTCCTGGGCATGCCCTATCTATGGGGCGGGCGCGGTGCGGACGGGATCGATTGCTCGGGCCTCGTCCAGGCGGCGCTCGGCGCCTGTGGCATATCCGCCCCGCGCGATACCGACATGCAGCGGGAGATGCTGGGCACGGCATTGCCCGAGGAGGCCCGGCTCCGACGTGGCGACATCGTCAATTTTCCCGGCCATGTCGGGCTGATGGTGGATGAGAACAACCTCCTCCATGCCAACGCGCATTGGATGGGTGTTGTGATCGAACCCCTGGCCGATGTGGTCGCCCGCCTCGAACATAGTCATGACCGGCCGATCCTGAGCCGGCGGAGAATGGAAGCATGACCGCGAAGGTCTTCATTGACGGTGCCGCGGGCACCACGGGCCTCGAAATCCACGATCGGCTCGCGGGCCGGAACGATATCGAGCTGATCGCCATTCCGGAGGGTCGGCGGAAGGATCCCGCCGCGCGCGCGGAGGCCCTCAACGCCGCCGACGCGGTGGTCCTGTGCCTGCCCGACGACGCCGCGCGCGAAGCCGTGGCGTTGATCGAGAATCCCCGTGTCCGGATCGTCGACGCCTCAACCGCACACCGCACCGCCGGCGACTGGCTCTACGGCTTTGCCGAACTGGAGCCCGGGCAACGCGAAGCACTGGGCACGGCGACCCGCATCTCGAACCCGGGCTGCTATCCTAGCGGCTTCCTGGCGCTGGTCCGGCCGCTGGTACGCGATGGCCTGCTCCCCGCCGATACGCCGCTCTCGGTCAACGCGGTCTCGGGATATTCCGGCGGCGGCAAGTCGATGATCGCGATGTTCGAGGATCCCGCGTCCCCGGAAGCGACCGACACGGCCTTCCGCGCCTATGCGCTCGACCTCGGCCACAAACATGTTCCCGAGATGCAGAAGCGCGCGGGCCTTAGCCATCCGCCGATCTTCTGTCCTTCGGTCGCGCGCACCTATCGCGGCATGCTGGTCGAGGTGCCGCTGCATCTCCACCTGCTCCCCGGCCGGCCGGACGGCGAGGCGATACGCAGCGTTCTCGCGGCGGCCTATGAGGGCAGCCGGGTCGTTCGGGTCCACCGCGACAACCCGCCGGTGCTGACGATCGAGGCTGCCGCCGGCACCGACCGGCTGGACCTCTATGTCTATGCGGACGAGAAGGCCGGGCAGGCCCGGCTGATCGCAACCCTCGACAATCTCGGCAAGGGCGCCGCCGGCGCGGCTGTCCAGAACCTCAACATCGCGCTCGGCCTGCCCGAAACCAGCGGCCTGAAACTGTAGACGTTGATCGGGACGGGCCATTCGGCTTGGCCCGATCAAGGCCTCGACCACCCGAATAGGCCCCGCAGCATTGTAATCCTGTCCCATTGGGCGCATTCTCCCCTGCGCTGGGCGATAGGGGGAGGATCGCTGTGGTTCCGACGTGGTATTGGATCGTTTCCGGCATCCTCTTGATCTGGAACGCGATCGGCTGCTTCGCCTGTTTCAGCCAGATGACCGCGAGCCCCGAAAAGCTTGCCGGGCTGCCGGAGGGCCAGCGCGACGCCTGGCTGGCGATGCCGGTCACCGCCAAGGCCGCCTATGTCGTGGCGGTGGGCGCGGGCCTGCTCGGGGCGGTCGCGCTGCTCTGTCGCTGTGCCGCGGCCGGGCCGCTGTTCATCGCATCGCTGGTCGGCGTCATCGTCCAGTTCGGCTGGTTCTTCGTCGTCTACAAGGGTGCCAGCCGCTTTGGCGTCGCGTCGCTGGCCTTTCCCGGCTTCGTCGCGCTCGTGGCGATTGCCCAGATCGGCTTCGCGTGCTGGGCCAAGACGCAAGGATTGCTGGGATGAGTCGAGCGGCGATGCAGGATCGCCGCCCGCGCATGCGTCTTCACACCAATCTCCATTTCACAACCGGGGGAAAGTGACCATGAACGACAGCCTGAGCGTACCGAAATGGTTCTATGTTGCCGGTGTCCTGCTGCTGCTGTGGGGGGCGATCGGCATCTACTTCTTCTACACCCAGATACACATGAGCTACGACGAGATGGTCGCGGCGATGGGCAAGCCGGCGGCCGAAAGCTTCCGGATGATGCCGGCGTGGCAATGGTGGACCTACGGCATAGCGGTGTGGACGGCGACGCTGGGTTCGGCGGCACTGCTCGCGCGGCGCGACTGGGCACGGCCGCTCTACCTGGTCTCGCTGATCGCCGTGGTCATCCAATATGGCTACAGCTTCGCTGTGCTCCAGATTCAGGACCTGCTCGGCTGGAGCGGTGCCATCTTCCCGGCGGTGATCATCATCATCGATGCGCTGGAGCTGTGGCTGGCACAGTCGGCGAAGCGGAAGGGCTGGCTGCGCTAACGCCGGCGACTACATTTCCCCGCGCGATCTGCGGATCGCGTAGAAGCGCTGGACGTTGGCATTATGCTCGGCCAGCGTGTTGGCGAAGACGTGGCCGCCCTTGCCATCGGCGACGAAGTAGAGCGCCGGGCTCTTGGCTGGATCGAGCACCGCCTCGATAGCCGCTTTGCTGGGATTGGCGATCGGTCCATCGGGTAGGCCCGCTGAAGCATAGGTGTTGTAGCCGTTGACCGCGTTGAGTTCGGACCGGCGGATGCGGCGGCCGAGCGGCTTACCCTGGGTAATCGGGTAGATCACGGTCGGGTCCGCCTGGAGCTTCATCCCCTGACGGACGCGGTTGGAATAGACGGCCGCGACCATCGGCCGCTCGCTCGCCTTCGCGGTTTCCTTCTCGACGATCGAGGCCAGGATCAGCGCGTCGCGCTTGCTGGTGACGACGGTCGTCGGCTTGCGGGCCGCCCAGGCCTCGTCGAGCGCGGTTCGCATCGCCGCCTGCATGCGCGCGAGGACGGCGGCGCGCGGTTCGCCGGCCTCGAAGCTGTAGCTGTCCGGCAGCACCGAGCCCTCGGCCGGAACCGGAATCGACCCGGTCAGCCCCTGCTCGGCCATCAACCGCTCGTGGACCAGGATCGACGGCATCCCCTCCGGGATCGTCACCAGATGCTGGATCGCCTGGCCGTGCTGAAGGATATCCAGGATTTCCGATCCGCTGGCGCGGGCCGGTATCTCAAACTCACCCGCGCGGATCGGCTCGTCGGGGCCGAAGCGCCGGGCGAAGCGCAGGAAGTTGGTGGTCGATCGGATCGCCCCCGCCTTCTCCAGAGCGCGCGCCGCAGACGCAAGGGTGTCCCCCTTCCTGATCTGGACGCTGATCTGCTCGTCGAGCGGCCCCTCCGCCCACCAGTCGCGCGAAATCCAGGCCGCCGCGCCGCCGCCGATCATCGCGAGCAGCAGCAGCAGCGCGATGATGCGGCGGATCATCGAAGGCCTCCTACGCCGCCTCAATCCTCAAGCTTGCGCATGATCAGGCTGGCGTTCGTACCGCCGAAGCCGAAGCTGTTGTTGAGCACCGCCTTGACCTGACGCTTCTTCGCCTTGAGCGGCACGAGGTCGAAATCCTCCAGCCCGTCGCTCGGATTTTCGAGGTTGAGCGTCGGCGGCACGATCTGGTCACGCATCGCAAGGATGCAGAAGATCGATTCGACCGCGCCCGCACCACCCAGCAGATGGCCGATCGCCGACTTGGTCGAGCTCATCGACACCGTCTTGAGCGCATCGCCGAACAGCCGGCGGACTGCGCCTGCCTCCAGCTCGTCACCGAGCGGGGTCGAGGTGCCGTGCGCGTTGATATAGTCGATGTCGGACGGCTGCAGCCCCGACTTCTTCAGCGCCATCGCCATCGAGCGATAGGCGCCCGAGCCTTCCGGATGCGGCGCCGTCACATGATAGGCGTCGCCCGACAGGCCATAGCCGATCACCTCGGCGTAGATCTTGGCGCCGCGCGCCTTGGCATGCTCATATTCCTCGAGCACGACGATGCCCGCGCCCTCCCCCATGACGAAGCCGTCGCGAGCCTTGTCATAAGGCCTCGAGGCCTTTTCGGGCTGGTCGTTGAAATCGGTCGACAGCGCACGCGCCTGGGCGAAGCCGGCAATGCCGAGCGGGCAAATCGCGCCCTCGGCGCCGCCCGCCAGCATGACATCGGCATCGTCCATCGCGATCATCCGCGCGGCATCGCCAATCGCATGGGCGCCGGTCGAGCAGGCTGTGACGACCGCATGGTTCGGCCCGCGCAGGCCATATTTGATCGAGACCTGGCCCGAGATCAGGTTGATCAGCCGGCCATGGACGAAGTGCGGCGAAACGCGCTTCGGCCCCTTGGTTTCGCAGACGATCGATTCGCTGGCGATGCCGGGCAGGCCGCCGATGCCTGAACCGATCGACAGGCCGGCACGATAGCTCTCCTCTTCGCTCATCTCGGTCAGGCCGGCATCCTCAAGCGCCTGGCCGGCGGCATCGATGCCGTAGATGATGAAGGGATCGACCTGGCGCTGGACCTTGTGGTCCACCCGCTTGTTCGGATCGAAGCCATAGGGATGATCGGCGGGCTTCACCTCGCAGGCGATCTTGCAGACCTGGTCGGTCGTGTCGAAGCGTGTGATCGGGCCTGCGCCCGACTTGCCGGCGATGAGGTTCGCCCACGCCGTCTCGACGTCGGCGCCCAGCGGCGTGACAAGACCCAATCCGGTTACGACCACGCGACGCATGGCATTCTCCATATTATCTCGAACGGCAAAGCGGCTCCCCGTCCCATCGGAAAGTCCGGGGTCGGGGAGCCGCTCAAAAGCCTCGGCTCGGTCACCTGCCCCGGTCGATCAACGGCCGGCGGGTGGAACGATCAGCCCTTGTGGCTCTCGATATAGCTGATGGCGTCCTTGACGGTCGCGATCTTCTCAGCCGCGTCGTCGGGAATCTCGACGCCGAATTCCTCTTCGAAGGCCATCACCAGCTCGACGATGTCGAGGCTGTCCGCGCCCAGATCGTCGATGAAGCTGGCTTCCTCGGTGACCTTCTCGGCCTCGACGCCCAGATGCTCGACAACGATCTTCTTAACGCGCTCAGCGGTCTCGCTCATATTCTGAACCTTCCTTAGCTCTTCTTTCGCCTGCCCTAACGGGGGCTGTGTTTGCTTGCAAGCATGGTTTGATGAAGGAACGGCGACGCAATACATCGCCATTCCGTCAGATCATCGCCATGCCACCATTCACGTGCAACGTCTGGCCGGTGACATAGGATGCCTCGGGGCTGGCCAGATAGACGACGGCGGCGGCGATGTCGCTGCCCTCGCCCAGCTTGCCGGCGGGAATCTTGCCCAGCAGCGCATCCTTCTGCGCGTCGGGCAGCACGTCGGTCATCGCCGACGAGATGAAACCGGGCGCGACGCAGTTCACCGTGATGTTGCGGCTCGCCAGCTCCTGCGCCAGCGCCTTCGACATGCCGACCAGGCCGGCCTTGGACGCCGCATAATTGGCCTGGCCCGGATTGCCGGTGGTGCCGACGATCGAGGTGATGGTGATGACCCGGCCGAACCGCGCCTTCATCATTGGCTTGGTCGCAGCGCGGATCAGCCGGAAGGCGGCTTCGAGGTTGACCGAGATCACCTGATCCCAATCCTCGTCCTTCATCCGCATGATCAGGCCGTCGCGGGTGACGCCGGCATTGTTGACGAGGATGTCGAGCTTGCCGCCCAGAGCCTCGACCGCCGCCGGGATCAGCCCTTCGACCGCCGCGCTGTCACCGAGATTGCAGGGCACGATCACCGTATCGCCGCCGATCTCGGCCGCGACCGCCTTCAGCGCATCCTCACGCGTGCCTGAGAGCGCGACCTTCGCGCCCTGCGCGACCAGCGCCCTGGCGATCGCCGAGCCGATGCCCCCCGAAGCGCCCGTAACCAGCGCGGTCATGCCTGAAAGATCGAACATGCTTGCCGTCCCTTCCCTCCCCGTCATTCCCGCGAAAGCGGGAATCCACGGTCACGATTCCCTATTGGATCAAACGCCCCGCCGTCCATGGATTCCCGCTTTCGCGGGAATGACGAACGGATGGAGCGACGAATTACAGCGAAGCCGCCAGCGCCTCGATGTCGGCCATGGTCACCACGCTGGTCGCCGACGCCTGATCGGTGATGTCCTTGACCATCGGGCCGACCACCTTGCCACCGAACTCCACGAACTGCTCGACGCCGGCACCTGCCATTGCCGCAACGCTCTCGCGCCAGCGCACCGTGCCGGTCACCTGCTCGACCAGCAACTTCACAATCTCGTCGGGCGAGGAAACCGGCGCCGCCAGCACATTGGCATAGACCGGCACCAGCGGCGCCTGCACCGCCGTCTTGCCCAGCGCCTCGGCCATGGCGTCGGCGGCGGGCTGCATCAGCGAACAGTGGAACGGCGCCGAGACGGGCAGCAGCATCGCGCGGCGCGCACCCTTGCCCTTGGCGATCTCGATTGCCCGCTCGACCGCGCCCTTATGGCCGGAGACGACGACCTGACGATTGCTGTTGTCATTGGCGGCCTGGCAGACCTCACCCTGGGCGGCCTCGTCCGCGACCGCTCTGGCGCCCTCGAAATCGAGGCCGAGGAACACCGCCATCGCACCGACGCCGACCGGCACCGCCGCCTGCATCGATTGGCCGCGCAGTTTGAGCAGCCTTGCGGTAGTCGCGAGGTCGATCGCCTCGGCGGCGCACAGCGCGCTATATTCGCCCAGGCTATGGCCAGCGACGAAGGCCGCCTTGTCGGCCAGGCTGATCCCGCCTTCCTTCTGCAGCACCCGGAAGGTGGCGATAGCGTTCGCCATGATCGCGGGTTGGGCATTCTCGGTCAGGGTCAGTTCGTCGGCCGGCCCTTCGACCATCAGGCGGAAGAGATGCTGGCCCAGCGCGTCGTCGACCTCCTGGAACACTTCACGTGCTACCGTGCTGGCATCGGCGAGTGCCTGGCCCATGCCGACGGCCTGGCTGCCCTGCCCCGGAAAGATGAATGCGCGCATCGAAGCTTCTCCCAACTTGGGGTGCGCCAGTAGGAAAGCATCAGCCGCTAGGCAAGCCTATCTGTTCAGCCGACCAAAGGGCAGCGATTGCCGGGCGAGCTTCCCGGCGCGCTTGGCCTCCCCCGACTTCAGCGCCGCCAGCACCGCGATCACGCTGCTCTGCATCTGGCGATCGAGCAGTTCAGGTGCAGGCGCGGTGCTGGCAAACTGGGCCAGCGAGCGACCGCGCGCATCGTCGGGGTCGATCGCCAGCCGCAGCAGCGCGGCGAGGCCGGCATAGAAGGCGCGCTTGCCGCCAAGTGCCACCGCCCGGTCCATCTGCGCCAAGCCGATCGGCTTCTTCGCGCCGATCGCCATACCGGCGACCATGCCGCCCAGGTCGACCACGGCATCCAGATGCCAGGTGCCGACCGCCCCAGCAGCTTCGGCATCGCGCGGATCGGCCGCGGCCAGCTCCTCGAACTGGGCGCGGGCGGCCAGCGCATCGCGGCGGCTGTGCTTCAGCTTGGCCCTATAGCCTATGGCCATCGCCCGCAGCAGCCGCGCCTCGCGGTTGGCAGGATCGCGAACAAGCTGGGCGGCGGCGATGTTTTCCGCGTCCGCCAGCTGGGCCAGCGCCACCGGCTTGTCCCGCGTCCGAAACGCCGCTTCCGCGATGATCTGACGCGGCGACGCCGCTGTAGCCGGTGCGGACATAGCCAGCGCGACGGCGATCGGCAGCCCCAGGGCCGCGCGGATCGGGTTCATCCTGAACATGTTTCGGGCATCCTGCGCTCAACCCGGCATCCGCGCCACTGTTCCCTTGCTTTCGTCGCCGGTTTCCGCCATAGGCCGCGCCAGCCGGGGTGGGAGCCTGTCTCTCCGCCCCGCTTGCTTTTGGACCAATAGCCGAAAGCCGAAGAAAGCCGGAGGGGCGTCGTGATGGGCACGGCGTCAGCGATCGGCAAGAAAAGGAAGACGCGAACATGGCTCTTTACGAGCATGTGTTTCTCGCGCGTCAGGATCTGGCCCAGGCTCAGGTCGACGCGCTGGCGGAAGCCGCCACCAAGATCGTCGAGGACAATCAGGGCAAGGTCGTTAAGACCGAGACCTGGGGCCTGCGCAGCCTCGCCTATCGCATCGCGAAGAATCGCAAGGCGCATTATGTGATGCTTCACATCGATGGCCCCGCGGGCGTCGTCGCCGAGCTGGAGCGCCAGACCGCGATCAACGAAGACGTGATCCGCTACATGACGATCCGTGTTGACGAGCACGAACAGGGCCCGTCCGCGATGATGCGTCGCAGCGACCGCGACCGTGATGGTCGTGGCGGCCGTGGTGATCGCGGCGACCGTGGCGATCGGGGTGACCGCGGCGATCGTCCGCGTCGCGAAGACCGCGAATTCGCGGCCTCGTAAGGGAGACATAGAAGATGGCACGCGCATTTTTCCGTCGCCGCAAGAGCTGCCCCTTCTCCGCGAAGGACGCTCCCCGGATCGATTTCAAGGACGTCCGTCTGCTCCAGGGCTTCGTGTCCGAGCGTGGCAAGATCGTCCCGAGCCGCATCACTGCGGTGTCCGCCAAGAAGCAGCGCGAACTCGCCCAGGCGATCAAGCGCGCCCGTCACATCGGGCTGCTTCCCTACATCGTCAAGTAAGGAAGGGAGGACCACCACATGGACGTGATCCTGCTCGAACGCGTTGAGAAGCTTGGCCAGATCGGCGACGTCGTCACCGTCAAGGCCGGCTTTGCCCGCAACTATCTGCTGCCGCGCAAGAAGGCGCTGCGCGCCAACGAGGCCAACAAGAAGGTCTTCGAGGCGAACCGCGCCCAGATCGAGGCCGACAACGCCAACCGTCGCGGCCATGCCGAGACCGAGGCGAAGGCGCTCGACGACAAGTCGGTGACGCTGATCCGCCAGGCTTCGAACACCGGCCAGCTCTATGGCTCGGTTTCGGCCCGCGACATCGTCGAGGCGCTCGCCGAGGACGGCATCAAGGTCGCCAAGTCGGGGGTCGTGCTCGGCCGCCCGATCAAGACGATCGGCCTGCACGAGGTGAAGATCTCGCTGCATGCGGAAGTCGCCCGCACCCTGCGGGTCAATGTCGCCCGCTCGCCCGAAGAGGCCGAACTGCAGTCGCAGGGCGTCGACGTCAT
Organism: Rhizorhabdus dicambivorans; assembly: GCF_002355275.1. NCBI lineage: Bacteria > Pseudomonadati > Pseudomonadota > Alphaproteobacteria > Sphingomonadales > Rhizorhabdaceae > Rhizorhabdus > Rhizorhabdus dicambivorans. Next base: position 2,406,571 of record NZ_CP023449.1, on the reverse strand, counting down.
GGCGTCGATGTTCGAACGCGACGAGGCCGGCTTCACCGAGGCCTATGATCCCAACGCCGAACCCGGCGAGATCAGCGCGGAACTACTCGAGCAGCCTGCGGACGCCGAGGGCGACGCCGAAGCCTGATCGCTTTGACCGCGCACGACAAAAAGCCGCCCGGAGCGATCCGGGCGGCTTTTTTGTCTGGCCTGTCGCTTACGACTTCAACCGCGCTTTCAACTCGGCATTCTCGGCGCGCAGCCGGTCGATAAGCTGGTGCGCCTCCTCCAGCATCGAATGGCTGCCGGTCGCGCTCTCGGTGATCGATCCGAACAACCCCTCGGATGAGGGCGTCAGCAGATAGGCCGCCCGTCCTTCGGTAAGCCCGGTCTCCGGCCCCGCCGGCAGAGTCCGCTCGAAATCGAAGCCAGCGACGCGCAGCATCGCCTCGAGACAGGCGAAGTTCGGTGCCCACCAGTTGGTCGGGTCGTTATGGAACTCGTCCTTCTCATAGAATATCGCGGCCGGCGGCCAGGCGCCCAGCGTCTGATTATAGACCGTCTCCAGCATCACCGTGCCGGCCGCCTTGGAACGCACCCGCTTGAGCGCTTCCAGCATGTCGTGGACGTGATAGAGCACGCCCGCGAAGATGATGAAATCGAACTTCGGCAGCGCCATGAATGCGTCGGAGAACAGGCCGACCTGGCGAAATTCGATCTCCGGATAGGGACGCACGGCGTTGAAATGCCGCATGCCCGTGGTCACCTGCTCATCGACCGCCAGCACGGAACGCGCGCCGCGCTGCAGGGCGGCAACGCTGAACCCACCGTCCGCGCAACCGATATCGAGCACGGTCTTGCCCGTCAGGTCGGCGGGGAAGCGCCAATGCTCGAGCTCGAACTCCATGACCTCCCGGCTCTTATGGCCGGCCGTCCACAGTCCGGGCATCGCCTCGAAACTGTGAAACCAATTGCCCTTCACGGGCGCGAGAATGCGAAGCTGCTGCTCTTCGGGCGTCATGGGATCGAGCTCTCCTGAACGAACCGACCGCATGAAGCGGCCGCGCTCGCCTGTCAAATCAAGCCCGGCGCCATCCTATCCTATCGCCCCCTTCAGGGCAGGCGGACCAGCCAGCCTTCGCGACCGTCGAAGCACGGGGGCCGCGCCTCGATCTTCGCCCCCGGCATGCGCTACATCACCTCGATCCGCGCCGACTCGCGCCAGATGTTGCGCGTGTAACCGGGAAAATCGCCCATCTCATGCCAGGCCTGGCCTTGCTCCGCCGCCAGTTCGATCGCCAGCAGGTCGAGATCGAAGCTCTCGCGGAGCATCATGCCGCGACCCCGGCATATTTCTCGGCCTCACGCCCAATCAGGATGTCGGCGAGGAACCAATAGGCCTCTCCCCAGGCGTCGAGCGTCTTCTGGTCTACCGCATCGCCCAGCACGTCCTTGATCGCCGGCAGCAGCGCCGCGGCAACCGCCGGATAATGTTCGGGCTTCACCCCGGTCTCGACATGCCGCTGGGCCATCCGCTCGACGGCCTGGGTGAGCGCGCCGAGATTATCGACGTTCTTCGCATAGGCCAGGATCGCCGCCGCGAGCCGCTTCGGCTGCTCGCCCGATTCCTGCGCGGCCATGTCGAACAGTGCCTTGATCGAGGGGTCGACGAACAGCCGCTCATACATGCGCTGGGTGATGGCGAGGCCATGCTGCTGGAGCGCCGGTGCGGTCGACTTCACGATGGCGATGATATCAGGAGAAAGCGTCATGGTTCTGCATGTCCCTCTTAAAGATGCATATGAGATGCATCTATATCGAGTCATTAAAAGATGCAAATTGAATATATCTTTAAAATCGCGTAGCTTGCCGGCATGCGCCTGTCCCGCCACACCGATTATGCGTTGCGCGTGCTGATCCATCTCGCCGCCCGCCCGGATCGCCTGACCTCGATCGCGGAGATTGCGCGCGCCTATTCGATTTCGGAAAATCACCTGATGAAGGTGGTCAACATGCTGGGCCGTGAAGGCTTTGTCCGTACGGTGCGCGGGCGGGGCGGCGGGATCGGACTTGCCCTGGCGCCGGCGGCGATCATCATCGGCCAGGTGGTGCGCGCGTCGGAGAACGACCTGCAACTCGCCGATTGCGGGGAGTGCGTCGTCGCTCCGGCCTGTGGCCTGACCGGTGTGCTGCGCGAGGCGCTCGACGCCTTCCTGGCGGTGCTCGACCGCTACAGCCTCGCCGACATCAGCTTCAACCGTGAACGGCTGGCAGCGCTGCTCGGGCTGGAACCTGTCCCACAGGCTTGAGCCTGCACGGCGGAACCGGTTCAGTCGATCGCCCGGTGCCCCATGGGGCCGTGGCCCTGCCCCAATCCCGGCGCCGCCAGCAACGCGGCCCGCACGAAATCCCGCGCACGGCTGATCGCATCGGGAAGCGGCAAGCCCTGCGCCAGCCCGGTGGCAATGCCGCTCGCCAGCGTGCAGCCGGTGCCGTGATCGTGGATGGTGTCGATCCGGTCGGCCAGCCAGCGCCGGGGCTCCCCGCCCTCGGCGAACAGCAAGTCGGTGAGCTGGCCCGCGACCACGCCCGTGCCGGTCGCGAGGATCGGGCCGCTACCCTGCCCGATCAGCTTCGCCGCGGCTGCGGCTATACCCTCCTCGCCCGACAGCTTCGTGCCGGCCAGAGCGCCCAGTTCATCGAGATTGGGCGTCGACACCGCGGCCCGCCGCATCAGCCGGCCGAACGCCGCGATCGTCGCCTCGTCCGCCAGCCGGCTGCCGCTGGTCGCGATCATCACCGGATCGAACACCAGCGGGATGCCCGCCAGATCGGGCGCATCGAGCCGATCGGCCACCGCATCGACGATCGCGGCCGACCCGATCATCCCGATCTTGACCGCGTCGACACCGATGTCGTCCGCCACCGCGTCGATCTGGGCGATCACCATATCGGCCGGGACGGCATGGACTGCCGTCACGCCCAGCGTGTTCTGCGCGGTCAGCGCGGTGATGGCGGTCATCGCGTGCCCGCCCAGCAGCGTGACCGTCTTTATATCCGCCTGGATGCCGGCGCCGCCGCCCGAATCCGAGCCGGCGATGATCAGGACACGGGCTATCGGCATGTGGGAAGCGTCAGGCGGCCTTGCGGACGGCGTCGCAGATCTGATCGACCATCGTTTCGACCAGCTTCCTGTCCTCGCCCTCAGCCATCACCCGGATCAGCGGTTCGGTGCCCGACTTGCGGATGACGAGGCGGCCGGTGCCGTCCAGCTTCGCCTCGGCATCGGCGATCGCAGCGATCACCTTGTCGTCCTTCAGCGGCTCGCCGCCCGCGAAGCGGACATTCTTGAGCAGCTGGGGAAGCGGATCGAACTGGTGGAGCAATTCACTCGCCGGCTTTCCGCTCTGGACGAGCTGGGCCAGAACCTGCAGCGCCGCGATCAGGCCGTCACCTGTGGTGGCGTGGTCGGACATGACGATATGGCCCGATTGCTCGCCGCCGATATTGAAGCCCTCGGCGCGCATCGCCTCGACCACATAGCGGTCGCCGACCTTGGTGCGGTGGAGCATGAGCCCCTTACCGCCCAGGAAACGCTCCAGCCCCAGGTTCGACATCACGGTCGCGACGACACCGCCCCCGCGCAGTTCGCCCCGCGCATGGGCCCCCGCCGCGATCAGCGCCATCAGCTGATCGCCGTCGACGACCCGCCCTTCATTGTCGACGATGATCAGCCGGTCGGCGTCGCCATCGAGAGCGATGCCGATATCGGCGCGGGTTTCACGCACCTTGGCTTCGAGCGCAGTCGTGTCGGTCGATCCGCAACGCTCGTTGATGTTGAGGCCGTTGGGGTTGACCCCGATCGAGATGACGTCGGCGCCCAGTTCCCACAATGCCAGAGGCGCCACTTCATAGGCGGCGCCGTTCGCGCAATCGACCACCACACGCAGGCCGTCGAGGCGGAGATGCTCCGGAAAGCTGGACTTGACCGCGTGGACATAACGGCCGCGCGCGTCTTCCACCCGGCGGGCCCGGCCGATATCGCCCGAGGGGGCAAGCTTCACCGGCTTGTCGAGCCGCGCCTCGATCGCCGCTTCGTCATCGTCGGACAGCTTGTAGCCGTCCGGCCCGAACAGCTTGATGCCATTGTCCGCGAAGAGATTGTGGCTGGCCGATATCATCACGCCCAGATCGGCGCGCATCGCCCGGGTGAGCATCGCCACCGCCGGGGTCGGCATCGGCCCGAACAGCACCACATCCATGCCGACGCTGGTGAAGCCGGCGACGAGCGCCGATTCCATCATATAGCCCGACAGACGGGTATCCTTGCCAATCACCACGCGGTGCCGATGGTCTCCGCGCAGAAAATGCGCACCCGCCGCCTGCCCCACCTTCATCGCGATCTCGGCGGTCATCGGGCTCTCGTTGGTACGCCCCCTGATGCCGTCGGTGCCGAAATATTTACGCGCCATGCAAGCGGTTCCCCAACCCGGTTTTCGACCCGCTAGATGCGCCGAATTTCTAAGCGGCTCAAGCCTTGACGTCGATCCCAACCACCGTCACCCCTGCGAAGGCAGGGGCCCATGTCTCTCATCTGCCAGATGCCACCTGAGAAGGAGACAGACATGGATTCCTGCCTTCGCAGGAATGACGGCTACCCGCTTAGCCCCTACCGCTCATAGGCCTTGGGCAGGTTCTTCTCGACCGGATCGAGATAGCGGTCGCGCAGCCGGGTCTGGCGGCTCGTCATCGGCTGGGCGATGCCATCGATGAAGATCGCGGTCGGCGCCGAGGCGAGTTCGAGCGGGTCGCCGTCCCAGATCACCACATCGGCGCGACGGCCGGAGCGGAGCGAGCCTATCTCGCGATCCATCCCGATCGCGGCAGCCGGCTTCGAGGTGATCGACGCCAGCGCCTGCCCCCAGTCGAGGCCCTGCGCGCCGGGCAGCTTCGTCAGCGCGACGAGGTTGCCGGCATATTGGGTGAGGTAGGACTCATAGGGCCCTTCCGAGATGTCGGCGTTCGAGACCGCGACGGTGACGCCGGCGCGGGTCAGCCGGCCGACATTGGACTGGGTCGCCGCCATCGTCTCGAACTTCTCGGGCAGGTCCAGCAGGCCCGCCGCAATCACCGGCACCCTGGCCGCGGCGATCTGGTCGGCGATCATCCAGCCTTCGGTGGCGCCGACCAGCACCAGACGGATCGCCGGATATTGCGCCTTGAGCGCCAGCACCGCGCGGATATCGGCGGCCCGCTCGACATGAACCAGCAGCGGCATCGCACCGCGTACCACCGGCCCCAGCGCCTCGGCGTCCTGACGGGTGATCAGCGCATCCTTGTGCGCGAAATCGGCGGAAGCAGGATTGGCCGCAGCGGCAAGCGCCGTTTTGAGCAGCACATAGGCCGCCGGACGGCTGCCGCCGCCCGCGCTGGCCCCATCCTCCCCCAGCTCGACATATTGGAAGGCCCGCGCCTTGGTCACCGGATCGACGTCGGCACCAAGATCGATCACCGCCCCCTGCCCGCCGAACATGGTGTTGCCTGCCGCCGGAATAACGAAGGCACGCGTAATGCCCGAGGAGCGCTCGGTGGCGACACGCTGGCCGGTGGGATTGATCGCGGTCGAGACATCGATCGCCGCCGAGAAGGGAGACTTGCTCGCGGTCGTATCGTTGACCTCGTCCATGCCATAGCCTTCCATCAGGCCCAGCGTGCTGACGCCGGCGACGATGCCCGGCGATACCCATTTGCCGGTGGCGTCGATCACCCGTGCCCCGGCGGGCACCGCGACCCCGGCCCCGGCCGAGACGATCCGGCCATTGGCGATGACGACGGTGCCGCCGCCGATCGGCTGCGATCCGTCGCCGATCGCGACGGTGCCGCCGGTGATGGCGATGGTTTCGGCCGAGAGCGGCGCGGCGATGAGGGAAGCCGCGGTGAGGAGGAGGCGCTTCATTTCACATCTCCCTCGCCCGGCTGGCCCAGTTCGAAATCGCTCACCGGACGCAGACGCGGATTATTCGCATCATAAAGCATCGCACCATCGACCCAGACCTTCTCGGGCCGGGTGTAGACGCTGAACGGATTGCCGTTCCACAGCACCACATCGCCCATCTTGCCGGGCTTGAGGCTGCCGGTGCGGTCCGCCACGCCCAGCGCGCGGGCCGGATTGATCGCCAGCCAGGTCCACGCCTGTTCATCGGAGATATCGATCCCCGCCCGACGCCCCGAAGCGAGCGCCTTGGCCACCTCCTGGTTCAGCCGCTGGATGCCGTTCTGATCGTCCGAATGGATCATCGCGCAGGCGCCGGCCCGCTGGAGGATCGCCAGATTCTCCGGAATGCCGTCATAGCTTTCCATCTTGAAGCCGTACCAGTCGGCCCAGACCACCGCGCAGCTGCCGTTGGCCTTGAGCAGATCGGCAATCTTGTAGGCCTCGACCGCGTGATGGAAGGCGGTGACGTGGTAGCCGAACTCCTTGGCCATATCGAGGACGATGCCCATCTCGTCGGCGCGGTAGCAATGGTTGTGGACGAGAATCTCGCCGTTGAGCACGCCCATCAGCGTGTCCATCGCGACGTCGCGGGAGGGGATGTCGCCTCCCTTCTCCTCATATTTGTCCCATTTCCGCTTATATTCGATCGCCTTCATCCAGGTCTGGCGGTCGACCGCGATATTGCCCATGCGGGTCGAAGGCTCGCGGTTCTTGGCGCCATAGACGCGCTTGGGATTCTCGCCGCACGCCATCTTCAGGCCGTAGGGCGCGCCGGGGAACTTCATCCCCTGCACGGTGCGCGCATAGACATTCTTGAGCGTGACCGAGCGGCCGCCGAACAGGTTCGCCGAACCCGGCAATATCTGCAGCGTGGTGACGCCGCCATTGGCGAGCGCGCGGCTGAAGCCCGGATCCTGCGGCCAGACGCTGTGCTCGGCCCACACCTGCGCGGTGACGGGCGCGGTGGCTTCATTGCCGTCGGACAGCGCCTTGACCTGCGGCGAGGGATAGTCGCCGAGATGGCTGTGCACGTCGATGATGCCCGGGGTGACCCACTTGCCCTTGCCGTCGATGACGGTGGCCCCGGCAGGGACCGCCAGATCGGCCCCGCCGACCCCCACCACCTTGCCGTCGGCGATCAGCACCGTGCCATCGTCGATCCGCCCGCCCTCGCCATCATAGACGGTGGCATGGACGATCGCGGTCGGCACGCCCGGATAGGCGCGGTAGGTGGACGGGAAGGGATCATGGTTGAAGCCCTTGCCCTTGCCGGGCGGGGGGCTGTCCGACGAGGCCGATTTGGGCGCGGCACCGCCGGTGCAGGCCGACAGCGCCAGCGCCGTCGCCATGCAGAATTTCAGCTTGTTATTGAACACCATGCATCCACTTCTTGATGAGCGGCGAGACGATGAGGAGGACCACTCCGATGGCGATCGAGGCGATGCCGATCGTCTGGAAGACCCCGGCATAGGTGTCGAGGCTGACCTTGAGGTTGGTCACCTGCCCGCCGACCGTTTCGACGCTCGCGAACTGGGCGACGATGCCGGCGACATATTGGGCGCAGCTGATCGACAGGAACCACAGCCCCATCATCAGGCCCACCACCCGCGCGATCGACAGCTTGGTGATCATCGAGAGGCCCACCGGCGAGATGCACAGCTCTGCCATCGAATGGATCAGGTAGAGCAGCGCCAGCCACCACAAGGCGACCTTGAAGTCGGGCCCGGCATAGGCGGTTCCCCACACCAGCGCGAGGAAGCCCAGGCCGACGCCCGCCAGCGCGATCGCAAACTTGATCGGGATCGAAGGCTCCAGCCCCCGCCTTCCGAGCGCATTCCACATCATCGAGGTCAGCGGTGCCAGCACGACGATGAAGAAGGCGTTGAAGAACTGGGTCTGCCCCGCCGTCATCGACCAGCCGCCGACGATGGTGAGATCGGTGTTGCGATCCGCGAACAGCGTCAGCGAGGAACCGGCCTGTTCGAACAAGGTCCAGAAGGTGACGTTGAAGACGATCAGCACGATCGCCGCGACCATCATCTGAAATTCGACCTGGTTGCCCGCCTTCCAGGCCCAGATCGGTATACCGGTCACCGACAGCAGGAAGGTGAAGAACAGCACCTTGCCCATGATCGGCAGCGCCATCAGATAGCCGGCGAAGCCGCTGCCCTCGGCGGGCGGCACGGTGGCCATCAGGTTGGTGAACAGGAACCAGCCCAGCGGCACGGCCGCGAGGGCACCGATATAGATCAGCAGCGACCGGTCCTTGGTCTGGCCCGGAGGCGGATCGCCATAGCCTTCCAGCTTGTCGCCGGCGAACTGGATCAGCGCCCAGCTGATCATCATGCCGACCGCGGCAAGGCCGAAACCGGCCCACCAGCCCAGCGCGACCGCCAGAAAGGGGCAGAGGATCTGCGAGAACAGCGAGCCGAGGTTGATCCCCATGTAGAAGATGGTGAAACCCGCGTCGCGACGCCTGTCCCCCTGTTCGTAGAGCGACCCCACAATTGTCGAGATATTGGGCTTGAAGAAGCCGTTGCCGATCGTCAGCAGTGCCAGCGCCACCAGCATCAAGCCGGTGTAGAAGGGGCTGCGATCGGCATCGGAGCTGAAATTGCCCTTGGCGACGCTGCGCGCGACACTGCCGTCGGGCGCGACCAGATCGACCGAGCCATCCTCCTGGCCCTTGATCGCCAGCTTCCGCCCGCCATCGACGACATATTGCTGCTTGGCCTCGTCGATCACCACTTCGTAGCGGGCGCCGTCGACCATCGCATAGGGCTTGGCGGTAGGGCCGCCGAAGCACAGGGTGAAATAGGCGATCGACATCAGGATCGCGCCGAATTTCACCGATTTCTTGGAGCCGAGATAACGATCGGCGAGGATGCCGCCGAGCAGCGGCGTCAGGTAGACCAGCGCGGTGAAGCCGCCATAGAGGCCGTTGGTGGTCTGATCGCTGAACAGGAAATGCTGGGTCAGGTAGAGGGTGAGGAGCGCCCTCATCCCATAATAGCCGAAGCGTTCCATCGCCTCGGTGGAGAAGAGCCTGGCGAGTTGGCGCGGATGGCCGAACCAGGTGTCGCCGTCCGATCGGCTAAGGTGGCTCGATGCCGGCTCGGTGGTCGCGTCAGCGTCGGGATTGACCATGAGGTGCTTTCTATATCGTTGGCGGCGCGCGGCGCTCCCCCCTGGGCGCGGTGCGGCCTTCATGCCCGGACAGTAACAACGATTCGAGCGCTGTGAAGACGATATCGTTGCGCTTGTAACGAGATTGCCGATCGACCGCCGATCCGGGAAACGGAATTTCCCATTTTCTGGATTTCCCGCCCATGGGACCGTTCAAGACGGCATCTGCGCAAGCCGCTTTCCCCTGCAGCGATCAGGCATTACCAGCGAGCCATGTTCAACGACCGCTCCTCCCCTGCCGCCCTCCTCGCCACCCGCCGCTCGGGCAAGCCGCGCGACATGGTCGCGCCCGGCCCGGACGCGGCGCAGCTTCGCACCATATTGGAGGCGGCGATGCGGGTTCCCGACCATGGCAAGCTCGCACCCTGGCGGTTCGTGATCATCGAGGCGAACCGGCGCGCAGCCTTCGCCGACCTTCTGGTATCGGCCTATCGCGGCGACAAGCCTGACGCCGGCCGGCTGGAACTGGAGGCGATGGAGCAGTTCGCCCATCAAGCACCGGTGATGGTCGCGGTCCTCTCGACCCCCGCCCGGAACAGCAAGATCCCGCTCTGGGAGCAGGAGCTTTCAGCGGGCGCGGCCTGCATGAACCTGCTGGCCGCGACCCACGCCGCCGGTTTCGTCGGCGGGTGGCTGACCGGCTGGCCGGCCTACAGCCCGCAGGTGCTGGAATCGCTTGGCGGCGCGCCCAATGACAGGATCGCGGGCTTCATCTTCCTGGGCTCGCCATCGCGCGAACTGGAGGAGCGGCCTCGCCCGACCTATGAAGCTGTCGTTTCGACGTGGAAAGGCTGATTGCCATTGACGCGCCATGCTGTGTTAGCACAGTGTAACGCCATGAGCAGCCAGGACCGCCCCGTCTACCTCCGCCTTCGCGACATCATCGCGGAATCGATCCTTGACGGCGCCTATGGCGACGGGGACGCGCTCCCCTCGGTCCGGGTCTTCGCCGCACAGCATGGCGCCAACCCGTTGACGGCCGCCAAAGCCTATCAGGGGTTCCAGGACGAGGGCTTCGTCTCGGTGAAGCGCGGCGTCGGCATGTTCGTGGCGGAGGGCGCCACCGACCGGCTGCGCCGCGAGGCGCGCGACAGCTTCCTGCGTGACGAATGGCCGCGCGTGGTTCGCAGCATGCGCCGCCTGCAGATCGATCCCGCCGATCTGCTCGAGCGCGTCGAGGGCTGAGGCCCGACTTGCCCTTTCGTGTGCCGCGCTATAGCGGCGCGGCGTGACCCAGACCCGTATCCTTCCCGCCGACCAGGCCGGCCTGACCGAGGCGGCCGCGCTGATCCTGCGCGGGCTGCCGGTCGCGGTGCCGACCGAGACGGTCTATGGCCTGGCCGGGGACGCGACCTCGGGCGAAGCTGTCGCGGCGATCTATGCCGCCAAGGGCCGGCCGAGCTTCAACCCGCTGATCGTCCATGTCACCAGCCTTACCATGGCGGAGCGGGTGGCATCGTTCAGCCCCCTCGCCCGCCGATTGGCCGACAGCTTCTGGCCGGGTCCACTCACCATGGTCCTTCCGGCCACGGCCGGTTCACCCGTCGCCAGCCTCACCACCGCCGGCCTTCCCACCATCGCGGTGCGGATGCCCGCCCATCCGACGATGCGCGCGCTGATCGAAGCGGCCGGGCGCCCCCTCGCTGCTCCCTCGGCCAATGCCAGCGGATCGATCAGCGCCACCCGCGCCACGCATGTCGCCCGGTCACTGGGCGGGCGGATCGCGCTGGTGCTCGACGCCGGGCCGACCGAAGTGGGGATCGAATCGACGATCGTCGCGGTCGAAACCGATCGGCTGCGCCTGCTGCGCCCCGGCAGCATCACCGCCACGATGCTGGCGGACGTGGCCGGCGTTCCGGTCGAAGCCACCGATACGGGGGCGATCGAGGCCCCGGGCCAGATGACGAGCCATTATGCCCCGTCCAAGCCGGTGCGACTTGAGGCGACGACGGCGCGGGCCGGCGAATATCTTGTCGGCTTCGGCGAGGTGACGGGCGACGCAAGCCTGTCCCTGCGCGGCGATCTCATCGAGGCGGCGGCCCGGCTGTTCGACCTGCTCCATGCCGCCGATCAGTCCGACGCAATTGCGATCGCCGTCGCTCCTATCCCGCATGACGGGCTGGGCCTCGCGATCAATGACCGGCTGAAGCGAGCCGCGGCGCCGCGTTGAAGATCCTCGCTATCGCAACGCGATGGGGCGGGGGACCATTCGCAGCACGAATGGTGGAGCCCCCCCGACACCCGGTCGGCGCGCGACGTCAGAGGTGGGATACCCCTCCACCACTCTTCGAGTGGTCCCCCTCCCCGTCCTTCGGACAGGGAGGATCCTTACACTTTCGCGGAATCCTTCAGCCGCGCGGCATAGCTCTTGCGGAACTTGGCGAGCTTGGGCGCCACCACCATGACGCAATAGCCGTTGCCGGCGCCTTCCCGCGCGAAATATTCCTGGTGATAATCCTCCGCGACATACCAGGGCGCGTCGGGCTCGATCGTGGTGACGATCCGGCCCGGCCAGTCGGGCCGGGCGCGCTCGATCGCTGCCTTGGCTTCGGCTTCCTGCTCGGGTGAGTGCGGGAAGATCGCCGACCGATATTGCGTCCCGACGTCATTGCCCTGCCGGTTGAGCTGGGTCGGATCATGGACGTGGAAGAAGATGTCGAGCAGTTCGCCATAGCTGATCACATCCGGATCGAAGGCGATGCGGATCGCCTCGGCATGGCCGGTATCGCCGTTGCAGACCTGCTTGTAGGTCGGGTTCACGACATGGCCGCCAATATAGCCGCTCTCAACCGTATCGACTCCGATCACATCGTCGAACACGGCCTCGACACACCAGAAGCAGCCGCCCGCGAGCGTCGCGATTTCCCGAGCCATATCGTCCTCCGTTCCTGCTCCGGAAAGATAGGCGTCCGCCGCCAAGATGCAACGCAGGCGACGATGGCGCGCGGCGGCTTTTGCTCTTAATCTGATCTCATCGCAGGGAGAGACGCCATGCCGACCGATGGAATCGACCTTCGCCACGCCGCCACGCCGGTGGCCTTCCTCTATGCGAGCGACCGGGATCGGGCGCTCGATTTCTACCAGCGAACATTGGGCCTGGAACTGCACAGTTCCGATCCCTTCGGCGACTTCCTCGTCGCGAACGGCATGCTGATCCGGATGACGACGATGCCCGACCACAAGCCGGGGCCCCATCCAGCGTTCGGCTGGGACGTCGCCGACATCGAGGCGGTGGTGACGGCGCTGCGCGAACGTGGTGTCGCTTTCCTGGTCTATGAAGGCATGGGCCAAGATGCGCTCGGCATCTGGACCGCCCCCGACGGCGCGGCGCGGATCGCCTGGTTCAACGATAGTGAGGACAATCTGCTGAGCCTGTCGCAGACCGGCGGCTGAGCCGGAAAACACCAGAGGGCCTGTAAGCCGGGTTCTGTCCACCGTCTCGCGACGGATGGGCGGTCATTCCTCTAGGGCCGGGCTCGCGTCCGGCCTCCAGCAATCAACCCGGACGACCGGGCGGAGTGGCCCATATGCCGTCCCTATTCGATCTTGCTCCCGGTGGGGTTTACCATGCCGTTCCCGTTGCCGGGCCCGCGGTGCGCTCTTACCGCACCCTTTCGACCTGGCCCGGAGCCGAAGCCCGCCGGGTGGTCTGCTTTCTGTGGCACTGTCCCTGGGGTCGCCCCCGCCGGGCATTACCCGGCACCGTCACTCCTTGGAGCCCGGACTTTCCTCCCCGCATCGCTGCGCGGCGACCGCCCGGCCCTCTGGTGTGGGGGCTGGTAGAAGGTTTTGGGCGGTGCCTCAAGACGGAGTCTTTTGTTTGCGCCCTCAGGCGCCGGGCGGCCGGCATCCGCCGGCCTTGGCTTTCCTCGCATAAGCTCGGGCGCGCGTTCGCGCTTGCGGAGCCTTGTCAGGCTCCGGCGACAAGCTCAGCGTCGGGGTGTGCCAACGCCCCGCAAGGCCAAAGGCCACCCGAGCTTATTGCGAGGAAAGCCAAGCGAGGCGGATGCCTCGCGCCCGGCGCCTGAGGGCGCAGAAAAACACTCAGATGTTCTTCTTCGGCTCAAGCAGTTCGTCGCCTTCCCGATGCAGCAGCAACCGCAAGAGGATCGCGCGGCATTCCCCATCAGCGATCCCGTCGATCGTCTCGGGGCGGAAGCGGCGCTGGAAGGCGGTGACGGCGGCGGGGCCGTCGCTGACGTCGTAGCCGAAGCGTTCGAGGGCGAGCAGGAAGCCGCCCGGCGTCCAATGCGGATCGGCAAGCCCATGCCTGGGGCGGCGTAGCGCGAGACCCAGCTTGGCGAGCAGTTCCCAGTCGAACAATTCGCCCGGGTCCTGCTTGCGGCGTGGCGCGACATCCGAATGGCCCACGACATTGGCTGGTTCGATCGCGTGACGATTGGTGATGCCCGATATCAACGGGATCAGCGCGTCCATCTGCGGCTTCGGGAAGGGGCGATAGCCGAACTCATGGCCCGGATTGACGATCTCGATGCCGACGCTCGCCGAATTGACGTCGGTGATGCCGCGCCAAAAGGCCTGGCCGGCGTGCCAGGCGCGGCGCTCCTCCGGCACCAGCCGCAGCACCTGCCCGTCCTCGGCGACGAGATAATGGCTGGAAACCTTGGCCTCGGGATCGGTCAGCCGCGCGATGGCAGAGGCTGCGTCCTGCATGCCGGTATAGTGGAGCACGAGCATCGTGACCGGCAGGGTCCGCTCGTCATGGTTGGGTGACGGGCAGTCGATGATCTCGCTCATATCCTCCCTTTAGCGGGCTCGGCGGCCGGCGCGCAACGGATCAGGCGGCGTTGGTCAGGCTGCCATAGGCGGCAGGGCGATAGACCATCGGCATATCGGGATCGCTGGCGAATCGGCTGGAGCAGTCGCGGGCCGTCTCCCCCGCCCCCAGCAGCAGCGCGCCATCGGGCGCGATCGCCAGCGCAAGCCCCTCGAGCATCTGGTGCCTGCGCTCCGGGCTGAAGTACAGCAGGGCATTGCGGCAGAGGATAAGGTCGAAACGCCCGCCCGCCGGGGGAGGACCGAGCAGATTGTGGCGGGTGAAGCTCACCATCGCCGCGATCTGCGGCTTGGCGCGCCAGCCGCTATCCACGACATGATCGAACCAGGCGAGCAGTTGCCGGATCGGTAGCCCTCGCTGCACCTCGAACTGGGTGTAGAGGCCGCCCCGTGCCTGGGCGACCGCCGATCGCGATATGTCGCTGCCGATGATCTCGATCTTCCAGCCCGCCCAGCGTTCGCCCTGCTCGGCGAACATCATCGCCAGCGAATAGGCCTCCTGCCCCGTCGAACAGGCCGCGGACCAGATGCGGATCCGCTTTTCGCGCTGGCGATTCGCCGCGATGCGCGGCAGCAGTTCGTCGCCGATCAGCCCGAAAACGCCCGGATCGCGATAGAAGCTGGTCTCGTTGTTGAGCAGCGCGTCGATCGTATCGAGCGACAGTTCGGGATTGGCGCCGCGCTCCAGGGTCATCGCAAGCTGGTCGAAACTGTCGATGCCGCGCGCCTTGCAGAAGGGGGTCAGCGTCGTGCCGATCCGCCAGAATCGGTCCTGCGAAAGCGTCTGCCCCGTGGCCTGCTCGAACAGGCGCGCGATCACCATGGCAGCGCGCGGGCTTACTTCCACGCCGCGCCCGCCATGTTGCGGTTGCAGACGTGGCGCGCCAGTTCCTCGGGCGGCATGACCAGCGAGGCGAGCCCCGCCTGCGCCACCGAGCCCGGCATGCCCCAGACGACCGAGGTCGCCGAATCCTGGGCGAGTATCTCGGCGCCCGCCTTGACCATCGCCTCGGCGCCGATCGTGCCGTCACGGCCCATGCCGGTCAGCACCACGCCGACGCCCTCGCCGCCGAAAATCTCGGCTACGGCCTCGAACATCGGATCGACCGAAGGCATGCACCGGCTCGGCGCGGGTGCCGGATCGATCCGCACCACGATCCGCGATCCGCTGCGCGCCAGCCGGATATGCCCCTCCCCCGGCGCGACCAGCATCTGGCCGGGCACTAGCGGGGCACCGTCCGTGGCGACCGATGTCGGCCGCCCGGCGATATCGCGCAGTTGCGCGGCGAAATAGGGCATGAAGGGCGGCGGCAGATGCTGGGTGATCAGGATCGGCGCGCGGAACTCAGGCGTCAGCCGTCTCAGAAAGGCCGACAGCGCGTGAAGCCCCCCCGTCGACGCACCGATCGCCAGACAGGATATCTTGCCAGACCGCGCGGCCCGCAGCGCGACGATCGGCGCGGGCGTGACGGGACGGGGCGCCGCATCGGGCGTCTTGCTGGGAAAAGCTCGTTTCTGATCGTGATTGGCATGGCCGATGCGCAGCAGCGCATCGATGAACTTGTGCGCGAACTCCCCCGCGAAATTGCCGGCGGTCGGCTTCAGCAGAGTGTCCGCCGCGCCAAGGGTCAGCGCACGCACCGTGGCGGAGGCGCCCGCCTCGGCGGCCGAGGAGACGATCAGCACGCGCGCGCCATGGCTGGCTTCGAGAATCTCGGGAAGGGCGGTCAGCCCGTCCTTGCCGGGCATCTCGACGTCCAGCACGACGATGTCGATATCGTGGGTGCTGAGGAACAGGATCGCCTGGTCTGCGGTGGGCGCCGCACCGGCTATCTCGAATTCGGGCCGCCCGTCGAGCAGCCTTGCCAATACCGTCCGCGCGACGAGGGAATCGTCGACCAGCAGGACGCGGATCGGGCGCACCGTGGAACGCCCGCCATCGGCGAGGCCCACCCGGATGCCGGCGCTGAGTCCCCCCGAGACACAGCGTCAGGCCACGCCGACCAGTTGCAGTTTGCTCTCCAGCGTCTCGCGATCGAACGGCTTCATCATATATTCGTCGGCGCCCGCGTCGATCGCGGCGCGGATATGGGCGACATCGTTCTCGGTGGTGCAGAAGACGACCTTGGGCCGATTGTCGAAGCCCGATGCGCCCAGCGAGCGCAGGAACTCCATCCCGCTCATCACCGGCATGTTCCAGTCTAGCAGGATCACGTCGGGCAGGTTGCCCGCCTCGCAGCGATCGAGCGCTTCGCGCCCGTCCCCGGCTTCCTCGACGTTGAAGTTGAGCGCTTCCAATATGTGACGGGCGACCTTTCGGATCACCTTGGAATCGTCAACTATCAGGCAGGTCTTCATCACTGTCTTCCGTCTTGGATCAGCTTCGCCGCGATCTTATCGCGAAAGGTGTAAGCGCGCCGTTAATGGCCCAGATGGCTCAGGCCGCCAGTTCCAGCGGGCCGGCAATCATCGCCGCGACATCGATCAGCAGCAGCGGCTCCCCGTCATGCTCGAGAACGCCTTTGGAATAGCGCGCCCAACCGTTGGAAAGCAGCGCACGAGGCTGGCTCGGCACCCCGTCCATCGCGATCACGTCGTCGACATCATCGACGAGCAGTCCGTAAAGATGGCCATCGACATGGACGATCACGGCCTGCTTCTCGCCGGGCTCGCTGCGGTCGCCGCCCAGCGCCGCCATCGTATCGATCACGGTGAGCACCCGGCTGCGCAGCGCGAACAGGCCGAAGACATGGGCGGGCGCGCACGGCACCGGCGCGATCTCGTCGACCTCGACGACCGATTCGACGAAGGCGGCCGGCAACGCGGCGCGCTGGCCGGCGATTTCGACGATAAGATAGAGATCGTGCATGCTCAGGCGCTCCGCTTGTTCCAGTGGCGACGCAGTTCCTCCGCCAGGCCGATACGGTCATAACGCCACAGACTGCCCGGCGAACCGCCGCGCTCCTCCATGCCCTGCCGCAGCCGCAGCACCGCCCCCGCGCCGACCTCCGCCGGATGGTCGGAGCTGTCGGCCATGATCACCAGATCGGCGGCAGCCGCTCCCTCCTCTTCGGAATAGATGACGGCATAGCCGGCGCTCTCCACCAGCGGCGCCAGCACCTGGCGGGTCCAGGGGTCCTCATCCGACAGCAGGCAGACCGGGCGCTGCTCGGCCTTGGCCTCGGCACCGAGGCCCTGAGCGAACAGCCAGAAGGCGTCGAGGAATTCGACCGGGCGTTCCTCCACAAGCATCACTCCGGCCACGGGGCCCGGAATCATGCTGCGTTGAAGCTGGATCGAGACCGGAACGATGTCGATGACGCTGTCGATCGCATAGGCCAGCTCCTCGAGCCCGTCGCGCATGCGCAGCACACGGACCTTGGCCTCGATGATCGGCGCGCCACAGGAGACCAGCGGCACCAGCCGCCCCTCGATGTTGAGCCGGGCCCGGCCGGCGCTGTTGCTGATCGATCCGGCGTAGCAATCCTCGATCCGCTCCACGAGCGCGAGGGGAATGCCGCGCTCGATCCCGTCGAGATCGCGGAACAGCAGCACCGGCACCGCGCCGCTTTCCTGCCGCTCCTCCTCCTGGTCCTCGGCAGCCGCCTCGGCCTTCTCCTCGCGGCGCACGCCGGCCTTCTCGGCGACGCCGGCGACGTCGAGCAGCAGCATCGGACGGCTGTTGTCGGGTAAGGTCGTGCCGCCGTAGATTCCGCAGGCCATCACCACGGGCGCAGCGGGCTTGACCACCAGTTCCTCATGGTCGTGCACCGCATCGACCGCGAGCGCATAGCGGGCGCCGCCGGACAGCTTGAGCACGACGAGATTGGTCTGCTCGCCCTGATCGACAAGGCCGATCACATTGTTGAGCGATACCACCGGAAGCCGGCTGCCACGGATGAACACGATCCTCGCGCCGCCCAGTTCGCCCATCCGCACCGCCTCGCCGCCGATCCGCACGATCTCGTCGATCGCCGAGCGGGGGATGGCGAAATGCTGGCCGCCGCTGCTGATGGTGAGCGCGGGGATGATGGTGAGGGTAAGCGGTACGCGCAGGGTGAGGCGAAGCCCCTGCCCCGGTCGGCTCTCGATATCGACGAGACCGCCGATCCGTTCGACGTTGGCGCGGACCACGTCCATGCCGACGCCGCGTCCCGAAATGGCGGTGACCGCCTGTGCGGTCGACAGGCCGGGCTCGAAGATCAGCTCCAGCTTGCGATCCCAGTTGAGGGTGGCGGCGCGCTCCTGGCTGAGGATACCGGCGCTGATCGCCTTGGCGACAAGCCGGTCCGCATCGATGCCGCGGCCGTCGTCGATCACCTCGATCAGGATCTGGTTGCCGACCTGGCGGGCGCTGACATGGAGACGGCCGGCGACGGGCTTGCCGGCGGCGGCGCGCGCCTCCGGCGTCTCGATACCATGGTCGATAGCGTTGCGGACGATATGGGTCAGCGGATCGCGGATCATTTCGATCATCTCGCGATCGAGCTCGACGTCGCCGCCGTCGACCTCCAGCATCACCTGCTTGCCGAGTTCGGCCGAGATGTCCCGGACCATGCGCGGCAACGCGGTGAACAGATTCTCGACCCGCGCCATGCGGGTGCGGGTGATCGCGTCCCGCATCTCGGCGATGCACTGCGACAGCCGCTCGAACGAAACGTCGGTCGCCGAATCGGCACCGCCCTCGCGCAGGCGGCGGGCAAGCTCGTTGCGCGCCAGCACCATATCCGACACGCCCGCCATCATCCGGTCGAGCAGGTCGACGGGCAGGCGGATGGTGCGGGCGACAGCGCGCGGCGTCTGGGCGCCGGTCGAGGGCGTCGCGGGTGCCTTGGCGGCGGGCGCGGCGACGGGTGCTGCGACAGCCGTTTCGGGTTCGATCGCGGGTTCGGCTTCGTCGATCTCCTCGATCGATATTTCCCCCACCTCCGCAATCGCGGCCAGGGCCTCGGCAAGGATGTCCGCCTCGGACGCGACCGGGGCGGGTGCGGGTTCGGGCGCGGCTTCGGGCTCAGGCGCTGCGGCCGGCGCATCGGCCTGGGGCTGAAGCGCCGCGATCAGGGCGACATCGTCGGCTTCGGAGATGAAGGCGCCGCTCTCGATCGCGTCGGTCAGTTCGGCGATCCGGTCGATCACGCCCAGCACGGCGCTGACCAGCGCGGCATCGGGGCGGCGGCGGTCACCACGGCAATCGGCGAGGACATCCTCGGCCGCGTGGCTGAGCTTCTCCAGTCGCGGCAGATCGAGAAAGCCGCAGCTTCCCTTCACCGTATGGACGAAGCGGAAGATCGCATCGAGGCGTGACCGGTCGTCGGGCGCAAGCTCCCAGGCGACGATCTCTCCAGACAGGGCTTCCAGCGTCTCGCGGGTTTCCGCGACGAAATCGCCGAGCAGATCGTCCATGGCACCTTCCCGAACCGAATATTCGGAAAGGGTCATGACGCAACATGGTTAAGGCCGGGTTTACGGTGACGTGGAATTCGACCCGAACCCGATGACGAAATTGGGATGGGATCGCCCCGTGCCGGCAGGATTTATGACGGCAGCGTCGCCCCGATCATCAGCACGCCATCCTCGGGCTGCGACGCCTGCACCGAGCCGCCCGCCTCGCTGACCAGCATATGCACAAGCCATGCAGCCGAGGTGCGCGGGCTGAGGAAATCGGGGTCAACCTCGCCCAGCAGCGCGTTCCGGATTTCGGGATCGAGGATCAGCCGCGGCCCCTCGGCACGGATCACGACCTCGCCCCCTTCGGCGCCGATATCAAGCTGGCCGCCGCGCACCAGCGCGTCGCCCGCGATCAGCGCGAGGTTCAGCAATACCTTGATCGCGGCCTTGGGCAGCGCCGGGGCCTCGACCATCCAGCCGAGCCGGATCTTGCCGTCGCCATGCAAGCCTTCGATCGCGGCCTTCGCCTCTCGCGTATCGACCATTTCGGCGAATCCGCCCGCAGACCCGAACGCGAGACGGAAGAATTTGAGCCGATTGGCGGTCGCCCGCGCGCTGTCCGCCAGCAATTCCATGCAGCGCTCGCGCATCTCGGGATCAGTCTCGTCCGCGAGCAGTTCCAGCCCATTGCCGAGCGCGCCGACCGGCGAGAGCAGATCATGGCACAGCCGCGAACAGAGCAGGCTCGCAAACTCGGCCGAGCGATTGACCATGGGAATTCCTTCAAGGCGAGGTGGGTCGCGTCTTTTGGCAAGCGCCGCGCGCCAGCGCAATCAAGGATTGCGGTGGTCCGAGAGGTTGACGGGATCGAAACGGCCGTCGGCCCGCGCGCGCCAGCACCGCGCCTCGCCGTCGCCTATGATGATCCAGTAGCTCCCGGGCTCGGCCATCGCGGCATCGCGCGCCGAGGGCGAGGCCGGCCCGCGCGGGTGGGAATGATAATGGCCGACAAGCGACGGCCCACCGTTCCGCGCGGCCTTGTGCGCGGCGATCAGCGCCATGGGGTCGATCTCGAAACTGTCCGCCGGATCGGCGGCAACATTGGCGCAGGGCCTCACCTCGGTGACTTCGCCCGGCCCGCCCAGCAACAAGCCGCAGATTTCCGCGTCCGGGCTCGCGGCGGCCGCCCGCAATATTTCGTCGATCGCCGCTCTTGATATCGTCAGCACCATCTCCACATCGGTACAAGATGACCGGGGGGAAATCGACCTTGCACGCCGTCGTGCCACTGGAAGCCGAAGGATGGCGCCTCGATCGCGCCCTCGCCGCCGCGCTTCCCACCCTCTCGCGCGAGCGGCTGAAGTCGCTGATCTCCTCCGGCCAGGTGAGCAATGCCGAAGGCGCGCTGGCCCGCGATCCGGCGATGAAGGTGGCGCCGGGCGCCCATTTCGCGGTGGTCGTGCCTGATCCTGCCCCGGCTCATAACGAGGCCCAGGACATCCCGCTGAACGTCGTGTTCGAAGACGAGCACCTGATCGTGATCGACAAGCCCGCCGGGCTGGTCGTCCACCCCGCCGCCGGCAATCTTGACGGAACGCTGGTCAACGCCCTGCTCCATCATTGCCGGGGCAGCCTGTCGGGGATCGGCGGGGTCGAGCGCCCCGGCATCGTCCATCGCATCGACAAGGACACGTCGGGGCTGATGGTCGCCGCCAAGACCGATCCCGCGCATGTCGGCCTCGCCGCGCAGTTCGCCAAGCACAGCATCGACCGTCGCTACCGGGCATTCGTCGCGGGCTCCCCACGGCTTGCCGAGGGCACGGTCGACGCGCCGCTCGCCCGTTCGGCCAGCGATCGCAAGAAGATCGCCATCGTGAAGGACGGGCGCGGCAAGCGCGCGGTGACCCATTACAGCGTTCTCCAGCGCTTCCGGAATGCAGCGCTGGTCGAATGCCGGCTGGAAACCGGGCGAACCCATCAGGTGCGTGTGCATATGGCGTCGCTGGGCCATCCGCTGCTCGGCGACCCGGTCTATGGCCGGCCCCGGCCGGAACATCGCGATATGCTCAACCGTTTGAATTTCAAGCGCCAGGCGCTTCACGCCGCTCGATTGGGGTTCATCCATCCGGTGACAAGCGCGGCTTTATGTTTCGATAGCGAAATTCCACAGGATATGCAGGATTTGTTCAGCGAACTGAAAAATTAGCTGCTATATATGTTACCAATCGGTACGGGGCGATTCTCCCCGAGCCGGAAGTAAAGGGTATGCGGTGCGCCTTCCTGCGCCGCGATGGGAGTAAGATTGATCATGGCAAGCGGAAAGAACGTGCCAGCCACGATTCCCGCACTGAGCGGGGAGCAAAGCCTCAACCGCTATCTGGCCGAGATCCGGAAATTTCCTCTTCTGAAGCCGGAAGAGGAATATATGCTCGCTAAGCGCTTCCAGGAGCATGGCGATCCCGAGGCGGCCACCCGGCTCGTCACCTCGCACCTGCGCCTCGTCGCCAAGATCGCGATGGGCTATCGCGGTTATGGTCTGCCAGCGAGCGAGCTGATCTCGGAAGGAAATATCGGCCTGATGCAGGGCGTGAAGAAGTTCGAGCCCGATCGCGGCTTCCGCCTCGCCACCTATGCGATGTGGTGGATCAAGGCTTCGATCCAGGAATATATCCTGCGGTCGTGGAGCTTGGTGAAGATGGGCACGACCGCCGCGCAGAAGAAGCTGTTCTTCAACCTGCGCCGGATGAAGTCGCAGCTCGAAGCGTTCGAGGATGGCGACCTCAAGCCCGAGGACCTGAAGAAGATCGCAACCGACCTCGGCGTGTCCGAGGAGGAAGTGACCAACATGAACCGTCGCATGAGCATGGGCGGCGACGCCTCGCTCAATGTGTCGATGCATGAGGACGGCGAGGGCCAGTGGCAGGACATGCTGGTCGACAACGGCCCGCTGCAGGATGAGCGCCTGGCGGATGCGGAGGAAAAGTCGGTCCGTCACAACATGCTCAACGAGGCGCTCGCCGCGCTCAACGACCGCGAGAAGCATATCCTGGTCGAACGGCGGCTGGTCGACGAGCCCAAGACGCTCGAGGAACTGAGCCAGGTCTATGGTGTCAGCCGCGAACGCGTCCGCCAGATCGAGGTTCGCGCCTTCGACAAGCTGCAGAAGGCGATGATGCGCATCGCCGGCGAGAAGCGGCTGCTGCCGGCGATGTGAACGCGACGAAACCGGACTTTCCAAGGGCGCCTGCGGGCGCCCTTTCTTTTTCCCCTGCCGCCGGAGCCGCCGCAGGCCAGGCGCGCAAATCGATCAACTGGGCGCAAGGCGGCATTCTGGCCGCGCACATAGCCCTCTGTGACGTGGCCCACTGACAGCACGCTCCAGCGCTGATAGGGTCGCTGCCGATGATGGGGGACGAAACAGAGGCAAGGCCAGGTTCGCTCGGCATAGCCGCAGCGGTGGCGCTGGCTATCGTCTCAACGGCGCTGGCCGCGGCCGCCCTGCTCGAAGGGCCCTCGCTCGACGATTACTGGACGCTGTGGCTGTCCAATCCCGCCATCCCGATCGAAAGGCTGGCCAACACCCACTGGATCCAGGACATCAGACCCCCGCTGTTCGACGCGTGGGCGTCGCTGCTGTCGCGCATCGGCCTCACCTCCATCCCCATTGCCCGGCTGGTATCGAACCTCCCCGCCCTGATCCTGCTGGTCTATGCGACGCGCCGCTTCAGCAAGCGCCTGCCCGAACATGGCCCGTTCCATGCCATTTTCCTGCTGCTGATGCTCTCCACCCCCGCGACCGCGCAGGCCTTCGGCGTCTATCGCGGCGATTTCTGGCAGCTCTGCGCCTTCTCGGTGCAGGTCATGCTCGCCCGCCACGTCATGCTGGTCCAGCAGGACTATCGCGGCCGCGACGATGGCCGGCTTGCCCTGATCGCGATGCCGGCCACCTTCCTTGCGATCACGCTCGATTATGGCGGCGCGCTGTTCGGCGGCGTCATCGCGATGGTGACGATGCTCGCCGCGATCGCGCGGGGGTTGAGGCGCTGGACGCGGTCGCTGCTGATCGTCACGGTCGCTGCCGTCGCCACGGTGGTCTACATGATCTCCTGGCAGAACAGTGCCTGGGTGAGCAGCTTCGATCTCTTCCAGAACTGGATAGAGATGGGGAGCGGATCGACCTTCACGATCGTCTTCGCGCTGCTGTTCGGGACGATCCTGCATAATCCCATCGCGGTCGCGGGCGCCTGGCTGGGCCGGCAGCGCTGGAACAAGGGCGATATCGGCTTCGCGGCGCTCCTCGCCATCGCGCTGGCGGCATCGCTGCTGGCCGTCACGCAGATCGATGCTCAGCGGCGGCTGGTCACGTCGAGCAACACCGCCGATATCGCGGTGATGGTCGCGGCGCTGATAGCGATCGCGGGAAATCTGATCGCCGATCGCAAGATGTGGATGACCGCATTGTCGGTCGTCGCCGCCGTGGCGACGATCGTGGCCGTTACCGGCAACAGCCTGGGCGGCGCCTGGCAGACCGGGGCCAAGCAACTATCGCGCATGGCCCAGGATTGCCCGGGTGCGCCGATCTACGCGGCGTCGGGCTGGCGGCTCGACGACGGCAGCGGATCGCGGGCCGCACGGCGGGAGGAGCCGGTCTTCACCCTGGGCTACCGGCGGCTCGGCGCCGCGCACGGCTTCGACCCCATCATCCTCCATCCCGACAAGCCGCTCGCGGTGGCGCCCGGCCGCTGCCCGGTGCTGATCTGGATCGAGCAGGTGCCGGCCACCAAACGGATCAGGAAGGAGAAGCTGCTCGGCCAGATCGGCATCACCGGCCTGGACAAGGCCAAGCTGGAGCTGATCCGCACCAAAAGCGGGCTTATCGTCCGCGCCGAGCGCTGATATTCGGCCATCGATGGCTCAACAGACCCTTGCCCGCCGCGCCCTCCGCTGGACGATCCGCGCGCTCCTCGTTTTCCTGATCGGCTCGATCCTCTGGGTGGGGCTGTATCGCTTCGTGCCGCCGCCAGTGACGGCTACGATGCTCGCCAATGCGATCGACGGGCGCGGCATCACCAAGGACTGGATGCCGCTGGACGAGATGTCCCCGAACATGGCGCGCGCCGCGATCGCCGCCGAGGACGGCAATTTCTGCACCCATCACGGCTTCGACTTCAAGGCGATCCAGAAGGCGATGGAGAGCAATTTCCAGGGCGACCGGCGCATCCGCGGCGGCTCGACGATCAGCCAGCAGACAGCCAAGAACGCCTTCCTGTGGCAGAATGGCGGCTATTTGCGCAAAGGTCTGGAGGCCTGGTTCACCGTCCTGATCGAATTGCTCTGGCCCAAGCAGCGGATCATGGAAGTCTATCTCAACATCGCGGAGACGGGGATCGGCACCTATGGCGCCAATGCCGGAGCGATGCGCTATTTCCGCCACGACGCCGCACGCCTGACGCGGGCCGAAGCGGCACGGATCGCCGCGGTGCTGCCCCTGCCCAAGAAGCGCGAGGCGATCTCGCCCTCCGGCTTCACCCGCCGCTATGGCGACCGTATCGCCCGGCGAATCGGCCAGGTGCAGCGCTATGGGCAGGACAGCTGCTTGAAATAGCTGGCGAACATCATCGCCCCATCTCGTCTGCTGAACTTGTTTCAGCATCCACCGATCGACGGGGGCGAACCAACAGGTTCAGCCGCGGCGCTGAAACCTCATGGCTTGGATATGCGGCTTGGTTGATCCTGAATCAAGTTCAGGATGACGCTGCGGCTGGAACCGTCGACGTCAGCTGAACGGCATCTTGAAGCCGGCCGGGAGCGGCAGCCCCTGGGTCAGCTTCGCCATCTCCTCGTTAGACTTGGCGTCGGCCTTGGTGCGGCAATCGTTGATCGCGGCGGCGATCAGGTCCTCGAGCATCTGCTTCTCGGACGCGACCATCAGCGAATCGTCGATCGACACGCCGAGGATGCGTCCCTTGGCCGTGGCGCGGATCTTGACGAGGCCGCCGCCCGAGGCGCCCTCCACCTCGATCGTGTCGAGGACGGTCTGGGCCTGTTCCATCTGGGTCTGGATCGTCTGCGCGGCGTTCTGCGCGGCAGCGATCATTTCCTCTAGGCTTTTCATGATGCGAGACTCCGTGGTTCGGGGGCGCTGTAGTCGATCAGCTCGGCTTCGGGAAAGGCCTGAAGCGCGGCCTGGACCAGCGGGGATTCGAGAACGGCGGCACGCGCCGCGTCCTTTTCGGCATTGGCGCGCTCGAACAGCGAAGGCGCGCCGGTCTCGGCGGTGAGCTCGATGGTCCAGCGCACTCCGGTCCGCTTGAGCAGCACCGCGCCGAGATCGGCGGCGAAGCTGGCCGGCAGACGCGGATGACGGGTGATCGTCAGCGCGTCGCCCTCCAGCCGCACGATCGCCGCATAATCATGGAAGAGCTGGGCGAGCAGCGCATTGTCTCGCAGCAGCAGCGCGTGGAGGCCCTTCGCACTGTTCGGCAGGGCCTGCGCCTCGACGGCGGGCGCGGGGGCGGCGGGCGCAGACGGCAGGGGCGCTGCCATCGCCGGTGTCGGCGCGGGCCCCGACGTGGGCGCGGAAGCAGATATGGGAGCCGGGGACGGGCTCAGTTCGCCCGAGGCGAGCTTGCGCACCAGTTCGCCGGGATCGGGGAGCTGGCTGGCATGGACCACACGCAGCAAGGCCATCTCAGCCGCCTCGATCGGCATCGCCGCCGACTGGACCTCGCCATGGCCCTTGAGCAGCAATTGCCACAGCCGGTGCAGCGGCGCGAAGCCGAGCCGGCCCGCCCATTCGGCATAGGCCTCCCGCTCCTCGACCGAGAGCGCGGGGTCCTCGGTCCCCGCCACCTTGGCGCGGGTTACGCCGTGACAGGTTTCCAGCAGCCCGTGCAGCATCGCCGCCGGCTCGACACCCAGATCATATTGGCCGCGCACCGCCGCCAGCACCGCCTGCGCATCGCCCTTCAGCAGTTCACCGAACAGTCGCCGGATCGCGCCACGGTCACTGAGGCCCAGCATGTCCCGCACCTGCGCCGCCTCGACCTTGCCCGACCCATGGGCGATCGCCTGGTCGAGGATCGACAAGCCGTCGCGCGCCGACCCTTCGGCCGCGCGCGCGACCAGCGCCAGCGCCTCGGGCTCGGCCTCGACCTGCTCGGCATCGACGACGTGCTGGAAATGGGCGGCAAGCTTGTCGGCCGGGATGCGCCGCAGATCGAAACGCTGGCAGCGCGACAGCACGGTGATCGGAACCTTGTTCACCTCGGTCGTGGCGAACAGGAATTTCACATGGGCCGGCGGTTCCTCCAGCGTCTTGAGCAGGCCGTTGAAGGCCGGCTTCGACAGCATGTGGACCTCGTCGATGATGTAGATCTTGTAGCGCGCCGAGACCGAGGCATAGCGCACCGCCTCGATGATCTCGCGGACATCGTCGATGCCGGTATGGCTGGCGGCGTCCATCTCGACCACGTCGATATGCCGCCCCTCGGCGATCGCGACGCAGGGCTCGCAGACGCCGCAAGGGTCGATGGTCGGCCCGCCCTGCCCGTCCGCACCGATGCAGTTCAGCGCCTTGGCGATCAGCCGCGCGGTCGATGTCTTGCCTACGCCGCGCACCCCGGTGAGCAAGAAGGCGTGCGCCAGCCGGCCGCGCCGGATCGCATTGGCGAGCGTCGTCACCATCGCGTCCTGGCCGATCAGTTCGCTGAAATTCTGCGGCCGATATTTGCGCGCGAGGACGCGATAGGGAGTCGGGGATTCGGACATGACGGGAGCTTAGCCAGAGAGGCCGCGCTTGTCCTTTTCAATTTAAGAGGTGGGAGCCGAACGACCCGATACGAAATCGTTGCGGCTGCTTCCTTCCGGACCTGACCGGGTTGGCGACGGCACCGTCCGCCCGACTCCCGCGGCGCATATGGGGGAAGCGCGGCGGGGATGCAAGCCGTGGCGATATCCGTCGCCCCGGCGTAGGCCGGGGCCGTCAGAGTTTATGGGACGAGGTGGCGCCCGAACCCCGTGGCAGCGCCGGCCTCCGCCGGGGGCGACGCTATGGATCACCGCCCCTGCATGTTCCGCGCGCCCGCCGGCATCCGCACCGTCAGGCTGTCGAGCGTGTCGGCCAGATGTATCTGGCAGGCAAGCCGGGAATAGCGCGTCACATGACTGGCGAGGTCGAGCAGGTCCTCTTCCATCTCGGAGGCGGGGGCCAGCTTGGCGAAATCGGCGGCGTCGACGATGACGTGGCAGGTCGAGCAGGCCATCTGCCCCTCGCAGGTGCCTTCCAGTGGCTGACCGTCGGCCTGCGCCACCTCCAGCAACCGCTGGCCCGGCGCGGCCTCGGTCTCGCTGCGATGCTCGCCGTCGGCGGAAAGGAAGACGACCCTGGTCATGCCGCCCACATACGCTGTCTGGCGGCTGCGTCGAGGATCATCGTCACGGCTCTGTGAAGTTCGTCTCCGGTCGTATAGCGCCCAAAACCAAGCCGAATGGTCGATCGAGCTTCATCATCGGTAAGCCCTATGGCTTTCAGAACATGGCTTGGCCGGCCCGATCCGCTGGCACAGGCCGAGCCTGCTGAGAAGGCCACTCCGCGCACATCGGAAATCAGGCGGGCCGCATTGATGCCGCTCTTCCGGAAGCTCAGATTCCCATACCAGCGCGCCCCACGCGCACCATTGATGCGCCAACCATCGTCACGAAAACGGTCCCGAACTTCTTGGAAAAGCTCAAAAATTCTCTGCCCGCTGTCATGATGCCTCGCGAGTGCGGCCGCCGCTCCGAAACCCGCGCAAAGTGCTGGGCTTAGTGTACCCGAGCGCAATCCCCCCTCTTGGCCGCCACCATGCAAGATCGCGTTCGGTTCATGTCCGTAACGAACCCACAAGGCCCCAACACCTTTTGGACCATGCATCTTGTGCGCGGAAATCGCTATCAGGTCACAGAAACTGACCGGAACGTCCATCTTTCCAAACGCCTGAACAGCATCGCATATCACAGGCGCTCCTACGGCCCGCGCGCGCTCACTTATACGAAGCAAACCGATATGTTGCAGGGTGCCGATTTCATTATTCACATACATCATCGCGACTAAGGCTGTTCGTTCGTCGATTGCCTCTTGGGCATGGTGAGGATCGATACACCCCGCCTTGTCGACCGGTAGCACGACGATCTCTGCACCATATCTTGCAAGCGACGAGATCGTATCCAGAACCGCTGCATGCTCGGTTGCTACGGTAACGATCCTGCGCCGATGGGGCTCGGCCCTTTCAAACGTGCCCTTTATCGCCCAATTCAGAGCCTCGGTTGCGCCGCTCGTGAAAAAGAGTCGCCCGGAATCCACGGTGGCATCCCACGGGGAGCGGCCCGTTATCCAAGGCGATGTTTCCCGATCTTCAAGATGATCCAGGTGCCCGGGATATGACGCCTCTAGTTCTTCCATTACTTCGACATGAGGCTGATCGGAAACCAAAGGAGGGAGCAAAGCGGACATCACCTGGCCGCGCGCCACCTCGACCGCCGCCGCCGCCTCGCGACCCATGCGGTGCGGCGAATGCGGATTGCCGAACTTGTCGCCCAGCCAGGGCAGCATGGCTTCGCGTGCCTCGGGCGCGAGCGGCGTGGTCGCCTGATAGTCGAGATAGATCACGCCGCACGGGCCCTGGCGGACTCAGCGATCGCACGCCACTCGCTGATGAAACGGTCGATATCAGCTTCATTGGTGTCACGACCGAAGCTGACCCTGATCACCTCGCGCGCGTCGCCCTCGCTCCAGCCCATCGCCGCCAGCACATGGCTGGGCTTGAGGCTTCCCGACGAACAGGCGCTTCCCGCCGACACGGCGATGCCGGCCAGATCGAAGCGGATCAACTGGCCGGTAGCGGCGACGCCGGGCATCCGGTAGCTGGCGATGGTCGGTAGCCGCTCGGCGCCGTCGGCGACGATCGCGCCGCCATTCTCGCGGATCGCGGCATCGAGCCGGGCGCGCAGGATGCGCGCACGGTCGAGCCACGCGGCATCGGCCTCTGCCGCGACGGCAAAGCCGAGGACGGCCGGCAGATTCTCGGTGCCGCCGCGATAGCCCTGCTCCTGCCCGCCACTCGGTTCGAGCGTGGTAAGATCCCGGACGATCAGCGCGCCGATGCCGGGTGGGCCGCCCAGCTTGTGTGCGGAAATACCGATGAAATCCGCGTCCGGCAGCGGCATCTTGCCGGCGCTCTGGGCGCAATCGGCCAACAGCAGTCCACCAGCTTCGCGAACCACGACGCCGAGTTCGCCCAGCGGCTGGATCACGCCGGTCTCGTTGTTCACAGCCTGGATCGCGACCAGCGTTCCCGCCTTCAGCGGGCCCGGCTGAACGATGCCGTCCGCCGACACCGGCAGGCGCCCGGCAGCGGGCGCGGCGCGGCGAACCGCGTCATGCTCGACCGCCGAAACCAGCGACCGCTCGCCCCTGCCCCGCCGCAGCGCGATCTCGAGCGCCTCGGTGGCACCGCTGGTGAAGAGGATCGTGCCCGTTGCGCCCAGCGCCCTCGCTATCCGCGCACGCGCATCCTCCAGCGCGGCGCGGGCGGCGCGGCCCTCGGCATGGGGCGAGGAGGGATTGGCCCAACGCTCCAGCCCCTCCGCCATGGCGGCTCGGGCGGCGGGGAGAAGCGGGGTGGTCGCGGCATGATCGAGATAGAGTCGGGGGATAGCCAAGCGCGGTCATGCTCCATTTGATTGCGCGGGCGGCGCGGCTTTCTATATAGGCCTTCGATCGGCGGCGCGCCATCCGGTGCGCCCGGCTTACCATGTCCCGAAGGATATCGATGCCCGAAGTCATTTTCCCCGGCCCCGAAGGCCGCCTCGAAGGTCGCTTCAATCCGGGCCCGCGCCCGCGCGCGCCCGTCGCGATGATCCTCCACCCGCACCCGCAGGGCGGCGGCACGATGAACAACCGCATCGTCCAGTCGCTCTACCAGACCTTCGTGCGCCGCGGTTTCGCGACTCTTCGCTTCAACTTCCGCGGCGTCGGCAAAAGCCAGGGCACCTTCGACAACGGTATCGGCGAGCTGAGCGACGCCGCCTCGGCGCTCGACTGGGTGCAGTCGATCCACCCGGAGGCGCAGACCACCTGGATCGCCGGCTTCAGCTTCGGCGCCTGGATCGGCATGCAGCTGCTGATGCGGCGGCCCGAGATCAAGGGCTTCATCTCGATCGCCCCGCCCGCCAACATGTACGACTTCACGTTCCTGGCGCCCTGCCCTTCGTCAGGCATCATCATCCAGGGTGACAGCGACGAGGTCGTTACCCCGGGCGCCGTCCAGAAGCTGGTCGACAAACTGCGCACCCAGCGCCACATCACCATCCACCACGATACCATTCCCGGCGCGAACCATTTCTTCGCGGACGAGATGCCGGAGCTGATGAAGTCGGTGGACGATTATCTGGACATGCGCCTCTCGGGCGACCGCTGATATTCCCGGCCCTCTCCCCGTCCAAGGGGAGGGGGTCAGGCCCTACATCGTCCAGATCGCGACATTGGCAAACATGACCGTGCCGGCGATGATCATCAGCCAGCCGCGCTTATAGTCGCGCCTGGATACCATCATCCATACCCCGCCACCGCCCAGCAGCAGGCCTGCCAGCATCAGCAGGGACAGGGTCAGCGCGGCGGGTCCGTTCATCGTGCGTCCATAGCGGCTTGTCGAGAGTTGTGCCGATGGACCGGCACACCGCAACCTGTCAACGCCCTGTCCCGTTTATGTTGCAGCTGCGTAAGGACTTGCGTTATGTTGCTGTTTAGAGACACAAATCGATGAGCGTACCGCACTATCTCGCCCTGATCGGCAGCGGCTGCAGCGCCGAAGTGTTCCGGCTGGCCGGCGGGCGCGTGCTCAAACTGTACCGGGAAGGGCTCGATCCGGGCGTCATCGAGCGCGAGCATGACGGCGTGCGCCACGCCCAGCGGCAAGGCCTGCGCGTCGCCCGCGCGCTCGGCAAGCGGGAGCATAAAGGCCGGCTGGGCATCATCTTCGAGGAACTGGCGGGCACGCCGCTGCTTCGCGATCTGCTGCTGCGCCCCTTTCGCTCGCGGTCCCTGCTCGGTCGCTTCGCCGCCTATCATGCACGGATGCACCGTTGCAGTGGTGCCGGGCTGGACCATGCCCAGCACATCATCGTCCACGTCCGCATCCTTCACGCCGAGGTCGGCGAGGATATGCGCCGGCTGGCACTCGACCGGCTCTACGCGATCCCCGAAGGCGACCGGCTCTGCCATGGCGACTTCCACCCCCAGAATGCGATCCTCACCGATGAGGGGATCGCCGCGATCGACTGGTCCAACGGAAGCCGCGGCGATCCGGCAGGCGATGTCGCCCGCACCGAGCTGCTGCTCCGCTTCGGCGGCCTGGGTGGTATGATGCGCCGCTTTCCCTGGCTACGCCGCTTCAGGAATGCCGCCGCCAACCTCTATCTCCGCCGCTATTGCGAGGCGACCGGCATGAGCGAGGAAGCGATCGATGCCTGGCGGCTGCCGATGGCGATCGCCGCGCTGCATCCCGAAAGCCGCATCGATCGCGACGCCCTGGTGATGGAGCTGCGGGGACAGGGTCACGCGATCTGAGCATATCCTCCGGCACTCAAACGCACCGGATGACAGGCCCGAGTCCAGGGCGGCGACGAAGCAGGGATGAGGAGGAACCGGCAGCGTGGTGGGCGCAGCAGGGATTGAACCTGCGACCCCACCCGTGTGAAGGGTGTGCTCTACCGCTGAGCTATGCGCCCACGCTGCCGTTGTCCGGCGGGGCGGACCCCGGGGATGGCTGAGCGGATAGGGCGGGACTTTCGAGCTGTAAAGGCGGAAAACGACGGGACGCATCGGCATCCCGCAAAGCGCGGGCGGATGACCGAAAAGCGAAGGCCGCACGCGCCTCAAGGCGCGGCGGCCTTGCCCCCCCGTCACCCGGCTGCCAGAACCGGGCGTGTACCCCGTTTAGTTGACGGCGTCCTTGAGGCCCTTGCCGGGCTTGAACTTGGGCTGGCTCGACGCGCTGATCTTCATCGGCTCGCCCGTACGCGGATTGCGGCCGGTGGACGCCTTGCGCTTGCTGACCGAAAAAGTGCCGAAGCCGACGAGACGCACCTCGTCACCCTTCTTGAGCTGTCCCGTGATCGAATCGAACACCGCTTCCACCGCCTTGGAAGCATCATTCTTGGTCATGCCGGTCGCTTCGGCGACGGTGCCGATAAGCTCCTGTTTATTCATGCGATCATCCCCTACCTGTTATGTCTCTAGCCACGGCACGCGACACAAGGCCGCAGCGGCCGGCCTTGGGCCGCGGCGCGGATGCTGCAACAAAGGCGTAACATCCGCAAGGGGGAGTCCGGGCCTGTTCCTACGGCTTCTTCGACAGGCCGAGCTGGGCGCGGGCATAGCGTTCGAAATCGGGGTCAAGTTCGGGCGCATCCACCGGAACGCAGCGTTCGAGCGCATCGGCGATGTGGGTCAGTGCGGCGATGCGCGCCGCCTTCTTGTCGTTGCCGTCGATCACCTTCCACGGCGCCCAGCGCGTGTCGGTCTCCCGGAACATGTCCTTGATCGCGGCAAGGTAATCATCCCGCCGGGCGCGGTTGCGGAAGTCTTCGGGCGTGACCTTCCAACGTTTCCACGGGTGCTCCAGCCGCGCGGCCAGTCGTTCGTCCTGTTCCTTCTGCGTAACGTGGAGGAACAGTTTGACGATGTTGACCCCATCGGTCTGCTGCTGCGCCTCGAACTCGTTGATCTCGTCATAGGCGCGGCGCCATTCGCGCTCGCTGGCATAGGCTTCGACCCGCTCGACGAGGACCCGGCCATACCAGGTGCGGTCGAAGATCGCGATCCGGCCCTTGCGCGGGATTTTCTGCCAGAAACGCCAGAGGAAATGCTGCTCGCGCTCCTCGTCGGTCGGCGCGGCGATGGGCCAGACATGGAAATGGCGCGGGTCCCAGCCGGTCGTGAGCCGCTGGATCGCGCCCCCCTTCCCCGCCGCGTCCCAACCCTCGAACAGGATCATGCTGCGCTGCTGGCAGACGACATGCGCGACATGCAGCCGCGACAGGCGCGTCTGCACGTCGACCAGCGCGGCGTCATAGTCGCCGTCGAACTTCTCGCCTTTCTCGTAATCGTCGAGATCGATCGCCACGCACACAACTCCCCGGCCGGAACGCTCCCCATAAACCCTGGGCAAGCATCCTATAAGCGCGGGAGTTGGTAAATAGTTTCGGGACCGTCCTGCTATGGGACGGGTCACAGGCTGCGACATACTCGTCGCCCCCGGCCTCCGCCGGGGCGACGAAGTGTTCTAACTCTTCTGAGGTTCGACGATCCTGATGTTCAGCTCGCGAAGCTGCTTGAGCGACACCGCTGAAGGCGCGTTCATCATCAGGTCCTCCGCCTTCTGGTTCATCGGGAAGAGGACGACCTCGCGGATGTTGGGCTCGTCGGCCAGCAGCATGACGATGCGATCGATGCCGGGGGCCGATCCGCCATGCGGCGGCGCTCCGAACTTGAAGGCATTGATCATGCCGGGGAAATTCTCCTCGACCTGCTCCTGGGTGTAGCCGGCGATCTCGAACGCCTTGTACATCACCTCGAGCTTGTGGTTCCGGATCGCACCCGAGGACAGCTCCACGCCGTTGCAGACGATATCGTACTGATAGGCAAGGATATCGAGCGGGTCCTTCGTCTCCAGCGCTTCCATCTCGCCCTGCGGCATCGAGAAGGGGTTGTGGCTGAAGTCGACCTTCTTGGCGTCCTCGTCATATTCGAACATCGGGAAATCGACGACCCAGCAGAACTTGAACACGCCCTGCTCGATCAGGCCCAGTTCCTCGCCGACGCGGGTGCGCGCCGCGCCCGCCAGCTTGGCCGTCGCCAGTTCCTTGCCCGCAGCGAAGAAGACGCCGTCGTCGGGGCCGAGGCCCAGCGCCGCGATCAGCTTCGCGGTCGCCTCCTCGCCATGGTTCTTGGCGATCGGGCCGCCGGCCTCGCCACTCTTGATGTTGATATAGCCGAGGCCGGCATGGCCCTGGGCGCGCGCCCAGTCATTCATGTCGTCGAAGAATTTCCGGCTCCTGGCACCTGCGCCCGGCGCGGGAATGGCGCGGACCACGCCGCCGCCCTCGACGATACGGGCGAACAGGCCGAAGCCCGAGCCCACGAAATGGTCGGTAACGTCGGTGATTTCGAGCGGGTTGCGCAGGTCGGGCTTGTCCGAACCGTAGCGCAGCATCGCGTCCTTATAGGCGATGCGCGGGAACGGCGCGGGCGTGACCGCCTTGCCGTTGGCGAATTCCTCGAACACCCCGTGCAGCACCGGCTCGATCGCCGCGAACACGTCGTCCTGCGTGACGAAGCTCATCTCGAAATCCAGCTGGTAGAACTCGCCCGGCGAGCGATCGGCGCGGGCATCCTCGTCGCGGAAACAGGGCGCGATCTGGAAATAGCGGTCGAAGCCCGCCACCATCAGCAGCTGCTTGAACATCTGCGGCGCCTGCGGCAGCGCGTAGAATTTGCCGGGATGCACGCGGCTCGGCACCAGATAGTCACGCGCGCCCTCCGGCGAGGAGGCGGTGAGGATCGGGGTCTGGTACTCGGTAAAACCCTGATCGATCATGCGGCGGCGGATCGAACTGATCACGTTGGAGCGCAGCACGATGTTGCTGTGGATGCGATCGCGGCGCAGATCGAGGAAGCGGTAACGCAGGCGGATATCCTCGGGATAATCGGCCTCGCCCGCCACCGGCAGCGGCAGTTCCTGCGCGTTGGACTGGACCGAGACGTCGCGCGCGCGGACCTCGATCTCGCCGGTCTTGAGGTTGGGATTCACCGCTTCGCCGGCCCGCGCGACGACATCGCCCGTGATCGTCACGACCGATTCCACGCGCAGACGCTCAAGCTGCTTGAACGCTTCCGACTCGATGTCGGTAACGATCTGGGTCAGCCCGAAATGATCGCGCAAATCGACGAACAGCAGATTGCCATGGTCGCGCTTGCGATGGACCCAGCCCGACAGGCGGACCTGCGATCCGACGTCCGCGGCGCGGAGCTGGCCGCAATTATGGGTGCGATAGGCGTGCATGAATGATCTACTTTCAGGTGAATTTGCGTGGCGAGCGCTTCGCGCGGGCGCGCGGCGCTTGTCAAGCGTTGTAACCCGGCTATGGACGAAACCATGCATATTCATCCGCTGATCACAGACAGCGCCACGCTTGCCAATCTGTGCACCCGCCTCTCGCGGTCTCCGTTCGTCGCGGTCGATACCGAGTTCATGCGCGAGAGCACATACTGGCCCGATCTCTGCCTGATCCAGATCGCCGATGCCGAGGAGGCCGCCGCGATCGATCCCAAGGCGAAGGACATCGACCTTACCCCGCTGCTCGACCTGCTCGTCGAGAATGAGGAGGTGCTGAAGGTCTTCCACGCCGGCGGCCAGGATCTGGAGATCGTCCACAACCTGACCGGCAAGACCCCCTACCCGCTGTTCGATACCCAGATCGCGGCGATGGCGATGGGGCTGGGCGAACAGATCGGCTATTCGAACCTGATCGAAACGATGCTGGGCATCAAGCTCGACAAGGGCGCGCGCTTCACCGACTGGGCACGCCGCCCGCTCGACCGTCGCCAGATCGACTATGCGATCGGCGACGTCACCCATCTCGCCGCGATCTTCCCGCGCATGCTGGAGCGGCTGCGCAAGACCGGGCGCGGCGGCTGGCTCGACAATGAGATGGAGCGGCTCGGCGATCCCGCCAGCTATGCCAACCTGCCCGAACTGGCCTGGACCCGCATCCGCCTGCCGAGCCGCAAGCCCGAAGTGCTGGGCCGGCTGAAGGCGATCGCCGCGTGGCGCGAACGCGAGGCGCGCTCGAAGAACCTGCCGCGCGGCCGCATCGCCAAGGACGAGACCATCGCCGACATCGCCTCGCATCCGCCGCGCGAGCAATCCGACCTGTCGAAGGTGCGTGGCCTGTCGCCCAGCTGGTCGGGCAACGATATCGGCGCCCGCCTGATGGCAGCGATCCGCGACGCCGAGCCGATGTCCGACAGCGAGATGCCGCCGCGCGAGGACCGCAAGCCGGGCCTTGGCAAGGAAGGCGCGCTGATCGCCGATCTGCTCAAGCTGCTGCTCAAGGTCCGCGCGCGCGATGCCGATGTCGCTCCGCGCCTGATCGCCCGCGCCGAGGACCTCGAACTGCTCGCCGCCGGCGTGCGCAAGCTGCCCCTGCTGGAAGGCTGGCGCCATGATGTGTTCGGCAAGGATGCGCTGGCGCTGGTCGAGGGCCGGCTGGCCTTCAGCGTGCGCAACGGCAAGATGGTGATGTCGGAGATAGAGGGCGAGTGAGCGCGGACTTCCGAACCGGATCGTCGTCCCGGACTTGACCCGGGATCCCGCTTCTTTTCGACTTTCTACATCGGGCGCTCCGAAGGCAGCGGGACCTCGGGCCGAGGCCGGGGTGACTTTTTTTCAGCCGACCGCCAGCCGCGCCTGAAGCCCGAACGAAGCCGCCAGGGTCTTGTGCCGCCGCTCGACCGTCTCGCCATAGAGCACAGCATTGTCGCGCTCGATGATCAGTTCGACCGCATCGCCCGCCAGCGCCAGGCGGCTGCCCACCAGCGCATCGGCGACACCGCCCGAGAAGCGCTGGCCGAGCCGCAGCGCGAGGCCCCAGCGCTCCGCAGTGACGATTTCGGACGGTGAACAAATTCCGCTGATTACCGATATGATCCCCTGCCCGCCGAAGCTCGTCCACAGCGCATGCGCCATCATGCCCCGGCCGCGCGAATCGATGCCGACCCAGTTGCCGTGGAGCGCCGTCTCGACGCCACGCTCGGCGCGGAACTCGGGATGGGCGCGCCAGCCCACATCGGCCAGCAGGCAGGTGGCGTGGCGGATGCGCGCATCGGCCGGGCTCTCATGGCTGAACAGCGGCGCCAGCCAACGTTCGAGCAGGTCGCCATGTTCGGGGAAGCGACCCTGGCGAGCACCTTCCTCGCGGGTCGAGGCGATCAGCGGGTCCTGTGCGCGCTGATATTCGCTCAGTTCACCGTAGAGCACGCCTTCGCGCAGGCCATAGGCCGAGACGATAAGCTCGCTGGAGCCCAGATTGCGGACGACATGGCTGAGCAGCGAGGCCGCATGCGCCAAGGTCGGGATACGCGCGCCCGAAAGCCCGACGACGTCGCGCAGCCGCTTGCGGTCGAGATGCGCGAGCACCCGGACGAGATGCTGGGCATTTTCCGGCGGCATCCAATAATGATGGATGATCGGCAGCGGATAGCCGTTCAGATGCATGTCGAGCCGGGCGAGCGAGCGCCAGGAGCCCCCGACCATGTAGAAGGGCAGGCCCTGCCCCTTCCCCGCCCAGCCATTCTTCTCCAGCGTCCTGGCGACGAATCTGGCCAGCGCGCGCGGCCCCTTGGCCTTGACCGCGTCGATGCGCAGCACGCCCAGCGGGAAGGAACTGGTCTCGCGCACCTCGCCATCGACCACGCGGGCCAGCTCCAGGCTGCCGCCGCCAAGGTCGCCGACGATGCCGTTGGCGTTGGGAATCGAGGCGATCACGCCGAGGCCGGCCATCCGCGCCTCGTCGTCGCCCGAAAGTATCTCGACGGGCAGGCCGAGATCGAGCACGCGATCGATGAACATCTGCCCGTTCGACGCCTCGCGCACCGCGGCGGTGGCGACGGTGCGCGGCTTGGGCACGCCCATCTGCTCGCCCAGTCGCTGGAAACGGCGCAGCGAGGTGAGCGCGCGCTCCATCGCTTCCGGATCGAGCATGCCGTCGCGCGAAACGCCCTTGCCGAGGCCCGCCATCACCTTTTCATTGAACAGGGCCGCGGGCACACGCGCGGGTCCGTCATAGATGACGAGGCGAATCGAATTGGAGCCGATATCGATGATGCCCATGCGGGTATGGCCGGGCGCCGGATGCCTGGCGCGGCGGAACATCGAAATGGATGACATAGGGCTGCGGGTGTAGCGGATTTCTGCGGCGGATCAAACGCGGTAGATGCGCGCTTGTTGCGCCGGCCGGCATGGCCGTGGCACGAAGCGGCATGCGCCTCTCGACGTCCCTCGTCATCGCCGGTCTCGTCCTGCTGCTCGCCGGTTTACTGCTCTGGCACGGCGGACCCGCAACAGACCTGACCCTGTTCGAACGGTTGCGGCTCGATGCGCGGGCGCGAGGCGTGGCGGCCATCCGGGGCTTGACCGCCCTCGGGGGCTTCGCGGTGCTGGGCCCGCTTGCGCTCGTCATCGTCGCCTGGCTGCTGGCGCAGCGCCGGCACGCCGAGGCGCTATGGCTGTTCGCAACGATCGGCAGCGGCCGGCTGGCGGTGGAGGCGATGAAGGAGATTCTTGTCCGCCCCCGTCCGCCCCTCGTCGGCCGCCTCGCCGAAGTCAGCTCCCACAGCTTTCCCAGCTCGCACGCGGCGGGAACGCTGCTGACATGGCTGGCACTGGCAATCGTCTTCCCGCGCCTTCGCCCCTGGTCACTGCCTTTCGCGCTGGCGATGGCAGCCGCCATCGGCTGGAGCCGCATCGCGCTCGGCGTGCATTGGCCAAGCGACGTGCTCGCGGGATATGGGCTCGCATTGCTGACGGTAGGTATCGCGGCGCGATGGCTGCCGCAGCCCCCCTCCCCGTCACACCGAGCTGGTTCAGCATGACGGACGGCGCCGAGGCTAACCCCGCCTGAGCGACAGTTTCGGCACCTGCCCCGACTGACGCAGCGCCGCGCCGCGACCCGACAATGACGGGTTGGTCATGAAATAGCGGTGCAGGTTGAACGGACGTTTTCCAGGCGTTATCCGCTCGTAGCGCCCGTCCGGCAACAGCCGCCAGCTCTGCTCGTCGTCGATAAGGTTGGCGACCATCACCTGGTCGAGGATCTGGGCGTGAACGGTCGGGTTCTCGATCGGCAGCAGGAATTCGACGCGCCGGTCGAAATTGCGCGGCATCCAATCGGCCGAGCTGATCAGCACCCTGGCCTTGCGGTTGGGCAGGGCCGCGCCGTTACCGAAGCAGATGATCCGGCTATGCTCCAGGAAGCGACCGACCACCGACTTCACCCGGATATTCTCGGACAAGCCCGGCACGCCGGGACGCAGGCAGCATATGCCCCGGATGATCATGTCGATCTGCACACCGGCCGCGCTGGCGCGATAGAGCTTCTCGATGATCGCCGGATCGACCAGCGAGTTCATCTTCACCCAGATCGCCGCGTCGCGCCCGGCGCGGGCATGGTCGATTTCGGCGTCGATCAGCCGGCTGAGCTCCTCACGCAGGCCGAGCGGCGAGATGGTCAGCTGATCCAGCTCGACCGGCTCGACATAGCCGGTGATGTAGTTGAACAACTGCGCCACATCGCGCCCCAGTCGGGGATCGGCGGTAAAGAAGCTGAGATCGGTATAGATGCGCGCGGTGATGGGGTGATAATTGCCCGTGCCGAAATGCAGATAGGTTCGGTGCCCGTCGCCCTCGCGGCGTACCACCATCGAAACCTTGGCGTGGGTCTTCCAGTCGATGAAGCCATAGACCACCTGGACGCCCGCGCGTTCGAGCTGCGAGGCCCACATCAGATTCTGCTCCTCGTCGAAGCGCGCCTTGATCTCCACCACGGCGGTCACCGACTTGCCGGCCTCGGCGGCGTCGACGAGCGCGCGGATCACCGCCGACTGCTTGCCGGCGCGATAGAGCGTCTGCTTGATCGCGACGACGTCGGGATCCTGCGCGGCCTGGCGCAGGAAGGCCAGCACCACGTCGAACGTCTCATAGGGGTGATGAACGACGATGTCCTTGGCGCGGATCGCGGCGAAGCAGTCGCCGCCATGCTCGCGCACACGCTCGGGAAAGCGCGGGCTGAACGCTGGAAATTTGAGGTCCGGCCGGTCCTCCTCGACCAGCTGGGCCAGGTCGCCGATGCCGAGAAAGCTGCCCGACTCGGTGACGAAGTTATCCGCGCCGCCGATCTGGTCCTTCCACAGCCGCTCCAGCGAGGCGGACATGCCGCCTTCCAGTTCGATCCGGATCACCCGGCCGCGCCGCCGCCGCTTGATCGCGCTGCTCAGGTAGAGGACGAGGTCCTCGGCCTCTTCCTCCACCTCGATATCGCTGTCGCGGATGATGCGCAGGCCGCCATGGCCGCGCACCTCATAACCGGGGAACAGCACGCTGGTGAAGCGGCGCACCATCGTCTCGATCGCGACGTAGCGGGCACCCCCGCCCGGCAGGCGTATGAAGCGCGGCAGGGTCGCGGGCACCATCAGCAGCTCGAAGATCTGCTCGTTGTCCGACAGCCGGGTAAGGTCGAACAGCAGGCTGAAGCCCTTGTTCGGGATGAACGGGAGGGGATGGGCGGGATCGAGCGCCTGTGGTGTCAGCACCGGGAAGATATGATCGCGGAAATAGCTTTCGAGCCACTCGGCATCATTGCCCGCGATCTCGCCCTCCTCCAGCACGACGAGGCCGGCGGCGGCCAGGTCCTCGCGCAGCCGATCCCAGACGCGCTGCTGGTCGGTCATCAGCTGGTCGGCGCGGGCGCTGGCGCCCTCGATCTGCTGATACAGGGTCAGCCCGTCGGGCGAGATGGATTCGACGCCCTCGATCTGTTGCGCCTTGAGCCCCGCGAAGCGGACCATGAAGAATTCATCGAGGTTGCTGCCCGATATCGACAGGAAGCGGAGCCGTTCGAGCAGCGGATGCGCCGGGTTCGACGCCTCCTCCAGCACCCGCTGGTTGAAGGCAAGCCAGCTCAGTTCACGGTTGAAATAGCGTTCGCGCGGACCGATCGGGTCGGCGGGCTCGATCGCTCCGACCAGTTCCTCATCATGCTGCGTCTGCTCGATATGTTCCATGACCGCCTACTATAGCAGCCTATATGTATCCTCCGTGACACCCATCGTCGCAAGGGCCTCGCGCGCGACGGCCAGGGTGATCGGCCGACGCCGCGCCAGCGCGGCCTCGTCCAGCGCGTCGACGATCCGCCCGATCGCGATATAGCTGCGCTCGATGCGGACCTGGACATAGCGTACCACCTCGGGCCGGGCGATCAGGCCGCGCGCCTGGATCAGCTTCTCGATCAGCCGCAGCGCCAATATGTCGTCCGGCTTCTCGATCTCGACGACCGGGGTAGCGAGCAACCGCGAGCGCAGATCGGGCAGCTTGATCCGCCACCGCGCGGGCGGCAGGTCGGCCGCCAGCAGCAACGGCTTGTGATCGGCCTGGGCGGCGTTCCAGGCGTGGAACAGGCGCTCCTCATCCTGTTCCTCGGCGTCGTCGATGAAACAGCCGCCGGTCTTGTTCGCGAAAATCCGGCCGAGCAGGCTGCGTCCCGACTTGCGCGGGCCGGTCAGCACCGTTGCCATCACGGGCCAAAGCGACCAATGTTCCAGATGGCGCACCGCCGCCTGGTTCGCATCGCTAATGATGAAGTCGCGTTCGTCCTCGTCGGCGGGCCAGGCGAAGGGCAGCGCGATCTGATCCGTCATGGGGCGGTGGGCGCCCCGCCACGCCGGATGCGCAGGCCCCCGCCCCCGACATCCTCGACCTGCCAGCCCCGCGCCACCAGCGCCTCGCGGAAGGCGGCCGGCGGGCCCGAGAAGCTGACCCGGAAAATCGAGACCCCTCCCAGGGCGAGGCTACCGGTCTGCACGCTCGTTACGCCGGTCATGCCCCGCAGTGCCCCCTCCGTCCCTCGCAGGGCACCGGCATCGGGCGTCTCGGCCTGCACCGTGATATTCGCGGTCGCCGCACTCGCGATCTCGGCAAGCACGTCGTCGATCGGCACTTCGGCCACGGGCGTCTCGATGACCAGCGACGGATCGGGACGGAAGGCGCCCTCCTGCAGCGCGCGGGTATAGGCACGGTCGATCCGGTCGATGCCGCGATCCAGCATCGCCGGCAGCGCATCGCCATTGTCGGCGGTGAGGGTGAAGCTGTCGACCACCGCCCCGTCCGGCCCCCGTCGGGCGACGAACCGGCCGATCACCGGTCCGCCCGGCCATTGCCTGAACAGCGTGACCTCCGGAACGACGATATCGGCGGCGCCATATTGATCGAGCAGCATCCGCCACCAGCCACGGCCGGGCCGCCGCGTCTGCGCAGCGTTGAGCAGCACGGGATCGGGCCCGGTGCCCGAGACACGGACATAGTCGATCGGGCTGTTGCCGGCGCGGAAGCGCGCCCAGGCCTTCTGCCATTCGGTACGCCGCTCGAAGCTGATCGGCGTTCCGCCGCTCCATTCGACTGGTATCACCAGCATCGGTGCG
This sequence comes from Rhizorhabdus dicambivorans, assembly GCF_002355275.1. Classification (NCBI taxonomy): domain Bacteria; kingdom Pseudomonadati; phylum Pseudomonadota; class Alphaproteobacteria; order Sphingomonadales; family Rhizorhabdaceae; genus Rhizorhabdus; species Rhizorhabdus dicambivorans. The sequence continues at coordinate 2,363,933 of NZ_CP023449.1, read as the reverse complement.
GACCGCCGCATCGCGCCCTTGACGCCCAGCAGCTCTCCCGCCCGGGCACGATCGAACAGCACGCCCAGCGTCGCGATATAACGGCGCGGGCCGATCTGCTCTTTTTCCACGACGATACCGCCGCTGATCGAATCGAGCGTCGAATCGGGCAGGCCCGGCGCATTCTCGACCGGCTTTCCGTTGACCCGCGCCCAAAGCATCTTCCAGCCTTTGCGCTGCGCCTCGCGCCAGCCGCCGCTGCGCGCCTGATCGGCGTTGCGTGCGGCGACATCGACATGGACGCCGTTGACCTCATAGCTGCCGGAGCCGTCGATCGGCGGCACGCCGCGATCATCCGGCCGCTCCAGCTGGGCGACGGCGATCCCGGCGGCGAACAGGACGACGCACAGGATCGAAAGCGGCGCAGGGCGGAAAAGTCGGTCGGTTAAGGTCACGATCCGCCTTTTGGCGACTTGGCCGTGGAAATCCAAGTCCGATATGTCTAGGGCCTCCCAACATGAGCAGCAGCGAAGACCAGCAGAGCTATACCTATGCCCAGGCGGGCGTCTCGATCGCGGCGGGCAATGCGCTCGTCAGGGCGATCGGCCCGCTCGCCAAGTCGACCCGCCGGCCGGGTGCGGACGCCGATCTCGGTGGCTTCGGGGGCTTCTTTGACCCGAAGGCGGCGGGATACAAGGATCCGCTGCTGGTCGCGGCCAATGACGGCGTCGGGACGAAGCTCAAGCTCGCCATCGACAGCGGCCGTCATGATGGCGTCGGCATCGACCTCGTCGCGATGTGCGCGAATGACCTGATCGTCCAAGGCGCCGAGCCGCTGTTCTTCCTCGACTATTTCGCGACGGGGCGGCTCGACAACGGCGTTGCCGAGCGGGTCATCGCCGGGATCGCCAATGGCTGCAGGCAGGCAGGCTGCGCGCTGATCGGCGGCGAGACCGCCGAAATGCCGGGCATGTATGCCGATGGCGACTATGATCTGGCGGGCTTCTGCGTCGGCGCGGTCGAGCGCGGCGAGCAATTGACCGGCGATCGCCTCGCCGCGGGGGACGTGATCCTCGGCCTTGCCTCCTCGGGTGTCCATTCCAACGGCTATTCGCTGGTCCGCCGTCTCGCCGCCGACAAGGGCTGGAAGCTCGATCGCCCCGCCCTGTTCGATCAGGAGCGCCTGCTGATCGACGCGCTGATGGAGCCGACCCGCATCTATGTGAAACCGCTGCACCCGCTGGTCCGCGCCGGCCAGATCAAGGCGATGGCGCACATCACCGGCGGCGGCCTGCTGGAGAATATCCCGCGTGTCCTGCGCGATGGCCTGCACGCCCATGTCGACGCCGATGGCTGGGAACAGCCCAGGCTGATGGCCTTCCTCCAGGCACAGGGTCATATCGAGCCCGAGGAGATGGCGCGCACCTTCAATTGCGGTGTCGGCATGGCGGTGGTCGTCGCCGAATCCGACGTCGCGGCAGTGACGGCCGCGCTGACCGAGGCGGGCGAGACGGTGCTGACCGTCGGCCGCATCGAGGCCGGCGACAAGGGCTGCACCGTCAAGGGTAGCGACGAGACCTGGAGCGCGCGGGCGGCATGGTCGGCGACTCATCTGGGGTGAGGCACTTCTCCCCCGTCGCCCCAGCGGAGGCCGGGGCCGCAAGAGATCGAAGCGCAGGGCCGCCCCAAGCCAGTGGCGGCTCCGGCCTCCGCCGGAGCGACGGATGAAACAGAAAGCCCCCCTCGCCATCCTGATCTCGGGTCGCGGCAGCAACATGGCCTCGCTGCTAGAGGCCGCGCGCGCCGCGGACTGCCCCTATGAGGTTGTACTCGTCGCCTCGAACAATCCCGACGCCCCGGGCCTCGCTTTCGCGCGCGATGCCGGCATCGCCACTTTCGCGCACAGCCACAAGGGCCTCGCCCGCGCCGATTTCGATGCGATCATCGATGCGGAGCTTCGCAAGGCGGGCGCCCGCTATGTTGCGCTCGCGGGGTATATGCGCATCCTCAGCGAAGGCTTCGTCGCCGGCTGGGCGGGCCGCATGGTCAACATCCACCCCTCGCTGCTGCCGCTCTACAAGGGCCTCGACACCCATGGTCGCGCGATCGCGGCGGGCGATGCCGAGGGGGGATGCTCGGTCCACCTCGTCACCGCCGAGCTGGACGACGGCGAAGTGATCGCACAGGCGCGCGTTCCGATTCGGCCCGGGGACACGGCGGAGACCCTCGCCGACCGGGTGCTGATCGAGGAGCACCGCCTTTATCCCGAGGCGCTGGCCGCCTATATCCGGGACCATGGCTGACGAAAGCGTCGAGGCCGCCGAACGGCGGCGCAGGTTACGATGGCTCACCCTTGCCGAGATACTGGGCGTCTCCGCGCTGGTGATCTCCGCGCTGACGCTGTGGAACAACTATAGCGAGCGCCGGCAGGGCGAGGAGGCCCGATCCGCTGAAAGCCGCTCCGCGAGCGCCAAGGCTCGTACGCTGGTGCTGCGCGCCCGGGTGGAGAAGGATGGCGACCGGCTGGCGCTGGAGCCCACCGGCGAACAGGTGATCCAAGGCCAGACCATCGCCTTCCCGAAGGCGCTGGGCGTCGATCCGGTCGACAGCACCGATCCTCGCATCGACGCACGCTGGTTCGAGGACGGACTGAAAGCGGCGCGCAAGGCGGCCGGCGAGACCGAGAAGCCGCGTGGCGATGCGCGCCTTCCGGTCGCAATCACCACTCGCTTCACCGTCGATGGTGAGGTGGCGGAGGATGTGACCCTCTACGATATCGGCTATGGCACCAGCAGCAGCTTCCTCGGCGGCACCTCGATCAAGCTGCGCGGGCTGTCGCTGATCGGGCGTTCGCCCGCCGAAATGGCGGGTGCGCGGCTCGATGCGCTGTGGAAGGCGCGGCACAAGGGGAGCAGGTGATGGCATCGAACGATCCGAAAGCGGTCCATGCCCGCATTGGCGCCCTTGCCGCCGCCCTGCCCCAGGTCGAGGAGAAGGTGTCGCATGGCTCGCCCTGCTGGCGCGTCGCCGACAAGCGGATGTTCGCCTATTTCTGGCACAACCACCACAGCGACGACCGCACCGCCGTCCTCGTCAAGACCAGCGGGATCGAGGAGCAGGAGATGCTGATCGATCTCGATCCGGACATCTATTTCAAGCCGCCCTATCTGGGACCCTCCGGCTGGGTCGGCATCCGGCTCGACCAGCCCGATACCGATTGGGAGACGGTGGAGCACCGCCTGCGGGAAAGCTGGCGGCTGGCGGCGCCGGCCAAGCTCGCGGCGATGATGGCGTTCTGATTTCTCGGTCACCCCAGCGAAGGCCGGAGCGACGAAGATTTAAAGACCCATTCCCAGCACAAGATCGTCAAACACCGCATCGCCTACCTGGAACTGCCGCGTCCCCAGCTGGCCGCAGCCCATCCGCCGGTAGAAGCCGATCACTCCTTCATTTCCTGAATAGACGCCGATCAGGAAGCGCTTCTTTCCCAACCGCCGCGCATGATCGATCGCGGCCTCGATCAGCCGGCGACCGAGCCCACTGCCCTGCCATTTGGACATCAGATAGATGCGCCGCAGCTCGATATCGCGATCATCGATCTCGATCGGCAGATCGGGCGGCGTGAGCAGGGCATAGCCGACGGGTGCCGCCGTTTCCGGAAGTTCGGCGATCCACAGCGAACAGGACGGATCGGTCGCAAAGGCGCGATAGGCCTCAGGGCTGTTCTTCCCAGCGATATGCGCCAGCATGTCGGCAGCGCCGATCACATGCGCATAGCTTTCAAGGAAGGTCGCCGCGCCGACCATCGCCAGCGCGGACGCGTCGTCAGGCCCCGCCCGTCGAATGACGGGGCCGGACGTCATGTCAGCCGACGATCTCTTCGGGCTTGAAGAAATAGTCGATCTCGATCTTGGCGTTCTCCAGACTGTCCGAGCCATGGACCGAATTGGCCTCGATCGATTCCGCGAAGGTCTTGCGGATGGTGCCCTCGTCGGCATTGGCAGGATTGGTGGCGCCCATCACTTCACGGTTGCGAAGGACGGCATTCTCGCCCTCGAGCACCTGGACCACGACCGGGCCCGAGATCATGAAGTTGACCAGCTCGCCGAAGAAGGGGCGCTCCTTGTGGACCGCGTAGAAACCTTCGGCCTGCTCCTTGGTCATGTGGATGCGCTTGGAAGCGACGACGCGCAGGCCGGCCTCCTCCAGCTTCGCGGTGACCGCGCCCGTCAGGTTGCGACGGGTCGCGTCGGGCTTGATGATCGAGAAAGTACGTTCGGTCGCCATGGCCGAGCGGCTCCATTTTAGTGGTTCGTGGGAAGATGGGCGCGCCTTTAGTCGCTGCGGCGCACTAAGGCAAGGCGGGCTGGCCCGATAGCTTGTTTCCCTGCTTGCGCACGAAAGGCTGTGGTGCGATGCAACAGCGCGCCGTTCGGTTGCGTAACTATCCCGATACCGCCTGATCGCTCGCCCTTGGGGGCAAGAGGAGCAATGTCCATGGCCCGTCCGATTCGCCGTCTGCTGGTCGCCAACCGTTCGGAGATCGCGATCCGCGTGTTCCGCGCCGCGACGGAACTGGGTATCACCACGATCGCCATCTATGCGGAGGAGGACAAGCTGTCGCTCCACCGTTTCAAGGCGGACGAAGCCTATCATCTCGGCGACGGTGCGGGGCCGATCGCGGCCTATCTGGACTGGGCGCGGATTATCGACATCGCGGTGAAGGCGAAGGTCGACGCGATCCATCCCGGCTATGGCTTCCTCTCCGAGAATCCGGACTTCGCGGAGGCCTGCGCGGCCGCCGGCATCATCTTCATCGGCCCCTCGCCCGATACGATGCGGCGGCTGGGCGACAAGGTTTCCGCACGTCACATCGCCGAACAGGCGAAGGTGCCTGTCGTTCCCGCCACCGAGCCGCTTCCCGAGGACGAGGAGGAGATCAAGCGGCTCGCGGCGGCGGTCGGCTATCCGCTGATGCTCAAGGCGAGCTGGGGCGGCGGAGGTCGCGGCATGCGGCCGATCGAGAATGAGGCCGGCCTGATCGAGTCGGTCCGTTCCGGCAAGCGTGAGGCCAAGGCCGCGTTCGGGCGCGACGAGGTCTATCTCGAAAAGCTGATCCGCCGCGCCCGCCATGTCGAGGTGCAGCTGCTCGGCGACAGCCACGGCAATCTCTTCCACCTGTTCGAGCGCGACTGTTCGATCCAGCGCCGCAACCAGAAGGTGATCGAGCGCGCGCCGGCGCCCTATCTGGACGAGGAAACCCGCAAGGCGCTGTGCGAGTCGGCGATCCGGATCGGCCGGGTGACGGGCTATGTCGGCGCGGGCACGGTTGAATTCCTGATGGATGAGACGACCGGCGCCTTCTACTTCATCGAGGTCAATCCCCGCATCCAGGTAGAGCATACCGTTACCGAGCAGGTGACCGGCATCGACATCGTCAAGGCGCAAATCCGCATCGCCGAGGGCGGCCATCTCGGCGTCCCCGAAGAGACCGGGGTGCCGCCGCAGGAAGCGATCCGGCTCAACGGCCATGCGCTCCAGTGCCGCATCACCACCGAGGACCCGGAGAACAACTTCATCCCCGACTATGGCCGGATCACCGCCTATCGCGGTGCCTTCGGCTATGGCATCCGCGTCGATGGCGGCACCGCCTATTCGGGCGCGGTGGTGACCCGCCATTATGATCCGCTGCTGGAGAAGATCACCGCCTGGGCGCCGACCGCGCCCGAAGTGGTCTCGCGCATGGTCCGCGCGCTCCGCGAATATCGCATCCGGGGCGTCGCGACGAACCTCAACTTCGTCGAGAATGTGCTGACCCACCCCGATTTCGTCGCGAACAAATATACCACCAAGTTCATCGACGACACGCCCGAACTGCTTGCCCCCGCCCAGCGGCAGGACCGTGCGACCCGGCTGCTGCGCTATATCGGCGACGTCACCGTCAACGGCCATCCCGATGTGGTCGGCCGCGCCAAGCCGCCCGCCTCGGCCCGTCCGCCGAAGGTGCCCCAGCTCGGCGGCGAGATCCGGCCCGGCACCCGCCAGATATTGGAGAAGGAGGGTGCGAAGGGCCTCGCCGCCTGGATGAAGGCACAGCCCCAGGCGTTGCTCACCGACACGACGATGCGCGACGCGCACCAGTCGCTGCTCGCTACCCGTATGCGGTCGAAGGATATGGTCGCGGTCGCCGAGACCTATGCGAAGGGCCTGCCGCAGCTGTTCAGCCTCGAATGCTGGGGCGGCGCGACCTTCGACGTGTCGATGCGCTTCCTGCAGGAGGATCCGTGGAAGCGGCTCGCCGCGATCCGCCAGCGGGCGCCAAACCTGCTGACCCAGATGCTGCTGCGCGGCGCCAACGGCGTCGGCTACACCAACTATCCCGACAATGTGGTGCAGCACTTCATCGCCCAGGCGGCGCAGGGCATCGACATCTTCCGCATCTTCGACTGCCTCAACTGGGTCGAGAATATGCGGGTCTCGATCGATGCGGTGGTCGAGAGCGGCAAGGTCGCCGAAGGCGCGCTCTGCTACACCGGCGACATCCTCGATCCCGATCGGGCCAAGTACAGCCTGGCCTATTATGTCGACCTGGCGAAGCAGCTGGAGGCCGCCGGCTGCCATATCCTCGCGATCAAGGACATGGCCGGACTGCTCAAGCCGGCGGCCGCGACGGTGCTGGTCAAGGCGCTGAAAGATGCGACCGATCTGCCGATCCACCTCCACACCCACGACACCTCGGGCGCGGCGGCGGCGACCCTGCTGGCGGCGCTCGACGCGGGGGTCGACGCGGTGGACGGCGCGATCGACGCGATGTCGGGCACCACCTCGCAGCCCTGCCTCGGCTCGGTGGTCGAGGCGTTGCGCAACACCCCGCGCGACTCCGGCCTCGACGGCAAGGTGATCCGGGAACTCAGCTTCTACTGGGAAGCCGTCCGCACCCAGTACACCGCCTTCGAAAGCGACCTGAAATCAGGAGCTTCCGAGGTCTATCTGCACGAGATGCCAGGCGGCCAGTTCACCAATCTGCGCGAGCAGGCCCGCAGCCTCGGCCTCGAAAGCCGCTGGCACGAGGTGGCGAGCGCCTATCATGACGCCAACATGCTGTTCGGCGACATCGTCAAGGTGACGCCCTCCTCCAAGGTCGTCGGCGACATGGCGCTGATGATGGTGGCGCAGGATCTGCAACCCGCCGACGTGCTCGACAGCAGCCGCGACATCGCCTTCCCGGCTTCGGTGGTGGAGATGCTGCGCGGCGACCTCGGCCAGCCGCCGGGGGGCTGGCCCGCCGATATTTCCAGGCGGGTGCTGGGAGACGAGAAGCCTTATACCGAGCGGCCCGCCAGCCTGATGCCGCCCGCCGATCTGGCGGCGACCCGCAGGACCGCCGAGGAGCAGTGCGGCCGCGCGCTCAGCGAGAATGAGTTCGCCTCCTATCTGATGTATCCGAAGGTGTTCACCGGCTTCGCCGAGGCGCAGCGCCAATATGGCCCGGTCGCGACCCTGCCGACCCCGGTCTATTTCTACGGCATGGCCCCCGGCGACGAGATCAGCGTCGAGATCGAGCAGGGCAAGGCGCTCGTCGTCCGCCTCCAGGCGATCGGCGATACCGAGGAGGACGGCAGCGTCCGCCTGTTCTTCGAGCTGAACGGCCAGCCGCGCATCATCACCACGCCCAACCGCCGCGCGACGGCGGCGCGCCCCGCCCGCCGGATCGCCGACCCGGCCAATGACGCTCATGTCGCCGCGCCGATGCCGGGCGTGGTCTCCACCATCAACGTCGCCGCCGGCGAGAAGGTCGAGGAAGGCCAGCTGTTGATGACGCTGGAGGCGATGAAGATGGAGGTCTCGGTCTTCGCCAAGAAGGCGGGAACGGTGGTCGAACTGCTGGTCGGGCCGGGCCAGGCCGTCGATGCCAAGGATCTGCTCGCGGTGCTGGGGTGACATTGCGGCGTAGCAACCCATTGCGATAGACCGCACCCGTTCGTGTCGAGCGAAGTCGAGACACGTTTACGCGCGCCGACGTTCCTCGACTTCGCTCGGGACGAACGTGTGTCGCCAGAATTGTCATAACGGAGCCTCCCCATGCCCTTCGAAAGCCCCTGGCAGCAGCAACAGCATCACCAGCGCAACGCGAGCGTCGCCGACGACATAGATTTCGAGATCAAGGGCCAGGAACTCCAGTTCCTGGAGATCGAGCTCGATCCCGGCGAGAGCGCGGTGGCCGAGGCCGGCGCGCTCGTTTGGAAGAACGCCAGCGTCGAGATGACCACCGTGTTCGGCGACGGCAGCGGCGGATCGGATGGCGGCTTCATGGGCAAGCTGCTCGGTGCCGGCAAGAGGCTGGTCACGGGCGAAAGCCTGTTCACCACCGTCTTCACCCATCACGGCCAAGGCAAGGCCCGCGTCGCCTTCGCCTCCCCCACCCCCGGCGCGATCCTGCCGATCAAGCTGGACGATGTCGGCGGTTCGCTGATCTGCCAGAAGGACAGCTTCCTCGCGGCCGCGCGGGGAGTCTCGATCGGCGTGCACTTCCAGCGCCGGATCATGACCGGCCTGTTCGGCGGCGAAGGTTTCATCATGCAGAGGCTTGACGGCGACGGCTGGGTGTTCGTGCAGATGGGCGGCACCGTGGTCGAACGCGAGCTGAAGGCGGGCGAGGAGCTCCATGTCGACACCGGCTGCCTCGCCGCGATGACCCCCAGCGTCGATTTCGACCTGATCGGCGCGGGTGGGGTGAAGAGCATGATATTCGGCGGAGAAGGCCTGTTCTTCGCCCGGCTGCGCGGCCCCGGCAAGGTCTGGATCCAGTCCCTCCCCTTCTCGCGTCTCGCCGGGCGGATGCTGGCGGCGGCGGGCGGCCGTGGCGGGCAGAATCGCGGCGAGGGATCGGTGCTTGGTGGACTGGGCGACCTGATCGGCGGAAACAACTGAGAGATGCGGTCGCCCCGGCGGAGGCCGGGGCCGCAATCGGCTTTCGCCAAGATCTAAGACAAAAGTCTCTGACGGCCCCGGCCTCCGCCGGGGCGACGCCTAGACATGAACGCGAATTTCCGATTAGCGTCGGTGTATTGCCTTCACAGGCCACTCATTTCGCAATCGGAATCATCCCCATGCGCAAGCTCACCGCTTTCCTGACCGCCCCGCTCCTGCTCGCCCCCGCGCTCGCGCTGGCCGGGAGCCCGATCTTCGACATCGCCCGTTTCGACCAGGACGTGAAGACCCTGTCCTCCGACGAGTTTGAGGGCCGCGCACCGGCCAGCGCCGGCGAGAAGAAGACGATCGCCTTCATCGAACAGCGCATGAAGGCCGCCGGCCTCCAGCCGGGCGGCCCCGGCGGCAAATGGACGCAGGATGTGCCGCTGCTCAAGTCCGACATCGTCGGCACGCCCAGCCTGTCGCTGACGATCGGCGGCAGCGCCCGCCCGCTGACTCAGGGCGAGGAGATCGCCGTCCGTGCCGCGACGAACGGACAGGACAGGGTCGACCTGAAGGGCGTGCCGCTCGTCTTCGTCGGCTATGCCGTCAAAGCGCCGGAGCGCGGGTGGGACGATTTCAAGGGGGCCGACCTCAAGGGCAAGATCATGGTGGTCCTCGTCAACGATCCCGATTTCGAAGGCGGCGAAGGCGATTTCGGCGGCAAGACGATGACCTATTATGGCCGCTGGACCTATAAATATGAGGAAGGCGCACGCCAGGGCGCGGCCGGCGTGCTGGTGATCCACGAATATGCGCCCGCCTCCTATGGCTGGCCGACGGTCAAGAATTCGAACACCAACACGATGTTCGACATTGTCCGCGCCGATCCGGCCGCCGAGCATGTGCCGATGGAGGGCTGGATCCAGCGTGATCTGGCCGCCGATCTGTTCAAGGCCGCCGGCCTGGACTTCGAGGCAATGAAAGCCGCCGCGCGGAAGAAGGACTTCAAGCCCGTCGTGCTCAACGCCACGCTCGATGCTTCCTATGCCGTGAAGGCGGAGAAGATCACCTCATATAATGTTCTCGGCCGTTTGCCCGGCAAGGGACACCCGAACGAAACGGTGATCTATTCGGCGCATTGGGACCATCTCGGCGTCGGCCTGCCCGATGCGAAGGGCGACCGCATCTACAACGGGGCGAAGGACAACGCCTCCGGCATCGCCGCACTGATCGAATTGGGCCGCGCCTTCGCCAAACAGCCGCGTACCGACCGTTCGATCGTCTTCCTAGCGGTCACGGCCGAGGAGAAAGGCCTGCTTGGTTCCGAATATTATGGCGCCAACCCGGTCTATCCGCTGGCGACCACCGCCGGCGTCATCAACATGGACAACATCCTCTCCGAAGGTAAGGCGAAGGACTATACCATCTCCGGCGTCGCCAGGCTCGGCCTGCTCGACATGCTGGTCGCCGAGGGCACGAAGCTCGGTCGCACCTATGTCCCCGATCCCAGGACCGAGACCGGCGGCTTCTACCGTTCCGACCATTTCCCGATGGCCAAGCAGGGTGTACCGGCGATCTCGTTCAAGCCCGGCACGGACCTGGACAATGGTGGCATCGAGCGGGGCAAGGCGCTGGGCGCCGCCTATACCAAGGACCGCTATCACCAGCCGGCCGACCAATGGGAGGCGGGCTGGGATCTGTCGAACATGCTCCCCGACCTGACCCTGCTCTACAATACGGGCCGCACCCTGGCCGACAGCCGCGCCTGGCCCGAGTGGAGCGCCGACGCCGAGTTCAAGGCGAAGCGCGACGAGACTGCGGCCGAGCGGAAATAGCCTCCGCCAGACCCGCTCCGGCCACCGCGCCGGCGGTTGCTATTTGCCGTCGAACAGGCGCCGCAGGAACACCGTCTCCACCTCGCGGCGCAGGTCGTTGTTCGGCTTCTTCAGGAAGCCATGGCCTTCATCGGCGAACAGCACATACCAGGCCTCGTTGCCACCGGCGCGCAGCTTCGCCACGACCTGTTCGGATTCGGACTGCGGCACGCGCGGATCGTTCGCGCCCTGCATCACCAGCATCGGCTTGGTGATGCGCGCGACATTGTTCATCGGCGATATCTTCTCGAAGATCTTCGCCATCTTGGGGTCGCGCTCATCGCCATATTCGGCGCGGCGGTTGTCGCGGCGATAGGCTTCGGTATTCTGGAGGAAGGAGGTCCAGTTGCTGATGCCGTAACGCTCGACCCCGCCGACCAGCCGATCCGAATAATGGGACATCACCGCCAGGCTCATATAGCCGCCATAGGACTGGCCGTAGACGGCGACCCGATCCTTATCGAGCCCGGGTTGCGCGGCGATCCAGTCGAGCAGCGCGCCGATGTCGCGAACCGAGTCCTCCCGCTTCTCCGCATTGTCGAGATTGAGGTAGCGCTTGCCATAGCCATCGCTGCCGCGAACATTGGGCAGGATCACCGTCGCCTTCAGCACATCGGCGAAATATTGCGCGCCATAGTTCCAGATCGGCCGGGTCTGCGCCTCCGGCCCGCCGTGGATGTCAATGACCACCGGAGTCTTCTCACCATCCGGGACACCCCTGGGGCGATAGACGAAGGCGGGAACCGACAGGCCGTCGAACGAGCGGAAGCGGATCAGTTCGGGCTCGGCGAGGCGGGCCGGATCGAGATCGCCCAGTTCGGAGGTCGTCCAGCGGGTGAGCGCGGCGCCCTCGACGTCCCAGCTCCACACGTCGCCCGCCCAGGTGGCCGAGGTGAGCCCCACCGCCAGCCGCTTGCCGTCGCCTGAGAATTTGAGTGCCGTCAGTACCCCCTTGGGCAATTCGGGCTGCGGAAGCGCGCGGCGGGTCAGGCGATCCTGCAGGACCACGCGGGAGAACCCGTCCTCGTTGATGGCGTAGGCCAGCACCCGACCGTCATCGGTCAGGTCGTAGCTTTCCACATCCCATTTCAGGCCGGGTGTGAGCACGGTCGCCTTGCCGGTCGCTATATCGACCTCGATCAGCTGGCGCGTATCGCTGTCGCGGTCGGAGATCGCGATCAGGCTCCGCCCTCCCGGCAGATAGCGGGGATCCTGATAGACCGCCTTGTTCGCCCTGGGCGCAATGCGGGTGGCCTCGCCGGTGGCGACGTCCAGCTCGAACAGCTGGTCCTCGGTATTGGAAAAGCTGCGCACGAAGATCAGCCTGGCCTTGTCCGCAGAGATGTCCGCCGGACCGATCGCCCCGTCCGACCGGTACAGCGTCCGGGGCGCCCCGCCCGCCTTGGGATCCACGGCCAGCAGGTCATAGGCGGCCGACCCCTTCACGGCCTTGGCCCATAGCAGCAGCGAGCCGTCCCGGCTGAACACCGGCGACTGGTTGCGCGTGCCGGGCTCGGTGAGTTGGACCGCGGTCCCCGCGAGGCCGCGCGCATAGAGCTGGAACCACTCGTCGCCGCCATTGTCGCGCGTCAGCACGAAGCGGTCGCTGCCGGGGATCACGCGCGCCTCGGCCACCGGCTCCGCGCCGAAGCTGATCTGGGTGCGCGCGCCGCCCGGCGCCGCGACATGGTGGATCTGCTGGGTGGCGCCGAAGCGCGTGGCGATCAGCATCGATCCGTCGGGCAGCCAATCCTCGAACTGGGCCGCCCGGCTGTTCTGATAGCGCTGCACCGCCTCGCTGACGGCGGCCGGAATATCGGGCACGTTCTGAAGCGTGGCCGATCCGATCTGGCGGGTAGAGACGGTCTGGGCGGAAAGCGGCGCGGCGAACGCGGAAAGCGCCGTGGATGCGATGAGGATTTTGAGCATGGCGCGATACTCGACCGCCGCCTCCCCCGCCGTCAAGGCAGCAAAAGACTGGAGTCCCCGTAGCTGTAGAAGCGATATCCCGTGCCTATGGCGTGCGCATAGGCCGCCTGCATCCGCTCCCGCCCCATCAGCGCGCTCACCAGCATGAACAGGGTGGACTTCGGCAGATGGAAGTTGGTCATCAGCCCGTCGATCCCGCGAAAGCGGTAGCCGGGGGTGATGAAGATCGCGGTGTCGCCCTCGAAGGGGTGGATCAGCCCATCCTCCCCGGCCGCGCTCTCGATCAGCCGCAGGCTGGTGGTGCCGACCGCGATGACCCTGCCGCCCTTCGCCCGCACCGCGTTGAGCCGATCGGCGGTGGCCATGTCGATCCGGCCCCATTCGGCGTGCATGCGGTGATCGTCGGTGTCGTCGGCCTTCACCGGCAGGAAGGTTCCCGCGCCGACATGAAGGGTGAGAGTCTCGGTGGCGATACCGGCGACGGCGAGCGCCTCGATCAGCCGGGGCGTGAAATGGAGCGCGGCGGTGGGAGCCGCTACCGCCCCCTTCTCCCGCGCGAACATCGTCTGGTAATCCTCATGGTCGCGCTCATCGGTGGGGCGCTTGCCGGCGATATAGGGCGGCAGCGGCATGGTGCCGGCGCGTTCGAGCAGCAGTTCGACCGGCTCACTCCCCTCAAAATCGAGCAGGATCGATCCGTCCTCGCCGCGATCGGCGGCAATCGCCGACACGCCCACGCCGAAATCGATCCGGTCGCCGGTCCGCACCCGTTTGGCGTTGCGCACGAAGGCGCGCCATTGCCGCAGCCCTTCGCGCTTGTGCAGAGTGGCGCCGATCCGCGCCTCTCCGCGCCGCCCCTCCAGCTGAGCCGGAATCACGCGGGTGTCATTGAACACAAGGCAGTCGCCACCGCGCAGCAGACCCGGCAGGTCCGAAACCGATCGGTCGAAAATACCCTCCGCACCCTCCAGCACCAGCATCCTAGCGCTGTCGCGCGGGGATACGGGCCTAAGGGCGATATTCTCGGGCGGCAGATCGAAATCGAAAAGATCGACGCGCATTATTTGGGAGAGGCGATGGCCTCGTCGCTCGCAAGGCTCTGGACGGCGGCATCGGTGGCCGGACCGCCAGAGACCGCCTCGACCGCGGCCGAAGTGTCGGGGCCCGCGAGCGCTGGCTCAGCCGCCGCCTCGCCGCCAAGCGCCGCAGCCGGCGCGGGAAGCTCATTGGGGGTGGCGCCGTCCTTGGCCTTCTCGCGCGCCTGCTTCGCCGCCTTCTTCTGGGCCTTCTCAGCCTCCTTGGCGGCCTTCTTCGATTCCTTGGTCGGCGCAGCGACGACCGTGGGCGCGGGGGCGGGCGCGGCAGGCGGCACAAAGGCAACCGGAGCCTGTCCCTGGTCATCCGACTCTATCGACGCACGGACGATCTTGGAGGGGTTGGCCGGCGGCTCGCCCTTCTCCAGGGCATCGACATATTGCATGCCCGCGATCACCCGGCCGATCGCGGTATAGTTCCCGTCGAGCGTCAGATTGGGCTGGAGCATGAGGTAGAACTGGCTGTTGGCCGTATCGAGGCCCTCGGCCCGGGCCATCGCCATGGTTCCGCGCACATGCGGCAGATCGTTGAACTCGGCCTTCAGGTCGGGCAGGTCGGAGCCGCCCTCGCCGGTGCCCTTGGGATCGCCGCCCTGGGCCATGAAACCTTCGATGACTCGGTGAAAGCTGAGCCCATCATAGAAATGACGGCGCACCAGCGTCTTGATCCGCTCGACCGAATTGGGTGCCTTGTCGGGGCGCAGCTGGACCTTCACCCGCCCGCCGGTCGACAGGTCGAGATTCAGGATATTCTGCGGATCGGGCGGCGGCGGTACGTCTGCCGGCGCGATCTGGGCAAGCGCGGTGCCGGCGGCGAACAGGCCGGCCATAGCCGCAAGGACGAACTTCGAACGCTTCAAATCCATTCTCCCACGCACCTGACGGCCCCATAGAGCGGGGCGGCTTGCGCTCGGCTGAACCGGGTCAGCTTCCCTTCTTACCGATCTTTTCGACACGCGCGACGACTTCCTGCACCACCGTCGGCGGAACGAAGCGGCTGATCGCCCCGCCATAGATCGCGATCTCCTTGACGAGACGCGACGCGATCGGCTGCAGCGCCACGTCGGCCATCAGGAAGACGGTCTCGACCCGGTTGTTGAGCTGCTGGTTCATCCCCGCCATCTGATATTCATATTCGAAATCGGCGACGGCGCGCAGACCGCGCACGATCACCGACGCACCCATCTTCTCGGCGAAGTCCATCAGCAGCGAATCGAACGCCACGACCTCGATGCCCCCGCCCAGATCGGCGGTCTCGCGGCGGACCATCGCAAGCCGCTCCTCGACGGTGAACATCGGCGACTTCGACGCATTGGTGGTGACGCCGATGACGAGCTTGTCGACCAGCTTCGCCCCGCGCCGGATGATATCCATATGCCCCAGGGTGATCGGGTCGAAAGTGCCGGGATAGACGCCGATACGCATGATATACTCCCCCCCTTGGCGTTCAGCGGTCGCGATCGACCGCATAGGCCGCGATCTCGCGTAGCAGATCGGCCTCATGCCCGAAATTGCCAAGATGCTCGATCGCCTGTTCCGACAACAGCCGGGCCTGCGCTCGCGCCCGATCTATCCCCAGCAGCGAAACGAAGGTCGCCTTGCCGGCGGCATCGTCTTTGCCGGCCGCCTTGCCCATCGCGACCGGATCGCCTTCGGCATCGAGCAGGTCATCGGCGATCTGGAAGGCCAGCCCCAGATCATGCGCATAGCCGCGCAGCCGCGTGCGCCCTTCCGGCGGCACCTTGCCGAGGATCGCGCCGGCCTCGATCGAGAAGCCGATCAGCGCCCCGGTCTTGAGCTGCTGGAGCCGGCTTATCGTCGCCAGATCGTGCATCAGCGCCACCGCCGCCATGTCCATCGCCTGGCCGCCGACCATCCCCGCCGGGCCCGATGCAGCCGCCAGCGCCGCCACCAGTTCCGCGCGGACGAACGGATCGCCATGGGTGGCGGGTGCCGCCAATATCTCGAAGGCCAGCGCCTGGAAGGCATCGCCGACCAGGATCGCGGTCGCCTCGTCAAAGGCCTTGTGGACGGTCGGACGCCCCCGTCGCATGTCGTCGTCGTCCATCGCCGGCAGATCGTCGTGGACCAGGCTGTAGACATGGATCGCCTCGACCGCGACGCCCGCCCGTAGCGCGCATTCGGGATCGACGGCGAAAAGCCGCGCCGCGCCGCAGACCAACAACGGCCGTAACCGCTTGCCGCCGCCGATCGCCGCATGGCGCATCGCCTCGTAAAGTGTGCGGCGGCTGTCGTCGGGCGGGGTTAACAGCGCGTCGAAGCGGCTGTCGATCTCCTGCGCGATCCGCGCCAGCTCCAGGGACAGCAAATCGCCCATGGATCAGCTTGCGTTGAAGGGCTCTGTCCCTCGCGGCGCGCCGTCGGCGCCGAGACTAATCTTCTCGATCCGGGCCTGTGCGGCCTTCAGCCGCTCCTCGCAGCGGCGCTTGAGCGCGTCACCCCTGGCATAGAGCGTGATCGACTCGTCGAGCGGCACGTCGCCCGATTCGAGCTGCCGAACGATAGCCTCCAGCTGCTTGAGGGCCTCTTCGAAGCTGAGATCGGCGGGAACAGCGCTGTCATCCATAGGAGGGTTCTTGGTCTCGGCAGACGGTAGGGTCAAGCCGTCTTGCGATACCGCCTATTTCTTGAACGGATCGATGAAGGTCGCACCGCCGAAGGTCGATTCCTCGCTGGCGTGGATCGCATCGGCACTGCGGGCGGCGGCATCGCGCTCGGCACGCAGTTGGGCGATCAACTCCTCGCGATCGCCTTCCAGACGGGTGTCCGGCACCGCCTCGATGCCCGCCGCCTTGGCCGCCTTGGCGACGACCGCGTCCAGCTCGCGCTGCGAGCAGAGGCCCAGCGTCACGGGATCCTTGGGAACGATATTGGCGATGTTCCAGTGGGTCCGGTCACGGATCGCGGCGATGGTGGTACGCGTGGTGCCGATCAGCTTGGAGATCTGGCCGTCCGACACCTCGGGATGGTTGCGGATGATCCAGGCGATGCCGTCGGGCTTGTCCTGGCGCTTGGAAACCGGCGTGTAGCGCGGCCCCTTGGTACGGCGCAGCTGGTCCGGCCCCTTCTGCATGACGAGGCGGTAGTTCGGGTCCTTCTGGCCCTTCTCGATCTCGGCCATGGTCAGTTCGCCGGCGCGGACCGGATCGCGGCCGGTCAGCTTGGTCGCCGCCATGTCGTCCGCGATCGCCTGGATCTCCAGGATGTGCAGCCCGCAGAACTCGGCGATCTGCGGGAAGCTGAGCGCGGTGTTGTCGACCAGCCACGAAGCGGTCGCATGGGGCATGAGCGGCTGGGCCATGACGGTCCTCCAAAAATAAAAGGGCCGCCCCGTCACGGAGCGGCCGAAGCATGGACGATGATGTAGTGAAGGCCGTGGCGGAGGGCAAGAACTCTTAGATTCGGACCCCTTCTTCCTCACCAGCCCTCTCACGCGAAAGCGGCGGAAGTAGAAAGCCTATGCCGACAGCCGCTTCTTCCCCTCCCCCTGCGGGATCAGTGCGTCCAGGAACTGCTCGGCGCTGCGGCGCCAGCCGAAGGTCGCGCCATAGGCGGCGGCCGCCGCGCGATCGCAGGCGAGCGCCCTGGCGATCGCGACACCGAGATTCTCGTCCATGCCAGAGGAAGCGGGGTCGAGAACGTCGATCGGTCCGGTCACCGGATAGGCCGCGACCGGCGTGCCGCAGGCCAGCGCCTCGATCATCACCAGCCCGAAGGTGTCGGTGCGGCTTGGGAAGACGAACACATCCGCCCCGGCATAGGTCGATGCCAGTTCCTCGCCATGGAGCGCGCCGAGAAAGCGCACGTTCGGATAAGCGCGCGCCAGCGCCACTCGCGCCGGGCCGTCGCCGACGACCACCTTGGAGCCCGACACGTCGCACGCCAGAAAAGCCTCGATATTCTTTTCGACCGCAACCCGGCCGACATAGAGCTGTACCGGTCGAGGGAGATTGGCGAGCGCGGGGTGCCCGGCACGCCCGGCCGTGAACAGGTCGAGGTCCACGCCCCTGCCCCAGCGCCGGACCGGGCCGACCCCACGCGCCCGCAGGATCGCTTCGACCGACGGGGTAGAGGCCAGCACCGCCGACGATGGGCCGTGGAACCAGCGCATGTAGTGCCAGAACCAGTCGGCCGGCATTCCGGTCCGCTCCGCCACATAGTCCGGGAACTGGGTATGATAGGCGGTGGTGAAGAGGAAGCGGCGGCTCAGACAATGGCGACGCGCGGCGAGTCCGATCGGCCCTTCGGTAGCGATATGGATCGCCTCCGCGCCGAACTCGGCGATCCGGCGGCCGACCCCGAAATGGGTGGTCAGCGCCAGCCTGATCTCGGGATAGCTCGGGCATGGCAGGGTGCGGAACTGATCGGGGGCGATCACGCAGACATCATGGCCCATTGCAACCAGTTCGGCAGTGACCGACTGGAGCGTGCGGACGACGCCGTTGACCTGCGGGGCCCAGGCGTCGGTGGCGATGGCGATGCGCATCAGGCCGCCAGCGCCGCCGCCGACAGGCCCGCCTCCGCTTCGGCACGCTTGCGGGCCGCCATCTCGTCGGCCCAGTGGAGCACCTCCATCCTGCCGTCGAAATGCTCGACCAGCGCCGTACAACCTTCCACCCAGTCGCCGTCATTATAATATACGATGTCCCCGAACTGGCGGATCTCTGCGGTGTGGATATGGCCGCAGACCACGCCATCGACACCGCGCGTCCCCGCCTCGTGCGCGACGGCCTCCTCGAAGCGCGAGATGAACTCGACTGCGTTCTTGACCTTCTGCTTGGCGTGCTTCGACAGCGACCAATAGGGCAGGTCGAATTTCTGCCGCACCGCGTTGATCAAGACGTTCAGCCGCATCAGCGTCTCGTAGGCAAAGTCCCCGGCGAAGGCGAGCCAGCGGTGGCACATCACCACCGTGTCGAACTCGTCTCCATGGGTGACCATCAGGCGGCGGCCGTCGGCGGTCTGGTGGATCGCGCTGCGGCGGATCTCGATCCCGCCGAAGGTGAGGCCCGAGAATTGCCGGAACATCTCGTCATGGTTGCCCGGAATGTAGACGACACGGGTGCCGCGCTTGGCGCGCTTCATCACCCGCCAGACGATGTCATTGTGCGCCGAGGGCCAGTACCAGCTTCGCCTGAGCCGCCAGCCATCAATGATGTCGCCGACCAGATACATCGTGTCGCTGTCGGTAGAGTCCAGGAAATCGATCAGCATCTGGGCGTTGCAGCCGCGCGTGCCGAGATGGATGTCCGAGACCCAGATGGTCCGGTAACGGCGGCGCTCGCGGCGGGCTTCGGGAAAGGCCGGGCGGGCGCCTTGCGCGGCCGCGATCCGGGTGATGGCGTTCATCGCTCGTCTCCTGGCTGGGTGACGTGCGGAGCCTATGATTCGCTTTTGTTACAGCCGCCCCGACGAACGCTTACGCCTTTGTGACAAGGGTCTGGGCCGGGTTCCGAACCTTGCACAAAGGTCCAGCGATCCCAGAACGATAAGGGGGCTTTATCAAAGCGCGTTGCACCTTTGTTTCTTTACGCTGACAAGCGGCTCTATGCCCGGCGAAAGAGATGGAAGGGGAAGAATCGGTGCGCATCTATGGCGATTCGGTCTCGGGAAACTGCCTGAAGGTGAAGTGGACCGCCGACCTGCGTGGCCTTTCCTACCAGTGGATCGAGACCAGCGTTCTCAACGGCGAGACGCGGGCACCGGATTTCCTCGCCATGAACCCGGCCGGTCAGGTGCCCCTGGTCCGCTTCGACGACGGCCGGTGCCTGGCGCAGTCCAACGCGATCATGCTGGCCTTCGCCGAGGGTTCGGACCTCATCCCCACCGATGGCTACAGCCGGGCGAAGATGCACGAGTGGCTGTTCTGGGAACAATATAGCCACGAACCCTATGTGGCGGTCGCGCGCTTCCAGCTGCGCTATCTGGGCAAGAATCCGGCCGAACTGGAGCCGCGCATCGTCGAACGTGGCAAGGCGGCACTCAAGCTGATGGACGATACCTTGCGCTGCCGGACCTTCCTGGCCAGCGATGTCTTCAGCCTCGCGGACATCGCCCTCGTCGCCTACACCCGGGTCGCCCCTGAAGGCGGTTTCCAGCTGGACGGCTATCCCGCGGTGAAGCGCTGGATCGCGCGGGTCGAACAGGCGCTCGGGATTGATCCGGCGCGCTGAAAATGGTGAAGACCGGGATCGCGGGGATCCCGGCCTCCAATGTCTTTACGCGCAACTACAGATACTTATTCCGTCACGCCGCGGCGTGTTGCTTCACCGGATGCGCCTTGAGCCATTCGAGCACCTTTTCGGGCGCGCTTTCCCCATAGGGGTCGTCGTCGGTCCCGGCGTCGTTGATTCCGGGTTCCTCGAACCAGGCGACGACCTTGCCGTCATCCACGACCATCGCATAGCGCCAGGAACGATCACCGAAACCGAGATGATCCTTGTTGATCAGCATGCCCATGCGGCGGGTGAAGTCGCCCGACCCGTCGGGCAGCATCTTGGTCTTCTCGATCCCGAGATGCTTCGCCCACTGGTACATGACGAAGGAGTCATTGACCGAAAGACAATAGACCTCGTCGGCGCCCGCGGCCCTGAGCGCGTCATAGCTGCGCTCATAGGCCGGGCACTGCTCGGTCGAGCAGGTCGGTGTGAAGGCGCCCGGCAGTGCGAAGACGACGGTGCGACGCCCCTTGAACAGTTCGCCGGTGTGAACATCCTCCCAGCGAAAGGGATTGGGACCGCCCACACTCTCGTCGCGCACGCGGGTCTTCAGGGTTACATCGGGAACGGTTCGTCCGAGCATCTTGGGTCCTTCTCTTGAATAGGAGCGCGCTGTCTGCCGAAGCGACGCTGATCGATCCAATGAGAAAATGCGCTTTCACTAATCGAAAGCGTCGAAGATGAATCTATCGTATCGGGCCTTCGGCTCGGCCCTGAACGAACTGATCCACATAAGGGTTTCCGCTGTCGTAGAGACGATCGCGCGGGCCGCGCCAGACGATCTTGCCTTGATAGAGCATCGCCACCCGATGCGCGATCTTGCGCGCCGACGCCATGTCATGGGTGATGGTGAGCGCGGTCACGCCCAGTTCCTCGACCAGTTCGACGATCAGATCGTTGATCACGTCGGCTCGGATAGGATCCAGGCCGGTGGTCGGCTCATCGAAGAAGATGATCTCCGGGCGGGGCGCGATCGCGCGGGCCAGCGCCACGCGCTTCTGCATCCCGCCCGAGAGCTCACTGGGCCTCAGGTCGAGAACGCTGCTGCCCAGTCCGACCCGTTCGAGATTCTCAGCCGCGATCTTACGCATATTCGCAGTATCGCGCGCACGCCCCTGGGTCAGGGCGAAGGTCACATTGCGCCAGATCGGGAGGGAATCGAACAGCGCCGAACCCTGGAACAACATGCCGAACTTGGCGCGCGCTGCCTCCAGCTCGCGGTTCGACATATGGGTCAGGTCCCGCCCGTCCACGCGGATCGCACCACGATCGGGCTTGATCAGGCCGAGGATGGTCTTGAGCATCACCGATTTGCCGCTGCCCGACTGTCCGATGATCACCATCGATTCGCCGCGCTCGATCTCCAGGTTGACGCCGTCGAGGACGCGGTTCGAGCCGAAAGCCTTGGCCACGTCCTCCAGGACGATCTTGAAATCCTCCGCCATCAGCCGAACGCCATCAGCGTGATGATCATGTTGCTGAGCAGGATCAGGATGAAGGCCGAGACAACCGCATCGGTGGTGGCACGCCCCACGCCAGCGGCGCCGCCCTGGGCGCGAAAGCCGTGATAGCAGCCCATCAGCGCGATGAAGAACCCGAAGAAGGCGGACTTGACCAGTGCCATCTGCAGGTCGGTCGCGGTGAGGAACTGCCGCGTGGTGTCGAGATAGCCGACCGCGTTGAAGCCGAGCTTGTAGACCGCGACGAAATAGCCGCCGAAGATGCCGATCGCGTTGGCGATCAGCACCATCAGCGGAATCGCGATCAGCGCGGCGATCAGCCGGGGAGCGATCAGATAGCGATAGGGATCTGTGCGCAGGGTGGTCAGCGCGTCGAGCTGCTCGGTGACGCGCATCGTCCCGAGCTCGGCCGCCATCGCCGACGAGACCCGGCCTGCCACCATCAAGCCGACCAGCACGGGTCCCAGTTCGCGCACGATGCCCAGCACGACGATCGCGGGGACGGTGGAGGTGGCGTTGAAGCGCGAGCCGGCGGTGAAGGTCTGCTGCGCCAGCGCCGCGCCCGAGAAGATCGCGGTCATGCCGACGACGGGCAGCGAGAACCAGCCGATCTGCAGCAGCTGTTCGAACAGCCGCGCCGGATAATAAGGCGGACGGACGGCACGCGACACCGTGGTCGCGGCGAACATCGTAACCCTGCCGATGCCGGCAAGCGCCGCGAGGAAAAACCGGCCGATCGAAGCGAAAAAGGCGATAAGAGGCTGCAAAATCGCGAATGTCCTAGTCGTTCCAGAGCCGCTGATAGCGGCTGCCCAGCCCCGTCAGCAACTCATATTGCGACAAGCCCGTCGCCTGCGCGGCGCGGTCGAGCGCATAGTCGACCGTCAACCAGTCCCCCTCGCCCACATCGGCCGTGCCGATATCGACGGCAGTCAGATCCATCGAGACGCGCCCGACCAGCGGGCAAGCCCGCTCCCCCGCCCACGCTACGCCATGGCCGGCAAAGGCGCGCAGATAGCCATCGGCATAGCCGAGGTTGAGGATCGCGACCCGGGCCGGCGCCACGGCGGTAAAGGTCGCGCCATAACCAACGGTATCGCCTGCCAGTAGGTCACGGATCTGAAGGATCTGCGCCTCGATCCCGGCGACCTGGGCGACGTGACCCGCCGCCGCCGGGTGCGGGATGCCCCCATAGAGGACAAGTCCGGGCCGGATCAGGCCGAAACCATAATCGGGGCCCAGGCAGGCGCCGGCCGAATTGGCGAGACTGTAACGCCTGGCGGGAACGGCCGCCGAAAGCTCGGCGAAGCTGGCGCGTTGGCGTTCGTTCAACGGATGGTCCACCTCGTCGGCGCAGGCGAGATGGCTCATAAGCACATCGATCTCGAGCCCGTCGAGCAGTCCCGACATGGCATCCGCAAGGCTGAGGCCGAGCCGGTTCATGCCGGTGTCGACCATCACGTCGCAGGGCCGCCCTGGCGCTTCAGCCTTCCAGCGCGCGACCATCGTGGGCGTGTTGAGCACGGGCCGCGCGGTCGAAGCCAGCGCCGCGGCCATATCCTCCTCCCGCACGCCGTGCAGCACCGAGAGGCCCGCACCGAATGGAAGCGCCCCCAGCGCATCGGCCTCCGCCCAGGTGGCGACGAAGAAGTCGCGGCAGCCCGCTGCGGCGAGCCGCCGGCTCACCTCATGCGCGCCGAGGCCATAGCCGTCGGCCTTCACCGCGGCCCCGGCGGGCGCGGCGGCCGTCGCGGACGCCCAGCGCCAGTTGGCGACAAGGGCGGCACCGTCCAGAATCAACCTGAGGGGAGCATCGTTCGGGATCACCGGAGCGCGATAGCGGTCCCGCTCCGGCTATTCCAGTTCTTTGCCCGCCGTTTCGGGCAGCCAGATGAGCGTGATCAGCAGCGACACCGCCACCACGGCCACCGGATACCACAGCCCCGCAAAGGGATCGCCGGTCTTCGCGACGATATACTGGCTTATGAGGGGCAGGAATCCGCCGAAATAGCCCGTGCCGATATGATAAGGGATGGACATGGACGTGTAGCGGACCCGCGCCGGGAACATCTCCACCATCAGCGCGGCGGACGGACCGAAGGTCATCCCCGACAAAAGGCCGATCGCGGTGAGACACAAAATGATCCTGACCCCCGCGCCGATGGGCGGCGTGACCTTTTCGAGGTCATAGCCCGCCGCCGAAAGCGATGCGTCCAGTGCTGCCGGATTCCGGGCATCCGCTACCCGTCCACCGATCGTCACCGACGGGGCCGTACCCGATGGGGCATCGATCGTGCCATAGGCGACCCCCTTCTTGGACAGCAGATCGAGCAGCCTTCCGCAGGCTCCGGCCTGCTCCTTGGCAAAGGGATCATAGCGGCAATCGCTGCCCTGCACGACGACCGGCGCGCGTTCCATCGCCGCGGCCAGGCCGGGATTGGCCGCATCGGCCATCCAGTGGAACAGCGGGAAGATCAGCAGCAGGGTCAGCACATAGCCGATCAGAATGGGTTTTCGGCGCCCGACCCTGTCCGAAAGCCAGCCGAACAGCACGAACCAGCCGAAACTGGATGCCGCCGAGGTGGCGATCAGTATCCGGGCGGCATCGTCGTCGACCCGGAGGCTGTTCTGGAGGAAATAGAGCGCCTGGAACTGACCGGTGTAGAAGATCACGGTCAGGCCGGCGGCCAGACCGAACAGGGCGATCAGGATCATCCTGACCCTCGCCCAGCTATCGAAGCTTTCGCGCAGCGGATTGCTCGCGATCTCGCCGGCCTCCTTCATCGCCTTGAACACCGGGCTCTCGTCAAGCTTCAGCCGCACCCACAGCGAAACGCCGAGCAGCACCAGCGAGAAGAGGAAGGGAATGCGCCAGCCCCAGGCCGCGAAGGCCTGCTTGTCGACGAACAGGCTGGAGGCGAGGACCACGATCAGGCTGAGCAGGAAACCGCCTATCACCCCCGACTGGATGAAGCTGGTGTAGAAGCCGCGCCGGTGCTTCGGCGCATGTTCCGCGACGTAGATCGCCGCCCCGCCATATTCGCCGCCCAGTGCCAGCCCCTGCAGGACTCGGCAGAGCACGAGCAATATCGGCGCGGCGATGCCGATCGTTTCATAGGTCGGCAATATCCCGACCGCAGCGGTGGCAACGCCCATCAGCGCGATGGTGACGAGGAAGGTATATTTGCGCCCCAGCCTGTCGCCGAGCACCCCGAACAACACCGCGCCTAGCGGCCGCATCCCGAAACCGACGCCGAAGCTGGCGAGGAAGATCAGGAAGCTGACAACCGGATTGTCGGAAGGGAAGAAATGCCCGGCGACGATGTTGGCTAGGGTGCCGTAGACGAAGAAATCATACCATTCGAACACGGTGCCCAATGTCGACGCGAAGATGACCAGCCGATCGCGCTTCGCGTCGAACACCACTTCGCCCGCCATACACCCTCCCCCGCGCGGCATCGCGCCGGGTCAGGGACTATGTCAGCACCTGTCGGCAGGCAAGCCTGCTACCGTATCAGTCGCCCTTGGCTCTGAGGATGTCGAAGGTCCGATCCGCAACTCCCTGGTCAGCGCCGCCGTGCCGCGTCCATCAGCGGGTGGCGGCTGTTGACCAGCTCGACCAGATGCGCGCTGTTCACATGGGTATAGATCTGGGTGGTGCCGATATCGGCATGGCCGAGCATCGTCTGCAACGCACGCAGATCGGCCCCGCCTTCCAGCAGATGGGTGGCGAAGGCGTGGCGCAGCACATGCGGGCTGATCCGCTGGGGAGGAATGCCGGCCTCGGCGGCCAGTTCGCGGACCAGCTGGAACAGCCGCACCCGGCTGAGATGGCCGTGCCCCGAAGGGAACAGCCAGGGCTGGTCGGCCGGAACGTGAAGCCCCCAATCGGCGACCGCCGCCCGCGCGCGTTCGGAAATCGGCACCAGCCGCTCGCGCCCGCCCTTGCCCCGCAGGATCAGGAAGGGCCGGTCGCCGCGCAGCGCGTGGCGCGGCAGCGAGACCAGCTCGGTCGCACGCAGCCCGGAGCCGTAAAGCAACTCCACCAATGCTATCAGCCGCAGGGTCAGCGGATCGGCATTGCGGTCGCGGCGGCGCTCCTCCAGCGTGTCGAACAGCCGCTCGACATCCTTGTGGCTCAGCGTGCGCGGCAGCGCGCGCTGCACCGCCGGGCGCGGCAAGGCGTCGGATGGATCGTCGTGGCGGATTCCCTCCTCCTCCAGGAAGGCGTAGAAGCGCCGCAGCACCGATGATTTGCGCGCGACGCTCGTGCGGCTCAGCGACATCCATTCGCCGCCGAGCCTCTGCAGCACGGCCGCATCGGCGCCGACCAGCCCGCCGGCCACCACTTCGGATGCACCGCGCAGGTCCGATCCATAGGCAAGCAGAGTGTTCTTCGCCGCCCCGCCCTCCGCGGCCAGCATCTCCAGGAACTGGGCGATGGCTTCGGAGTCCTTCACGGCAGGGATCCTCCCTGCCGCACAGCGGTGGGGAGGGGGACCGTTCGCGAAGCGAATGGTGGAGGGGTGATCCGACGACCGAGCAAGCCCCTCCGCCACGGCTTCGCCGCGGTCCCCCTCTCCGTGCTGCGCATCGGGAGGATCTTCGGCGCTCTCTCCACTACAACCGCGACATCGCCTCGGCGGCGATCATGCGCGCATCGCCATCGAGGCCGACATCGTGAAGCGCGCGGATCATCGTCGCGAACATCGCCGAATTGACCCCCCCCCAGCCGGTTTTCTGCAACCCGGCCGCAACGAGCAGGGCGACCGTCGCCGGCTCCTTGCGATCGGCGGCCTGGAGCAGCAGCCGGCCCCAGTTGGAGCGGTTATCGAAGCCCACCCGATGATCCTGGAGCAACCGCATCTGATCCTCGGTCCTGAGCCGGTCGAGGCCCGCCAGTGCCGCCAGCAACAGCCGCAGCTTCTGCGGATTCGCCTCGCTCCAGCGATCGGCCACCGAAGCGAGCCGGTCGCCCGATAGATCGACCGAGACGGCGGGCGTGCCGACCGCCAGGATCGCCCAGGCGGCATCGCCCTTCTCGGCCGACATGCCCGCGACGACGGGCGCCCAGGCGGCAGCCTTACGATCGAGCCCGGCGGCCATCATCGATGCGATCAGTTCGGCCGCGTCGGCGGCGTGATCGGCGTCGGGAACGATCCGCGCGGCGGCCCGCGCGGTCAGGATCAGGCCGGCATAGCGATCGACCTTGCTTTTGTCGTCTAGCCCTTCGCCGGTCCAGAAGCCCCGCATCGTGGAGACCCGCGCACCATCGCCATCGGCGACATAGCACATGCGCAGCCGCCCGGCGGGCGTATCGCTGGTCAGATCGCTGTCATCGCCCGACTGGGCGTAGAGATCGACCAGCGCCGAGTTCGAGAAGACCCCGATCCGCGCGGCCGTCATCGCCGCTTCGAGACGCTCGGCGGGCGGCACCATCGGCGCCCGCGCGCTCCACGCGACCACCTGCGGGCCGACAGTGCCGTAGAGATCGGATGGAATGGTGAGGCCAAGCGCGCTGGCCATGCCGAACCGCCAGGCGGTGAGCTGGTTCACGCCGGTCCATTCGACGCTGACACTGCGCCGGCCAGCTCCGTTAACGCCCATCATCCGCTCGGCGAGCTGGACATCGATGCCCTGCGCATCGCGGGTGCGGCGGCGCGCCTGGTCCATCAGCACATCGGCGATCGCGGTGTCTCCCGACAGTGCCGCGCAGATCGCGCGTGCCATCGGCCAGATCGGCTCGCGGCTGCGGATCGATCCGCCATCAGCCAGCGGGCACAGCCCGGCGGCATCGGCGTTGGCGAGCGCGCTCTGCCCCGCCACCGCATAGAGCTTGGCGTTGAAACGATCGACGTCGACACCCTGGATCAGCATCCGGGCCCCGTCGGCTTCGCCCATGCGCAGCAGCAGCCATGCGCGCTCGGCAACCCAGTCGGGCGCCGAGACACTGGACGGCGTCGGCACACGGCTCAGCAACGCGCGGCGCAAGGTAATCGACGCCCAGCGGGAGGCGAGCGGCACATCCAGCCGGCGCATGAGCGTCGACAGGAAGCGGCCATCCTGATCGCCCCAGGCCGCCTTGCCGAAACCCGCGAAGGGCCCGACCTGATCGATCGAGCGGCGCGCCGAATCGGGCAACTCCTCCTGCGGCTCCGGCTCGGCCGGCGGCGCCGCCGCCGCGAAGATCGCCGGATCCAGCACCAGCGCGGGCGCTCCCGGCGCCGGTGCCGCGGGCCGAGGCGCCTGCGTAGCGGGCTGCGCCGGGGCGGGCGCCGCCTGTTGGGGACGGTTTGTGGGGCCGGGCTGCCCGAAGCCTTCGGGCAGCAGCGACTCCTGAGCGAGCGCGGCCGCCGCCGCGAGCAGCGCTACGCCGCCCGCCAGCGCCCAGGCGGTCTTCCTGCGCCCTACGGCGTTATTGCGCCTGGGCTTCATTCAGCATCGCCTTCTCGACGGTCACCGGCGGCTTCTCGGTATTGACGAAGCTCAAGCCGACCAGCGCCACGATGATGACGACGACGACACTCAACAGGATGAAGCTGAACCGCGACATGGATGTCCTTCGACTAGGTAATGGGCCCTGGCTCTCACGGGGCAGGTTGCAATGGACGCGCTTTTGCCCGAGGGGGCGCCCATGTGTATAGCCCTCGACGACATGCCGCAAAGCCTGCCCCCCAATCTACCCCGATTTGACCGGCCGCTGGTTCTGATCGGCCTGATGGGCGCGGGCAAGTCGACCATCGGCAAGCGTCTGGCAGCGCGCATCCACCTTCCCTTCGTCGACGCGGATGCCGAGATCGAGCGCGCGGCGGGGCTCAGCATCAGCGAGATTTTCGCGCGATTCGGCGAGAAGGAGTTCCGTGACGGCGAACGCCGCGTGATCGGCCGGCTGATCGACGGCCGGCCCAAGGTGATCGCCACCGGCGGTGGCGCCTTCATGCAGGAAGAGACCCGCCAGCTGATCCTGGATCGCGCGCTCGCCATCTGGCTCGACGCCGATATCGAAGTGCTGGCCGACCGGGTGAGCCGGCGCGAGGGCACTCGCCCCCTGCTCAAGGACCGCGACCCGCGCGAGGCGCTCACCGAGCTCGCTGCGGTCCGCAACCCCGTCTATGCGCTGGCCCCCGTCCACGTCCGCAGCCAGCCGCTGCCGCACGACGCGACCGTCGACGCGATCCTGAAGGCGCTGGCCGAATGAGCGTCCGGGTTTCGCTGGGGGATCGCAGCTACGACATCCATATCGAGAATGGCGCGCTCGACCGGGCCGGCGAACTGCTGGCACCCTATGCCGCGCGAGGCCGGTTCATCGTCGTCACTGACAGGAATATCGTTCCCAATCAGCTTTATAGGCTCGAAACCTCATTGACGACGGCAGGCATCGCCAGCGCCGTGGAGGTGCTGCCTCCCGGCGAGGCCACCAAGAGCTGGAAGATGCTCGAAAAGCTCACCGACGCGCTGCTCAACTATGGCGTGGAGCGCAACGACACCATCGTCGCGCTCGGCGGTGGCGTGATCGGCGATCTCGTCGGCTTCGCGGCTTCGATCCTCAAGCGCGGCTGCCGCTTCGTCCAGGTGCCGACCACGCTGCTCTCGCAGGTCGACAGCTCGGTGGGCGGCAAGACCGCGATCAACAGCAAGGCCGGCAAGAACCTGATCGGCGCCTTCTATCAGCCGTCCCATGTGCTGATCGACCCGACCACGCTCGACAGCCTGCCCCCGCGCGAGGTCCGCGCGGGCTATGCCGAGGTGATCAAATATGGCCTGATCGACGACGCGCCGTTCTTCCAGTGGTGCGAGGCGAATGGTGGCAAGCTGCTGGCCGGCGATCCCGACGCCCGAACCCACGCCATCACCGCCAGCGTCGCCGCCAAGGCCCGCATCGTCGGAGAGGATGAGCGCGAGACCAGCGGGCGCCGTGCCCTGCTCAACCTCGGCCACACCTTCGGCCATGCGCTGGAGGCCGAAACCGGCTTCTCGGATCGGCTGCTCCACGGCGAGGCGGTGGCCGCCGGCATGGCCCTCGCCTTCCGCTTCTCCACCGCGCAGGGCCTGTGCACCGCCGAAGAGGCGGCCCGAGTGACCGCCCACATCGCCGCCGCCGGCCTCCCCGCGACCCTGCACGCCGCCGGGATCGACGCGAGCGGGGCGAAGCTCGTGTCGCACATGCTGCACGACAAGAAGATGGAAGGTGGCCGCCTCCCCTTCCTGCTCGCGCGTGGCATCGGCCAGACCTTCCTCGAGAAGAATGTCGATCTGTCGGCGGTGGCAGCGTTCCTGGACAGCGACCGGGGCTGACTTTTCCTCCTAACCGATTCCGATCTTTCCCCTGATTTGACCTGCGGTAGGGCTGGGCTACGCTACGGCCCCTGGGGGGAGATTCGGTGCTGAGCTTTCTCGGAGCGGGTGAAAATCTGGCGTTCGTCATCGCGCTCGCGATCATGATGCTGATCGGGCTGGTCGAGGCTGTAGGCCTTGGCGGCAGCGCGATCGGCCATGACATGGACATCGATGGCGATGGGGGCTGGCTGAACTGGCTGGGCGTGGGCCAGCTCCCGCTGCTGATGTTGCTCGTCGTCTTCCTTGCCAGCTTCGGGCTGATCGGCCTGATCGGCCAGCAGGCGGTGCTGGGGATGACGGGCGCCCTGCTGCCCGGCTGGATAGCCATCCCCGCCGCGGGCGCCGCCGCCCTTCCCACAACCAGCCTGTCCGCGCGGCTGCTGGGACGGATCATACCGCGCGACGAGACGACCGCGATCGGGATCGACCAGCTCGTCGGCCTCCATGCCGAGATCATCGTCGGCACCGCCTCCCAGGGGTCTCCCGCCAAGGCCAGGGTCCGCGATTTCCACGGCCAGACTCATTATGTGATGGCCGAGCCCGACATGCCCGATGCCCGCTTCGCCGAAGGGGACGAGATATTGCTCGTCCGCCGCGAGGGCCATGTCTTCCGCGCCATTTCCAGCGACCGTCCCCCCTTCTCCAACTGGATAGACCGATGAGCAACCTGCCTGCGACCGTCCCGAGCGGCGGATTCCTCAATTCCCTGGGCAACATCTATGTGTTGGCGCCGGCCATCACTGTCGTCGCCCTGATGATCCTGGGCCTGATCCTCGCCCGGCTGTACCGGCGCGCGTCGAAGGAGATCGCCTTCGTGCGCACCGGCTTCGGCGGTGAGAAAGTGGTGATGAACGGCGGCGCGCTGGTGCTGCCGGTCTTTCATGAGACGATGCCAGTTAATATGAACACGGTACGGCTCGCCGTGGAACGCAAGAATGCCGATGCGCTGATCACGCTCGACAGGCTGCGCATCGACGTGAAGGCGGAATTCTACGTCCGCGTCCGCCCCGATCGCGAGGCGATCGCGATGGCCGCCCAGACGCTGGGCATGCGCACCATGCATTCGGAAAATCTGAAGGAGCTGGTGGAGGGCAAGTTCGTCGACGCGCTGCGCTCGGTCGCGGCAGGCATGACGATGAACCAGTTGCACGAGCAGCGCTCCGATTTCGTCCAGAAGGTGCAGCAGGTGTCTTCAGCCGATCTGGCGATGAACGGCTTGGAACTGGAATCGGTTTCGCTGACTGGACTTGACCAGACCTCGATCGAGCATTTCAACGCCAACAATGCGTTCGACGCCGAGGGCCTGACCAAGCTCACCGAGCAGATCGAACTGCGCAAGAAGGCCCGCAACGACATCGAACAGGATACCCGCGTCCAGATCGAAGCGAAGAATCTGGAGGCGCAGCGCCAGTCGTTCCTCATCTCGCGCGACAGCGAGTTCGCCCGGCTGGAGCAGGAGCGCGAGATCGAGATGCGCCGCGCCGAGCAATCCTCTGAGGTCGCCCGTCAGCAGGCGGAGCGCCAGCGCGAGGCCGAGCAGGCGCGCATCTCCGCCAAGCAGTTGACCGATGCCGCCCAGATCGAAGCGGATCGCGCGGTGCAGGAAGCGAAGATCGCCCAGCAGCAGGCCCTGGAGATCGCCCGGCAGGAGCAGCAGATCGCGGTCCAGAACAAGAGCCGCGAGGAAAGCCAGGCCAAGGCGGAAGCGGACAAGGCCCGCGCCGAGGCCGTCGCCGCCGAGGAACAGGTCGTCACCGCACGCGAAACCGAGGTCGCCGAGCGCGCCAAGCGGATCGAACTGATCCAGGCCGCCAAGGAGGCCGAGCGTCAGGCACTAGGGGTCAAGGTGGAGGCCGAGGCGGAAAAGCAGGCCGCCGCCGACCGCGCCGAGGCGCTGCGCGCCGCAGCAAAGGGCGAAGCCGAGGCCGAAAAGCTGCGCGCCGAAGCCGCGCGGGTCCGGTTCGAGGTGGAGGCTGCCGGCAAGCGCGCCGTCAACGAGGCCGCCAACCTCCTGTCATCCGAGAATATCTCGCTCCACGCCAAGCTCGAACTGCTCAAAGTGCTGCCCGACATCGTTCGGGAAGCCGCGAAGCCGATGGAGGCGATCGACTCGATCAGGATCGTCCAGGTCGACGGGATCACCGGCGCGGGGGGCGGCGGCGGAGAGATCGTGACGGCCGGCGGCGAGACCAACCTCGCCCAGTCGGCGGTGGCGGCGGCGCTGCGTTATCGCGCGCAGGCGCCGATCGTCGACGGGCTGATGAAGGAACTGGGCTTCGACGGGTCGACGCTGGATTCGCTGGTGGCAGGGGCCGTGGGCGAGAAGAAGCACCCCAAAGCGGTACAGCCGGAAACCGAGGCCCCGCCGACAAAGCCGGAATAAGCGGGGTCAGCGCCCCCGCAGATAGGCCACCGCGATCCACATCCAGCCGAGGATCATCGCCAGCCCGCCGAACGGGGTGACGGCGCCCAGCCATTTCGGGCCGCCCAGCGCCATCGCGTAGAGCGTGCCGGCGAAGATCGCCGCCCCGATCAGCAGCAGGCCGGCGGCGCCCCGGCCCTTCTGCAGGATCACCAGCCCCGCCACGGCGTGGATCATCTGATAATGCGCGCCGGTGGTCAGCCACTCGGCCGCCTTGCCAAAGGCACCATGCGCGCCATAGGCGCCCGCGATCACCGCGATCGCGCCCGACAGCGCCAGCAGCGCCGCCAGCGGATCACCGGTCGCCTTGCCGCGTGCCATCGTCTTTCTCCTCCTCATGGTGCAGATCCAGGCTGCGCTCATGGTTGAACATCATGTCGCGCCTGACAGTAAGGTCCCCCGTCTCGATCTGCGCTTCGAGCCGCAGTCCGTCGCGGCGGCGATATTCGGCCTCGATCGTCACGATATCGGCTTCGCCGACGCCCAATATCTCCAGCGCCTCGCGGCCCAGCAGCACCGCCGATTCGAACAGTTCGCGCACCGTCCCCGCCAGGTCGAGCCGCGACAGCACCATCATATGGCGCCGATCGAAGGCGCGCACGAGCACCGCCGCGTTGGGGAAGGCGTCGAGCACCGGCTGCAGCTGCTTCTTCCCCAACCCGTCGCCATTTATGCAGAACAGGATGGCACGCGCCTGATCGCCCCCCGCCTGGCGGAGCAGATCGACGCGCGTGCCGTCCCCATAATAGACGTTCAGATCGAAGCGGCGGCCGACATCGATCGTCTCGATATCGGTGTCGATCAGGCTGACCTTGACCCCGGCCGCCAGCAACATCTGCGACACCGTCTGGCCGAAGCGGCCGTAGCCGACGACGATCGCCGCGGGGCTCAGCGATCCATCCGGGCCGGGGCGCTCCTCCTTCGCCGGCGGCGGCGTGATGAAGCGGCGTGAGATCATCATCAGGAAGGGGGTGGTCGCCATCGACAGCGTCACGATCGCCCCGAACAGGCTTGCCGCCTCGGGCCGGATCAGCAGCGCCTCGCTTGCCTGCGAGAAGAGGACGAAGGCAAACTCGCCACCCTGGCTGAGCAGCAGGCCGAAGCCGAGGGCCGCGCGGTTCGGCACGCCGAACAGCCTGGCCACCCCGAACATCACCACCGCCTTGGTCGCGACCACGGCCAGCGCCATCGCGATGACGAACAGGGGCCGCTCGGCGATGACGTGCAGGTCCAGCATCATGCCGACCGCGATGAAGAACAGGCCGAGCAAAATCGTGCGGAACGGCTCGACATCGGCCTCGAGCTCATGCCGATAAGGCGAGTCGGCTAGCATCACCCCGGCCACGAAGGCGCCAAGCGCGGTCGAGAGGTGCAGCGCTTCCATCAGGGCGGCGCTGGCCAGCACGGTGAACAGGCCCGCGGCGACAAACAGTTCGCGCTCGCCCAGGTTGCCGACGAGGCGGAACAGCGGGTTGAGGATCAGGCGCCCGGCCAGGACAAGCCCGACCACCGCCGCGACGGTATAGATCGCCAGCAGCCAGCCCGGCGGCGTTCCCGGCGCGGGCGGGGTGCGCGACAGGGTGGCGATGATGGTGATCAGCGGGATCAGCGACAGATCCTGGAACAGCAGCACGGAGAAGGCACGTTCGCCCTGCGGCGTGTTGAGGCGGCCGGCGGATTGCAGCATCGGGAGAACCTGCGCGGTCGAGCTCAGCGCCAGCGGCAGACCGAGCGCGATCGCCGCCGCCGCGCTGAACGCCGTGGTACCGTAGATGACCGCGCTGATCGCTATCCCGCAGGCGGCGACCTGGACGAAACCAAGGCCGAAGATGTCGCGACGCAGCCGCCACAGCCGGTTGGGATTGAGTTCCAGCCCCACCAGGAACAGCAGCAGGACGATGCCGAGTTCGGCGATGCCGAGCTTCGATTCGGCGTCGCCGATCAGCGCCAGCCCCTGCGGCCCGATCAGCGCGCCCGCGACCAGATAACCGAGCGTGGCGCCGAGCCCGAGCCGGCGGAAGATCAGAACGAAGACGATCGCGGCGCCGAGCAGCAGCACGCCATCCCATAGCAGCAATGCTTCGGGCGCTTCGCTCATCGCACCGGTTCGGACAGCGCCTGCGCCGCAGCCTCCGCGACCGCCTCGAAGGCGAGCCGGATTGACGGATGACGCGCGGCGTGCGGCCGGGCCGGGCCGAAGATTTCCAGCCCCGGCCAGTCGCCGGGATCATCGCGGCCGCCGGCGAGGAACGCCGCGAGCGCGTCGCGGGCCGCCGCTAGCTCCCGCGGCGTACGACCGATCGCATGCTCTCCCATCAGTGCGGCGGAGGCCTGGCCGAGGGCGCAGGCGCGCACCTCCTGCCCCAGCTGCGCCACCCTGCCCTCGCCGTCCATCGTGACGTCGACGGTCACGCGACTGCCGCAGACCGGCGAGCGCTTCGACACGGTCGCCTGCGCCTGGGCGAGACGCTCCTGATGCGGGATGCTGGTGGCGAGGCGGAGAATCTGCGCGTTGTAGAGCGGGGCCGACATGGGGCTCATGTAGGGCGGATTGCGGCGTTGCGCGAGAGGCTTCGCCCATCCACATACGTCGCCCCGGCGGGCGACGATATGCTCAGCCTTCGAGCTGGCGGATCAGCAGCCTGACGTCGGCGTCCAGTTCGGCATCGGTCTGGCGCAGTTTCTCGATCTGCTTGACCGCGTGGATCACGGTGGTGTGGTCACGTCCGCCGAAACGCCGGCCGATTTCGGGCAGCGAGCGGGGGGTGAGCTGCTTGGCGAGATACATCGCCACCTGCCGGGGCCGGGCGACCTCGCGCGCGCGGCGCGCGCTCGACATCTCGGCCTGGCGGATGCGGTAATGATCGGAGACCTTGCGCTGGATTTCGTCGATCGTCACGCGGCGCTGGTTGGCGCGCAATATGTCGGCCAGGGTCGCCTGGGTGAAATCGATATCGACCGGCTTGCCCGACAGGGCCGCATAGGCGACGACGCGGTTGAGCGCGCCTTCCAGCTCACGGACATTGGCGCTGATCCGGCGGGCCAGGAACATCACCACATCCTGCGGTACCTGAGCCTGCGGCATGCCCTGCAGCTTGCGCATCAGGATGTTGAGCCGCAGCTCGAAGTCCGCCGGATTGACATCGGCGACGAGACCCCAGCTGAGGCGCGAGAGGATGCGACTTTCGATCCCGTCAAGGTCCTGGGGGCTGCGATCGGCGCTGATCACGAGGCGGCGGCCCGCCGAGATCAACTCGTTCATCGTGTG
Source organism: Rhizorhabdus dicambivorans (assembly GCF_002355275.1). Lineage (NCBI taxonomy): Bacteria > Pseudomonadati > Pseudomonadota > Alphaproteobacteria > Sphingomonadales > Rhizorhabdaceae > Rhizorhabdus > Rhizorhabdus dicambivorans. The sequence continues at coordinate 2,328,415 of NZ_CP023449.1, read as the reverse complement.
GAAGAATTCTTCCTGGGTCGATTCCTTGCCGGCGATGAACTGCACGTCGTCGATCATCAGCACGTCCGCCGCACGCAGCTTCTGCTTGAAACTGAACGTGTCCTTGGCGCGCATTGCCGAGACGAACTCGAACATGAACTTCTCGGCCGACATGTAGACGACCCGGGCGCCCGGATGGTTCGCCAGATATTCATGACCGATGGCATGCATCAGGTGGGTCTTGCCGAGACCCGTGCCGCCATGAAGGAACAGAGGGTTGAAGACGAGCTTGCCGCCCTCGGCCAGGGTGCGGGCGGCGTTGTAGGCCACCTCGTTCGCCTTGCCGACGACGAAGCTGTCGAAGGTGTACCGCGCCTCGAGCGGGGTGCCGCAGCGCGGCTCGACATCGGCCACGGGAGCAACTGCCTCGACCGGCGCCGCTTCCGCCCGCGCGGGTTCCGCGGCGGGGGAGAACATCGCGGGCCGCTCGGTGCCGCTCGCCGCAACGATCGCGACATGGCGAATCTGCGGCAGCAGCGCGCGCCAGCCCTGGAGCAGATGGTCGACGAAATGGGTGGTCGCCCAATTGGCCATGAACTCGCTGGGCGCGATCAGCTTCAGCGTGCCTGCGCCGAGGTCGCAATCGCCGAGCGTCAGCGGCTTGAGCCAGCCGTCGAAGGTGCGGACCCCGATGCTCCGGCGGAGCCCGGCGCGAATCGTCTCCCAGGCCTGGGCGAGAGCCACATCGATACCCCCGTTGATGGAGGTGCCGTCGCTCATCCCTGCCCCGCCCAAGTTGTCAGACACGCCGCTTCCTTCCCGAGCAGACGCTGTCCGCTCCCCCGAATATCAACCATGTGAGGGCAAAGCCCTCCCCCTTCCGGGAACCGCTATTCCCGGAGCGCCCATTGTAAAGTCGTCATGATGCCGGTTGCGACAGAATCGCGCACCGACCGTGAAGCGCACTCTATGGAGAAGCCGCGACGGGGATCAAGACCATCAATTTCGTCATCGAGCCGCAATATGGGGTTGACAGGCGGTAAGCCGGCCCTCCGGTAGGAAAAAATAATTTTCCTTTATTTTTCAGAACTTTGAAACGTTTGTTGACAACGAATCAAGTTAAATCCGACAGTTACGGTTCCATGACGCGGACATGACAAAAGGCCCGCCGGCAACCAAGCCGGCGGGCCTTTTGTCATGCAATCCGTTGCGGTCAGCCCAGCGCGGCGAGGCGCTTGGTGAGACGCGAGAATTTGCGCGCGACGGTGTTCTTGTGGAGCACGCCCTTCGAGACGCCCCGGTACATCTCCGGCTGGGCGGCAGCGAGCGCGGTGGCAGCGGCGGTCTTGTCGCCAGCGGCAAGCGCGGCTTCCACCTTCTTCACGAAGGTGCGGATCCGGCTGACCCGTGCACCGTTGATCTCGGCGCGACGGTCGTTGCGACGGATGCGCTTCTTTGCCTGCGGCGTATTCGCCATGCTCGTTCAAACCCTAGCTAGATGACAGGAACGGCGCGGACATCATGCCCCCGCCGGGAAGGCGGCCCAATACACAGCGGGGGGCCTTGGGTCAACCGTGAAAAGCCCCTATTTCTGGCACTTCGCGCAGTAGAAGGTGGAACGGCCACCATCCACCCGGCGCAGCACCGGCGCCCCGCAGCGGCAGGCCTCGCCCTCTCGGCCATAGACCAGCCATTGCTTGGCGAAATAACCCAGCTCCCCGTCTGGCCGCGCATAGTCGCGCAGCGTCGATCCCCCCGCCTCGATCGCCGCGCCCAACACCTCCCGGATCGATTCGACCAGCCGGTCGAGCCGCTTGCGCGCGATGCGCCCGGCCGGGGTCGGCGGCGCGATCCCGGTCATGTGGAGCGCCTCGCACACATAGATATTGCCGAGACCGGCGACGATGCGCTGGTCGAGTAGCATCGCCTTGATCGGGGCGGCGCGGCCCTCCAACGCGCCCGCCAGATAGGCGCCGGTCAGCCCGGGCCCCAGCGGCTCGGGCCCGAGCGCCTTGAAGGGCGCGAAATCGGGCAGTTCATCCTTGCGAACCAGATCGACCGAACCGAAGCGGCGCGGGTCGCACAGCGCCAGCGTCCGCCCCGCATCGGTCTCCAGCACCAGATGATCGTGCATGCCGATCTCGGACGGATCGATCCGCCAGCGGCCGGACATGCCGAGATGGAAGATCATCACGTCGCCGCGATCGGTTTCGATCAGCCCATATTTGGCGCGGCGGCCCAGGCCGGTGACGGTGGCGCCCGTCATCCGCTGGCGCAGATCCACGGGGAACGGCCGGCGCAGATCGGCCCGGCGCGTCTCTACCCGCTTCAGGCGATGGCCCAGCAATGGCGTCTCCAGGCCACGGACGGTGGTTTCTACTTCAGGAAGCTCGGGCATCGGACACTCGACCAAGAGAGATCGTCGCCCCGGCGGAGGCCGGGGCCGCCACTCTCCTCGATACGCCAAGCCTTTGGCGGCCCCGGCCTCCGCCGGGGCGACGCGGACAGGTTAGGTTGGGTTTGCGGCGGGGACAACCTCCCGCTAGAGCGACCCGCATGAGCGATACCGTATCCTTCGGCTATACCGACGTCTCCCCAGAGGAGAAGACCGCCAAGGTGGGCGAGGTCTTCCGCAACGTCGCGAGCCGCTACGACCTGATGAACGATGCCATGTCGGGCGGCATGCACCGCCTGTGGAAGGACCGCTTCGTGCGCCGGGTGAGGCCCCGCGCCGGCGAAGCGATCCTCGACATGGCCGGCGGCACCGGCGACATCGCCTTCCGGCTGGCCCGCTCCGGCGCACAGGTGACGGTATCGGACATCAACGCCGCTATGCTCGAAGTCGGCAAGGAGCGCGCCGCGAAGAAGCACGTCGAGGGGCTCGCCTGGTCCGAGCAGAATGCCGAGGCGCTAAGCTTCGCCGACCGGAGCTTCGACGCCTATACGATCGCCTTCGGCATCCGCAACGTCACCCACCGCCAGCAGGCGCTGGCCGAGGCGCATCGCGTTCTGAAGCGCGGCGGCCGCTTCTTCTGCCTGGAATTCTCCACGACGCTGTGGCCTGGCTTCAAGGAAGCCTATGACGTCTATTCCCATCGGCTGGTGCCGAAACTCGGCAAGTTGCTGGCCGGCGACGAGGAAAGCTATCGCTACCTGATCGAATCGATCCGCCGCTTTCCGACAATGGAGGCGTTCCGCGCCGAAATCGCCGCCGCCGGCTTCGTCCAGGCCAAGGTCGAACCGATGCTGGGCGGGCTCGTCGCCATTCATAGCGGCTGGAAGATTTGACCCCAAGCTTCGTCCATCTGTGGCGGCTGGCCCGCTGGGGCCGCACGCTTGCCCGTCACGGCGCGCTGCGCGGGATCGAGCGCGACGTCCTGACCCCGCCGACGATCCGTCGGTTCGTCCGCCTGCTCCGTTTCGGCGCGCGCCTGCCGGATCAGCCCGCCTATGCCGATGCATTCGAGGCGCTGGGTCCGGCGGCGATTAAGCTGGGCCAGGCGCTGGCGACCCGACCAGACCTCGTCGGCGAACAGGCGGCAGCCGAACTGTTCCGGCTCCAGGACGCCCTGCCCCCCGCCCCCTTCCCCGCCATCCGCGCCACCATCGAGCAGAGTCTCGAAAAGCCGATCGGCGAGATTTTCGCGTCGATCGAGGAGGAGCCGGTCGGCGCGGCCTCGGTCGCGCAGGTGCATCGGGCGGTGACGACCGATGGCAGGACCGTCGCGGTCAAGGTGCTGCGCCCCGGCATCGAGGAGGAACTGGCCCGCGCGATAGAGACCTATGAATGGGCCGCCGCCCATGCCGAACTGATGGGCGGCGAACTGTCCCGGCTGCGCCCGCGCCTTGTCATCGCCACCTTCAAGCAGTGGACCGCGCGCGAACTGGACCTGCGGCGCGAGGCCGCCTCGGCGTCCGAACTGGCCGAGAACATGGCCGCCGTCCCCGGCTTCGTCGTCCCCGCGATCGACTGGTCGCGCACCGCCCGCCGGGTGATGACGATGGAGTGGATCGACGGCGTCAAGATGGCCGACCGCGCGGCGATCGCCGAAGCCGGCCACGACAGCAAGGCGCTGGCCGCATTGCTCGTCCAGGCCTTCCTGCGTCAGGCGATCGCCGATGGCTTCTTCCACGCCGATCTCCACCAGGGCAATCTCTTCGCGCTGCCCGATGGCCGGATCGCCGCGATCGATTTCGGCATCATGGGCCGGATCGACCGGCGCGCCCGCCTCTGGCTGGCCGAAATCCTGCACGGCCTGATCACCGGCAATTACCGGCGCGTCGCCGAAATCCATTTCGAGGCGGGCTATGTGCCGCCGCACCATAATCTGGGCGAGTTCACCACCGCCCTGCGCGCCGTGGGCGAGCCGATCCGGGGGCTGCCCGCTAAGGACATCTCGATCGGCCAGATGCTCGACGGCCTGTTCGCCATCACCCGCGACTTCGACATGCAAACCCAGCCGCACCTGCTGCTGCTCCAGAAGACGATGGTGATGGTCGAAGGCGTCGCCGCTGGTCTCAATCCCGATCTCAACATGTGGGAGACATCGGGCCCGTTCGTGAAGGAATGGCTGCGTTCCGAACTCGGACCCGAGGCATGGCTGGCCGACCGCATCGTCGATGACCTGCGCACCATCGCCCGCCTCCCCGATCTGGTCCGTCGCATCGAGGCCCAGTTCCCCGCCCCCGGCGCAGCCCCGCCCCCGCCCCCACTACCCGAAGTGGCGCTGATCCGGATCAATTCGGGCTGGCGCTACGCGGCGGTCGCGGTGCTTGCCGCTGCGGCTGGCATCGCGGCGGCACTGCTCCTAAACTGACCCCATGATCGCGCCTCGCATATTGCTGATCGTCGGCGGTGGCATCGCCGCCTACAAGGCGTGCGAGCTGGTGCGGCTGATCCGCAAGGGCGGCGGCAGCGTGCGCTGCGTGCTGACCGAGGGCGCCCAGCATTTCGTGACGCCAATGAGCCTCGCCGCGCTCAGCGAGCAGGAGGTCCACACCAGCCTGTGGGACCTCAAGAACGAGACCGAGATGGGCCATATCCAGCTCAGCCGCGAGGCCGATCTGGTGGTGGTCTGCCCCGCGACAGCCGACCTCATGGCGAAGATGGCCGTCGGCATCGCCGACGACCTCGCCACCACGCTGCTGCTCGCCACCGACAAGCCGGTGCTGGCGGTGCCGGCGATGAACGTCCGCATGTGGCTCCACGCCGCGACCCAGCGCAATGTCGCGACCCTGCGGGCGGACGGGGTGACGGTGCTCGATCCCGATGACGGGGCGATGGCCTGCGGCGAGTTCGGCCCCGGGCGCCTGCCCGAGCCGCCCTTCATCTGGGGCGAGATCGAGAAGCTGCTCGACCGGCCCCGCGTCATACCCGCGCCCGGCATCAAGGGCGGCGCGTTGGCGGGGCGGCATGTGCTGGTGACGGCGGGGCCCACCCATGAGCCGATCGATCCGGTCCGCTACATCGCCAACCGCTCCTCGGGCAAGCAGGGCTATGCGATCGCCGGGGCGCTGGCGGCGCTCGGCGCGCGGGTGACGCTAGTGTCCGGGCCGGTCAGCCTCGCCACGCCCGCCGGCGTCCACCGCATCGACGTCGAGAGCGCCCGCGAGATGGCGGCGGCGGTCGATGCCGCCTTGCCCGCCGATGTCGCGGTGATGGTCGCGGCGGTGGCCGACTGGCGCGCCGATACGGCCGCCGGGCAGAAGATCAAGAAGGATGGATCGGGCGCCCCGCCGACACTGGCGCTTGCCGAGAATCCGGACATCCTCGCCGGCTTGGCGCAGAACGCCCGCCGCCCGCGCCTGCTGATCGGTTTCGCCGCCGAGACCGAGAAGGTCGTCGACCACGCCGTCGCCAAGCGCGCCCGCAAGGATGCCGACTGGATTGTCGCCAATGACGTCTCGGGCGACGTGATGGGCGGGGACAGCAACAGCATCCATATCGTCACCCGCGACGGGGTCGAAAGCTGGGAAACCATGCCCAAGGCCGACGTCGCCCACCGCCTCGCCGCAAGGATCGCCGATGAGTTCGCCTGAGCTTGCCATTCGTCTGAAGCGACTCGATCATGGTGCCGGCCTCCCCCTTCCCGCCTATGCGACCGCCCACGCCGCCGGCATGGACGTGGTCGCGGCCGAGGACGTGACCCTGATGCCGGGCGCGCGCCACGCGGTGGCGACGGGCTTCGCGATCGCGATCCCCGAGGGCTATGAGGTGCAGGTGCGCCCGCGTTCGGGGCTTGCGCTGAAGAATGGCATCACCTGCCTCAACACCCCCGGCACGATCGATGCCGATTATCGCGGCGAGGTGAAGGTGATCCTCGCCAATCTCGGCTCCGAGCCGTTCGAGGTGAAACGCGGCGAGCGCATCGCCCAGCTCGTTCCCGCCGCCGTCCAGCGCGCCGCCTTCGCCGAGGTGGAGGAACTGGACGAGACGGTGCGTGGGTCAGGTGGCTTCGGCTCGACGGGGCGATGATTTTCAACGTCACCCCAGCGAAGGCTGGGGTCCATGTCTCTCCCCTTCCCAGTGGCATCTGAGAAGGAAGCAGACATGGATGCCAGCCTTCGCTGACATGACGATCTAGGATAGAATGCGGGCATGTCGCTTACGGATCAGCAGCTCGATCGCTATGCCCGCCACATCATCCTGAAGGAGATCGGTGGCGCGGGGCAGCAGGCGCTGCTCGGCGCCACGGTGGCGGTGATCGGCGCTGGCGGGATCGGATCGCCCGCGATCCAGTATCTGGCGGCAGCGGGCGTCGGCCGGCTTCGCGTGATCGACGACGACGTCGTCGACCTTTCCAACCTCCAGCGCCAGACCCTGTTCGGCACCGCCGATATCGGCCGCCCCAAGGCCGAGGTCGCAGCCGAGCGGGTGGCCGCAATGAATCCGGACGTGGCGGTCGAGCCGGTGACGGTGCGGATCGATGCCGATACCGCCGACCAGCTGCTCGAGGGCGCCAATCTGATCCTGGACGGCTGCGATAATTTCGGGACGCGCCTGGCCATTTCCGATTCATCGCTACGGCTGCGCCTTCCGCTCGTCTCGGCGGCGGTCGGCCAGTTCGACGGGCAATTGGGCGTGTGGCGCGGCTGGGAGGCGGACAAGCCCTGCTATCGCTGCCTCGTCGGCGACGATCCCGGCCAGGCCGATATCAGCTGCGCCGATCAGGGCGTGCTCGGCGCGCTGACCGGGGTGATGGGCAGCCTCGGCGCGATGGAGGCGATCCGCGCGCTGACCGGCTATGGCGACGATCCCGCCGGCCGGCTTCTGCTGGTCGACGCGCTTGCCTTCCGCTTCCGGACGATCAGCGTTCCCAAGGATCCCGGCTGCCTATGCGTGGCCTGACCATTCTCGTCGCGACCGGCGATGCCGAGCGTCTCCACACCGCGCTGGGCTTTGCCGCCGCGACCGCCGCGACGGGAGCAAGGATACGCCTGCATCTCCACGAGGGCGCCGTGGCCCTGCTCGCGGCACCGCTGAGCGCGCCCAACGACCCGGCCCGGCACAAGGCGGGACTGCCCAAGCTGGGGGAATTGTGGGAGGAAGCCCTGGGGCTCGGCGTGGCGATCAGCCTGTGCCAGAGCGGGCTGGCTCTGCACGACCTCGATCTGGAGAAGCTCGACCCGCGCCTGGAGGCTCAGGGTCCGGTGTCGGTGATGACGGGCCTCGGCGACGACAGGCTGGTAGCCTTCTAGGACTTAGGGCAGCGGCGCGGTGATATAGGCGACATAGCGATCCGCGTCGCGATCCTGCTGCTCGACGACCGATGGCACAGGAAGCCTCCGCCCATAACGGCCCAGGGTCGCGACATGCTCATGAAGCGCCTCGCCGGCATTGATCTCGGCCTCGACCGCCGAGGCGCCATAGGCGCGACAACCGGGAATATCAACGAAATCCGCCTGGTAGAAGTCACCCTCGCGCCGCACCAGCGCGGGGTAGAGTTCCAGCCCTTTGAGATAGATCCCCATTGCACAAACCCCCGACTCGATCTGCCCGAAAGCCCCCTCCTCCTATGGCTGCCCTACCCGGAATCCATGACAGGTATATTGCGTAAGACCTTCGTATAATTGACGGAATTATCTCGATTTTATGCGGAAGGGACGATGGATGCCTTTACGAAACCGTAACGGCTTCGACCTTTGTCCAATCTTCCCGGCGATGCTCGGAGCCGAGCGTCGCGCAGCGCTTTTTTGCCGTCAGCCAAACCGGCGCGGCGCATAACGGTCAATATCGATCGTCTCGGCCGGCGCGGACCGGCCAAGCAATAGCGCCGCCGCGATGCTTGCCGCCGCGGGCGCGGTCTGGATACCGAAACCGCCCTGCCCGGCGCACCAGAAGAAACCCGGTGCCCGCACGTCGAAGCCATAGACGGGCGCGCGGTCGGGCGCGAAGCTGCGCAGGCCGGCCCAGGCGCGCTCGCGGCGGACGATCCGCCAGTCGACGACGCGCTCTAACCTGTCGATCGCGACGGCGATGTCGATTTCCTCCGGCGCTGCGTCGCACGGCGGAGTCGGCGCCTCGTCATGCGGCGACAGCCATATCCGCCCGCCCGCTTCGGGCTTGAAGTAAAAGCGCTGCTCAGCATCCATCACCAGCGGCAGGTCTGCCAGGGCGGCCGGATCGACCTGCAACTGGACCATGGTGCGTCGAAAGGGCGCGATGCCGATCGGCCGCACGCCCGCCATGGCAGCCACCTGATCGGCCCAGGCTCCGGCGGCGTCGACGATGATCGTCGCCCGCACCTCACCGTCCCGCGTCGCGATCCGCCACCGCCCGTCCTCGCGCGTGATGGCCTCGACACGGGCATCCGCCAGCAGCATCGCACCAGCTTGTCTGGCGCGGGAGAGATAATGAGCGTGCAGCCCGGCCACGTCGATATCGCGGCAGCTCGGCTCGGCAAGCCCCCCCGCCAGCCCGGAACGCAGGCCGGGAATACGGGCATCCAATTGCTGCGGTGTCAGCGGATCCAGGTGGACCTTGCTCCCCAGTTCCGCCTTCAGGCGATCGAGCGCCGCCAGCCCGGTGGGCCTGGCCAGGTACACCGCCTCGCGCGCGCCGAGGAAGCCGTGCGCCTCCAGAAAAGCGAAGGAGGCGCTTGTCAGCGGCTGCACCGCCGGCCCGCCATAGGTCTCCTGCCAGAAGGCTGCGGAGCGGCCCGTGCTGTGGTAGCCCGGCTGCGCCTCCCCCTCGATCAGCACCACCCGCGCGGCATCGCCGATCTCGGCGGCGAGGCTGGCGCCCGCCATGCCGGCACCGACGATCGCGATGTCCGCAATGGTGATCGTTTCGTTCATGGGACGCATTTAGGAATTGGTAAGAGCCGCCCTCTAGCCTGCTTAACCATGTCTATTCAACTTCCGGACCTTTTCGGCATTTTGCTGGCGGTTTTGCTGCTCATGGCGGCATGGACCGATATCAGGACGCGGACCATCTCGAACGAGCTGAATGCGGCGATCGCGCTGCTGGCGGTGGCCTTCTGGTGGGTTGCCGGAGAAGCGCTCTGGCCCGATATCGCGGTCCGCATCGGCATTGCCCTGCTGCTGTTCGCGGTCTTCGCCGGCCTGTTCATGCTCAAGATGATGGGCGGCGGCGACGTCAAGATGATCGCGGCGCTGGCCCTCTGGCTCCCCTTCCAGGCGCTGATGGTGATGCTCATCGTCATGGCGCTAGCCGGCGGGGCCATCACCGTCTTCCTGCTGATTCGCCAGCGCTGGCGCCCGAACGCCGAGCGGCCGGAGGTGCCCTATGGCGTCGCCATCGCGATCGGCGGGCTGTGGGTCATCGCAAACGGCTTGTTAACCACGTCTGTTGCATAGCGGCGCGAGGGGTTCCCCGTGAACCTCCCGGCTTTTGCGCCCCTGTCGGGCGAGATTGGGTCTGATCGATGGATGCGAGGAAATTGCTGCTGCTGATCATGGCGCTGGTGATGGCGGGCATCTCCGCCGTCGTCTTCCGCAACATGTTCGGCGGGAATAGCGAGGCCGAGGCGGCGCCGGTAGCCGCCGCCGCTCCTCAGCCGACCGGCCCCGAAGTCGCGGTGGCGATCCGTCCCCTCCCCGTCGGCACGATCATCGGCCCCGAAAGCTTCCGCTATCAGCGCTGGCCGGCCGAACTGGTCAGCAAGACCTATTTCATCAAGGGCGAGGGCGATCTCACCCAGCTCAACGGCTCCGTTGTCCGCTATGCGATCACGGCCGGCGCGCCGGTGACCCAGGGCGCGCTGGTCAAGCCCGGCGACCGCGGCTTCCTTGCCGCCGCGCTCGGGCCGGGCATGCGCGCCGTCACCATCTCGGTTTCGGCCCAGTCGGGCGTCGCCGGCTTCGTCTTCCCGGGCGACCGGGTGGACCTGATGCTGACCCAGGAGGTGCCAGGCGGCGGCGATGGCGCCCCGCTCAAGGCCGCCGAGACGATCATCCGCAACCTGCGCGTCCTCGCCGCCGACCAGCGCACCGACAAGACCGTCGATGAGGAAGGCAAGACCGTCGTCGCCGGCACCTCGAACGTCACGCTGGAAGCCACGCCGAAGATCGCCGAGAAGATCGCGGTCGCGCAGACCATCGGCCAGCTTTCGCTGGCGCTGCGCTCGATCGCCGAGGACCGGGCCGAGTTGGAGGAGCGCATCGCCAATGGCGACGTGAAGCTCCCCGCCGATGCCGATCCCAAGGCCGAGCGGCAGATGCTGCTCGAGATTACCTCGCGCCCGATCGACAGCAACCCGACCTACACCGTCGGCGCGGACGTATCGCGTTTTCAACGGTCGAGCGTGCCCGCCAAGCCGGCGAGCACCGCCCCCACCGGGCCGGTCGCCGAGGCCCCCAAGGGCCCGGTCATCCGGATCATGCGCGGCGGATCGACCACCTCCAGCACGATTGGGGCGAAGTGAGTATGCGTAAGCGCAACCGGCGGCAACGCGTCCGGACCCTGTTCACGACCGCACTGCTCGCGGCCGTCGCCTTCGCCCCGGTCGGCGGCGCGGCGAGCGCGGCGCCGTCGCGCGTCAACGGGGTCCGCACCGCCACGATCGGCAAACCCACCGAAACGACCACCCTGTCGATCGGCGAGGGGCAGATGATCGCCCTCCCTGCGGCAATGACCGACCTTTTCGTCGCCGACGACAAGGTCGCGGACGTCCAGGTCCGCTCGGCCAGCCAGCTCTATCTCTTCGGCAAGGGCGCGGGCGAGACCGCCGTCTATGCCACCGACAAGAGCGGCAAGGTCATCTGGTCCTCGATCGTCCGCGTCGGCAGCAACATCACCAGCGTCGACACGATGCTCAAGCTTGCCATGCCCGAGGCCGCGATCACCGCGACGACGATGAACGGCATCGTCCTGCTGACCGGCACCGTGGCGGCGCCGAGCGACATCGAGGAAGCGCAGAAGCTGGTCGAGCAGTTCACCGGCAAGGACGTACAGGTCGTCAACCGGCTGCGGTCGGCGGTGCCCCTGCAGGTCAACCTGCAGGTCAAGATCGCCGAGGTCAGCCGCGAGTTCGCCAAGTCGGTCGGCGTCAACCTGCTCAACCGGGATACGACCGGCGGCTTTCTGTTCGGCATCGCCCAAGGCCGCAACTTCGGTACGATCGGCAATGCTGACTATTCTGCCTTTCCGAAGATCGACGCGTCTGGACGCCTCCCCGTTCCCGCCGGCACGATGCTTCCGTACAATGTCGCGACCGACCAGTTCCTGCTGCCGCCGGGCACGCAATATGATCTGAAGAACCTGGGCCAGGGCAAGGGCACGTCGCTGGCGCTGATGGGCAAGATCTTCGGCCTGGACCTTGCCGCCGCGATCGATCTGGCGGAGGCCGACGGCCTCGTCACCACCCTCGCCCAGCCCAACCTGACCGCGATCTCGGGTGAGACCGCGAGCTTTCTGGCGGGCGGCGAGATTCCGATCCCCCTGGCGCAGGGCCTGGGCGCCGTCTCGGTCGAATTCAAGCAATATGGCGTCAGCCTGTCCTTCACCCCCACGGTGCTGAGCGACGGCCGCATCTCGATCCGCGTGCGCCCGGAAGTGTCGCAGCTTACCGATGCGGGCTCAGTGAAGCTCAACGGCTTCACCATCCCCGGCATCACCACCCGCCGTGCAGAGACGACCGTCGAGCTCGGCTCCGGCCAGGCCTTCATGATCGGCGGGCTGCTGTCGAACGGGCAGAACAGCAATGTCGACAAGGCCCCCTTCCTCGCCGATCTGCCCGTGCTGGGCGCGCTGTTCCGTTCGAACGGCTTCAAGCGCAACGAGACCGAGCTGATGATCGTCGTCACCCCCTATCTGGTGAAGCCGGTCTCGCCGCAGCAGATCGCGCTGCCGACCGCCGGCCTCAAGAGCGCGACCGATGCCGAACGGCTGATCGCTGGCCAGACCTTCATGGGCAAGTCGGGCGAGCAGAGCCCGACCCCAGTCCCCGCGCCGCCGAAGACGGTGCCCGCGGGAGACCGCGTATCGAAGGCCGCACCAGCCAAGGGCAAGGGCGCCGTGCCCGATGCCGGCTTCGCCCTGAACTGAGCTGGAGGACATGATGAACCGCAATTCCGTCCTCTCTGGCCTCCTCGCCCTCGCCGCCCTCGCACTGCCGCTCTCGGCGGCCCCGGCCGGCCGCTACAATCGCGGCGTCGAATCGGTCCACCAGCCGGTCGTCCAGCGTCATGACTATGTGCTCGACGTGTCCGGCAGCGGGCTCGATCCCGTCGCCTCGACGCGGGTCCGTCAGTGGTTCGACGCGATCGGGCTCGACTATGGTGATCGCATCAGCGTCGACATGAGCGCGGGCGGCACCGGATCGAATCGCGACATCGCCGCGATCGTCGGCGACTACGGCCTGTTCCTCAGCGACGGGGCCCCCGTCACCGAAGGGGCGATCGCCATCGGGCAGGTCCGCATCGTCGTTAGCCGCTCGACCGCCAGCGTGCCCGGCTGCCCCGATTACAGCCAGTTGTCGCAGCCCAATTTCACCGGCGCTTCGTCATCAAACTATGGCTGCGGGATCAATTCGACCTTGGCTGCGATGGTGGCCAATCCCGAAGATCTTGTGCGCGGCCAGCGCGCCCAGGGCTCGAGCGCCGACACCGCCGCCAAGGCGATCCGGGTGTGGCGCAACGCCAATCCGACCTCCACCAACGGGCTGAAGGTCGAATCCACCAAGGGAGGCAATTGATGAACGCTCCCTTCAATCCCAAGGGCCAGCAGACCCGCAATCCGTTCGCCGCCTTCGTCTGCGACGATGCCAGCGTTGAACTGCTGAAGCCGCTGGTGTTCGAGCTGGGCTGGCCAGTCGAGGCCGTGGTCAAGAGTGGGCTGCGCGGGGCGGTCCAGTCGCTTTCGGTCTCGGCGAGCCCGACGATCCTGCTGATCGACCTGTCCGAATCGACTGATCCGCTCAACGACGTCAACGCGCTGGCCGAAGTGTGCGAGCCGGGGACGATCGTGATTGCGGCCGGCGCGGTCAACGATGTCCGGCTCTACCGCGAACTGCTGAACAGCGGCATCCAGGATTATCTGCTCAAGCCCTTCACCGCCGATCAGGTCCGCGATGCGCTGGCCCAGGCGCAGATGATGCTGATGGGCCCGCGCCACGGCGTGCTGGCCGAGGACGCGATCCACATGATGACCGCGGTGATCGGCGTTCGCGGCGGGGTCGGCGCATCGACCGTCGCCAGCTCGCTCGCCTGGCTGATGGGCGAGAATGGCGGCCACAGCACCGCCCTGCTCGACCTTGACGTCCATTTCGGCACCGGTGCCCTGTCGCTCGACCTGGAGCCGGGCCGTGGCCTGACCGACGCGATCGACAATCCGGCGCGCATCGACGGGCTGTTCCTGGAGCGCGCCTTGGTCAAGGCGAACGACAAGCTTTCGGTGCTGTCGGCCGAGGCGCCGATCAACCACCCGATCATCACCGATGGCGGCGCCTATTTCCAGCTGCAGGAGGAGATGAAGGGCGCCTTCGAATGCACCGTCGTCGATGTGCCGCGCGGGATGATGGTGCAGCATCCGCACCTGTTCCATGATGTCCAGTCGGTGGTGCTGGTGGTCGAACTGACCCTGGCGGCGACCCGCGACACGATCCGCATCCTCGCCTGGCTGAAGAACAATGCGCCGCAGGCCGGCGTGCTGATCGTCGCCAACCGCGTCCATCCGAGCCTGACCGAGATCAGCCGCAAGGATTTCGAGAACTCGATCGAGCGCGAGATCGATTTCATGCTGCCCTATGATCACAAGCAGGCGGTGAACGCCGCCAAGCTGGGCAAGCCCATCGCCGAGGCGGGCAAGACCTCCAAGCTCGGCCAGGGCCTGGCTTCGATCGCCGAGAAGCTGCTCTCGCTGGTTCATGACGATCCCACCGCCGACGGCAAGAAGAAGGGCTCGCTGCTCGACGAGCTGGCCGCCATCTTCCAGCCCAAGTCCAAGATCGCGAAGAAGTGAGCCCCGGCAGGTGAACGGCCGGGGGCGCCCCTTCCCATGCTGACGATGCTCTTCATGATGGTCATGGCCGCATTCATGACCATGTTCTTCTTCGTGGCCGCCGGTCCTCCCGCGCAGCGCGCCTTCACCAAGCGGCTCGCCGGCGTGCGCGGCCGCTACAATGTCAGCGGCGAACCTGCGGTCAGCGACCAGGTCCGCAAGCTGCTCGCCAGCCGCGCCACCCTGGCGAAGCGCGAGGAAACCGCGTTCAGCCGCTTCCTGCCCGATCCGGTCGAGATTACCCGCAAGATCGAGGCGGCCGGCAAGAAGTGGACCGTCCGGCAGTATTTCATCGGCATGGGCATCACCTTCGCGGTGCCCTTCCTGATCCTGCCGATCCTCGGCCTGCCGCTGTGGATGGCGCTGATCGTCGCCACTGCCGCGGCGCTTGCCCTGCCCCGCCTGTTCCTCAACTTCATGGGCAAGCGCCGCATCGCCCAGTTCGTGGCCCGCTTTCCCGACGCGATCGAACTGCTGGTCCGGGGCCTGCGGGCCGGCCTGCCGATTGCCGAGACGATGAGCGCCATCGCTTCCGAGATCGAAGGCCCGGTGGGCAGCGAATTTCAGGCGGTCAGCGACCGGATGAGGATCGGCCGCACGCTGGAGGCTGCGCTGCAGGAAACCGCCGACCGGCTGGGCACCGCCGAGTTCCAGTTCTTCGTCATCACCCTGGCGATCCAGCGGGAGACCGGCGGCAACCTTGCCGAAACGCTGTCCAACCTGTCGGACGTGCTGCGCAAGCGCATGCAGATGAAGCTCAAGATTTCGGCCATGTCGTCGGAATCCAAGGCCTCGGCCTACATCATCGGCGCGCTGCCCTTCGTGGTGTTCGGACTGATCAGCTTCATCAGCCCCACCTATATGGCGGGTTTCTTCAGCGACCAGCGGCTGATGATCGCGGGCATGGGCGGGCTGATCTGGATGTCGATCGGCGCCTACATCATGCGCCAGATGATCAATTTCGAGATCTGAGGAGGACGCGATGGAACATGCCGTCACGCCCCAGTTCTTCAGCACCCTGCTGTCGATCGGTATCGCGCTCGCCACCGCGATCGTCATGCTGATCGTCGGCCACAGCGTCGTGAAGTCGGTGGCCCGCGATCCCATGGCGCGCCGCGTGCGCGCGCTCAACGATCGTCGCGAGCAGCTCAAGGCCGGCGTCGCCGCCTCCAAGACGCGCCGCCGCGCGAAGATGGAGAAGAAGGCCAGCATCTCGGTCGACAGGATGAAGGCGATCCTCGGCAGCATGAAGATGCTGCAGGATAGCCAGCTCAAGGCCGCCTCGCTGAATCTCGCCCGCGCCGGCATCCGCACCAAGGACGCGGCGATTACGGTGATCTTCTTCCGGCTGGTCGCGCCAATCATGATCGGCGGAACCGCCGCGATCGGCGTCTATCTGCTCAACTGGTTTCCCGATGCGAGCGCCTTCAAGAAATACATGATCGTCGCCGGCGCCCTGATCGCCAGCTACAAGGCGCCCGACATCTATGTGAAGAACCTCATCACCAAGCGGCAGACCGCGATCCGCAAGGCCCTGCCCGACGCGCTGGACCTGCTGGTGATCTGCGCGGAGGCGGGCCTGTCGGTCGATCTCGCCTTCAACCGCGTCGCCCGCGAACTGGCCAAGGCCTATCCCGAACTGGGCGATGAATTCGCGCTCACCGCGATCGAACTGGGCTTCCTGACCGACCGGCGCCAGGCCTTCGAGAATCTCGCCCAGCGGGTGAACCTCGATTCCATCCGGGGCGTCGTCACGACGATGATCCAGACCGAGAAATACGGAACGCCGCTCGCCGCCGCGTTGCGCGTGCTTTCGGCGGAGTTCCGCCACGACCGGATGATGCGCGCCGAGGAAAAGGCCGCGCGGCTGCCCGCGATCATGACCGTGCCATTGATAATGTTCATCCTGCCAGTACTGTTCATCGTGATCCTGGGGCCCGCGGCCTGCTCGATCAGTGACAATGTGATGCGCTGATAAGCGGATTTCCGTACCAGCCACGGAACGGTGGCCTGCGGTATAGGTTTAGTCTTCCAGCTATTTCTGGAGGGCTGCATGCCGGCTTTCACTACGAACCAATGGGTTATCCTTGCTCTCGTTCTGGTACTGGGCTGGTTCCTGGGGCTGTTCACGCTGTCGGGCGGGCGCAAGTGGAAGAAGGGTTTCGAGCTGGAGCGGTTCGCACGGATCGCGGCCGATGCCGAGGTCGACCGGCTCTCCACCCGCCTCGCGGAACTGGAGGGTGAACGTGACCGGCGGATCGCCCTGGAAAAGGAGCGCGACGATCATGTCGCCCGCGCCGCCGCCGCCAACGAACGCATAGCCCAGCTGGAAAGCCGTCGCACGGCAATCGATCCGGACACGGCGGGAACCGTGGCCGCCGCGGCTTCGGGCCGCCGGGACGATCTATCCCGCATTTTCGGGGTCGGCCGCGGCGGCGAGATGCGGCTCAACGAGCTGGGCATCCACCGCTATGCGGAGATTTGCACGCTTTCGGCCAGGGATGAAGCCGAACTGGAAGGGCGCATGGGCATCGCCCCAGGCACCATCGCCGACGAGCGCTGGCGCGAACAGGCGGAGATGCTGCGCCAGGGGTTCACCGACGAACACGCGCGGCGGTTCGCCTGAAGCATCAGGCCGGCATCTTTCCGTAGGTTCCTCGGCGCCATAGCCACTCCACCGGCCCATAGCGGAAGCGCTTGAGCCACGCCCAGGCGAACACCCCCTCGACCAGCAGGATCGCCAGCGCCACCAGCCAGAGCGCCGGCCCGCCGAGCCGATTCCACAGTCCCAAGCCGAAGCCCGAGAAGATGACCGCGCCCATCAGGCTCTGGCCAAGATAGAGGGTCAGCGCCATCCGTCCCATCCGGGCGAAGGCGGCCATCAGCCGGGGCCAGGCGCCGCGCCGCCACAGCAGCAGGAACAGGCCGACATGGCCCAGCGTCATCGCCAGCCGTCCCGGCTGGTCGATCAGGCCGGACAATATCGTCGGTGCGCCCTGATTGTGCCAGACCGCGAGCAGATGGATCAGCCGCAGCGCAACGCCCACGCCGTAGCCGATCGCCATCAGTCGGCGAAGGGTCCCCTCGCTCCGTCCTTCGCTGAAGAAACCCATCCGATGGAGCGCCATGCCCACCAGCATGAAGGCGAGCGCATCGGCGACCCAGCGATAGGTAAGCGCGTTGACGGTCCAATGCCAGGCGACCCAGCTCATATAATCGAAGGTCTGGCCGTAGCTGCCGAGCCGGGCTGCGCCTTCGCTGGCCAGCATCTTGGCGCTGTAGACGGTGTCGGCGGGCGTGATGCCGCCGGCCTCATGCGCAGCCCAGCCCGACAGCATGATCAGGATGACCGCCGCCGCCGCACAGAGCTGATAAGGCTTCAGCCCATGCAGGATCAGCGCCAGCGCCCCGGCGAACGCGTAGATGATCAATATGTCGCCCGGCCAGAGCAGCAGGGTCGAATCCACCACCCCGAACGCGAACAGCAGCATCAGCCGGCGCATATACAGGCGCGGCCGATCGACGCTGTCGCCATCGCCGACGAACAGCAGCAGCCCGATCCCGAACAGCATCGAAAACAGGCCACGCATCGTGCCGGTGACGAACAGCTGGGCGAAACCCCAGACCTGCCAGTCCGGATCGGCGATCGACGGCGGTGCCATCGGCCGGTCCATCGCGACCGGCCCACCCATGTCGAAGATGTTGATGAGGAGGATACCGCACAGCGCGATCCCGCGCAGCGCGTCGAGCGAGACGATGCGGCGGGTTGGATCGGCGGGTGCGAGGGGAGGCATGGGGGGTCGTCGTAGCGGAGGTGTCCGCGCGATCCCAGCCCTACCATCCCTCTCCCGTCCTTACGGGAGAGGTTCGGGGTTAGGGTCTTTTCGACCAACTCACCCATATCTGCGGGAGCAAAAGAAGAAGATCCTCACCCAACCCCCTCCCATGAAAATGGGAGAGGGCCAAGGAGAAGGTCAGGCCTGCTTCGCCCTCAGCGCCGCCTGCGCCGCCGCGAGACGGGCGATCGGCACCCGATAGGGCGAGGCCGAGACATAATCGAGCCCGATCCCTTCGCAGAAGGCGATCGAGGCCGGATCGCCGCCATGCTCGCCGCAGATGCCGAGCTTGATGTCGCCCCGCGTCTTGCGGCCGCGCTCGGCGGCCAGCTCGATCAGCTCGCCGACGCCTTCGACGTCGAGGCTGACGAACGGGTCCTTGGGATAGATGCCCTTGTCGACATAGGTCGTCAGGAAGCGGCCGGCGTCGTCGCGCGAGACGCCCAGCGTCGTCTGGGTCAAGTCGTTGGTGCCAAAGGAGAAGAACTCGCCCACCTCGGCGATCTCGCCCGCCTTCAGCGCGGCGCGGGGCAGCTCGATCATCGTGCCGACCAGATAGTCAAGGGTGACGCCCTTCTCGGCGAAGACGGCCTTCGCCGCCTTGTCGATCACCGCCTTCATCAGTTCCAGCTCGCGCCGGGTCGCGACCAGCGGCACCATGACTTCCGGGATCGGTGCATTGCCCGATTTCGCCGCGACGTCGCACGCCGCCTCGAAGATCGCGCGCGCCTGCATCTCGTAGATTTCGGGATAGGTCACACCCAGCCGGCAGCCGCGATGACCCAGCATCGGGTTGAACTCGTGCAGCTCGGCCGCGCGGCGCTTGAGCGCCTCGACGCCGATCCCTGTCGCCGATGCCACCTCGGCGAATTCCTCCTCCTCATGGGGCAGGAATTCGTGCAGCGGCGGATCGAGCAGGCGGATCGTCACCGGAAGACCGGCCATGATCTCGAAGATCTCGGAGAAGTCGGCGCGCTGCTCGGGCAGCAGCTTGTCGAGCGCCACCCGGCGGCCCTTCTCGTCTTCGGCCAGGATCATCTGGCGCACCGCCGTGATGCGGTTGCTGTCGAAGAACATATGCTCGGTGCGGCACAGGCCGACGCCCTCGGCGCCGAAGATGCGCGCCGTCTTGCAGTCGAGCGGGGTCTCCGCATTGGCGCGGACCTTCAGACGGCGGACCTCGTCGGCCCAGCCCATCAATATGCCGAAATCGCCGGCCAGTTCGGGCTGTACGGTCGGCACCGCGCCCAGCATCACCTCGCCGGTGGCGCCGTCGATGGTGATGACGTCGCCCTCACGCACTTCGCGGCCGGCGACGCGAAAGACCTTGGCCTTCGCATCGATCGCCAGCGTGCCCACGCCAGAGACGCAAGGGCGCCCCATGCCGCGCGCGACGACCGCCGCGTGACTGGTCATGCCGCCCCGCGCGGTCAGGATGCCCCGCGCCGCATGCATGCCGTGGATGTCCTCCGGCGATGTCTCGACCCGCACCAGGATCACGGCATCGCCCATTTCGGCGCGCTTCTCGGCGGTCTCGGCATCGAACACGACAAGGCCCGAGGCCGCACCCGGCGATGCGGGCAGGCCCTTGGCGATCACGTCGCGCGGTGCCTTGGGATCGAGCGTCGGGTGAAGCAGCTGGTCGAGCGCGGCGGGATCAACGCGGGCGATCGCCTCCTCGCGGGTGATCAGCCCCTCGTTCGCCATGTCGACCGCGATCTTGAGCGCCGCCTTGGCGGTGCGCTTACCCGAACGGGTCTGGAGCATCCAGAGCTTGCCCTGCTGCACCGTGAACTCGATATCCTGCATGTCCCGATAATGGGTCTCGAGCAGGTCGAACACCTTGGCGAGTTCGCCATAGACGGTCGGCAGCGCCTCTTCCATCGAAGCGGGCTTCGCCCCGGCGGCCTCGCGGGCCTCACGGGTCAGATATTGCGGGGTACGGATGCCGGCGACGACGTCCTCGCCCTGCGCGTTGATCAGGAACTCGCCATAATAGGCGCGGTCGCCCTTCGACGGATCGCGGGTGAAGGCGACGCCGGTGGCCGACGTGTCGCCCATATTGCCGAACACCATAGCCTGGACGTTGACCGCCGTGCCCCATTCGCCGGGGATGTCGTTGAGCCGGCGATAGACCTTGGCCCGCTCCGACTGCCACGACTTGAAGACGGCGCCGATCGCTCCCCAGAGCTGCTCGTGCACGTCCTGCGGAAAGGGCTTGTCCCACTGCTCGACGACGATCGCCTGGTAGCGCTTGACCAGCGCCTCCCAGTCCTCGGCCCCCATCTCGGTGTCGAGACTGTAGCCCTTGTCCTCCTTGGCGATCTCCAGCGCTTCCTCGAAGGCGCCATGATCGAGTTCGAGGACGACGTCCGAATACATCTGGATGAAGCGGCGATAGCTGTCCCAGGCGAAGCGGGCATCGCCCGACACCCTGGCCAGGCCTTGCACCGTCTCGTCGTTGAGGCCGAGGTTCAGGACGGTGTCCATCATACCCGGCATCGAGGCGCGCGCGCCCGAGCGGACCGACACCAGCAGCGGATCGGCCGCGACGCCGAACTTCTTGTTCGTGATCGCCTCGATATGCGCGATGCCGTTGGCGACTTCCGCCTTCAGGCTCTCGGGAAAGCGCTCGCCCTCGTCGTAGAAGCGCTGGCACATCTCGGTCGAGATGGTGAAGCCCGGCGGCACCGGCAAGCCGATCGACGCCATCTCCGCCAGATTGGCGCCCTTGCCGCCCAGGAGATTCTTGTCGCCCTTGCCGCCGTCGGACACGCCGCCGCCGAAACGATAGACATATTGCGTCGTCATACGCCCGTCACTCTCCCCATCACGACCCGCTCCCGGCAGGGAGCATGGCAATCGAATCAGCCCTCGATGTTCGAGAAGTCGGCGACGTTGTGCACCGCAACACGGATTTTTTCAAGCAGCGCGAGTCTAGTGTTTCTTTTTTGTGGCGAAGGGTCGTTGACGGTCACCTGATCGAAAAAGGCATCGATCGGCCCGCGCAGGCTGGCCAGGGCGGACATGGCGGCGGCGAAATCCTCATTCTGCACGGCGTTTGCGGCCTTCGGCTCGGCCGAGTCCAAAGCGGTGATCAGTGCCGATTCCGCGGCCTCCGGCTGATAATCGGGCACCGCAGACGCACCTTCGGGCACCCCGCCCTCCTTCTTCAGGATATTGGCGGCCCGCTTGTAGCCGGCGAGGAGGTTCGCCCCGTCCTCGGTCTCGACGAACACCTGCAACGCCTTCACCCGCGCGAGTAACCGGACGAGATCGTCCTCCCCACCCAGCGCGAACACCGCATCGATCAGATCGTGGCGGACACCCGCCTCACGCTGCTGGACCTTCAGGCGGTCGGCGAAGAAGTCGAGCAGTTCGATGGTGTCCAGATCGGCACCGAGCCCCGCCTTGGCCTGATCGATCACCGCTCCCAGTTTCAGCCGGGTGCCGTTAACGAGAATGGTCTGGATGACCTGCAAGGCCGCGCGGCGAAGCGCGAACGGGTCCTTCGATCCGGTCGGCTTGATGCCCCGCGCGAAGAAGGCGACCAACGTGTCTACCCGATCAGCCAGCGCGACGCAGGCCGGTATGCAGCCTTCGACGGCCGCCACATATTGCTGCTGCAAGGCCGAAACGGTGCCCGGCTTTTCGCCCGCCTTCTCGGCATAATAGCCGCCCATGATGCCCTGCAATTCAGGAAACTCGCCGACCATGGCGGTGGCAAGATCGGCCTTGGCGAGCAGGCCGGCGCGGCGCGCGGTATCGGGATCGCGCTCAGGGAAATAGGCCCTGGCGATCCAGGCGGAGAGGTCGGCGACGCGATCGGCCTTGGCGCGCAACGAGCCCATGCCCTCGTAGAAGAGCATGGCCTCCAGCTTGGGAAGATAATCCTCCAGCTTGACCTTCAGGTCCTGTTCCCAGAAGAATTTCGCATCCGACAGCCGCGCCGCCAGCACCTTGCCATTGCCCGCGACAATCGCGGTGCCGCCATCCTTCGCGGTGATGTTGGCGGTGCAGATGAAGGCCGGGGCGAGCTTGCCCGCCGCGTCGTTCAGCACGAAATATTTCTGATTGGTGCGCAGCGTCAGCTGGATCACCTCGCGCGGCACCTCCAGGAAGGCCGGGTCGAAATGGCCTAGCAGCGGCACCGGCCATTCGGTGAGCCCGGCATTCTCGGCGACCAGCCCCTCGTCGGGGATCACGCTCAGCCCGGCCTCGGCGGCCAGTTCGGCCGAACGGACGCGGATGATGTCGCGGCGCTCGGCATGGTCGACGATCACGTGGCAGGCGCGCAGCTTCTCGACATAGTCGGAGGCGCTGCCGATGGTGATAATGCCGGGATGATGGAAGCGGTGGCCGATGGTCGCGGCACCGCTGGTGACGCCATCGACCTCGATCGGTACGATATCCTCGCCGAGCAGCGCGACGATCCCCTGCAGCGGGCGCACCCAGCGCAGCGAGCCGGAACCCCAGCGCATCGACTTGGGCCAGGGAAAGGCGCGGACGATCGCGGGGACCGCCTCGGCCAGCACCGCCGCCGTCTCGCGGCCCGGCTTCTCGACGATCGCGAACAGCACGCCATCGCGCTCGACGAGCTGATCCTGGGTCAGCCCGGTCTTGCGCAGGAAGCCTTCCAGCGCCTGCGGGGGTGCTCCGACCTTCGGCCCCTTGGTCTCCTCCGACACCGCCGCTGTCGCCAGCGGCAGGCCATGCGCGATCAGCGCGAGCCGGCGCGGCGTGACGTAGGAGGTGATGCCGTCGGGCTTGAGACCCGCCTTGGCCAGTTCCTCGGTGAACAGCTTCGCGAGATCGGCCGAAGCCTTCTCCTGCATGCGCGCCGGGATTTCCTCGGAGAGGAGTTCGAGCAGGAAATCGGTCATCGAACATCCTCCCCGCTTGCGGGGAGGGGGACCGCGTATCGGTGGAGGGGGGCCGCCACCCGCGCAACGATCGCCGAGGCCACCTCGTCCGGGGCCTTCATCACTTCCGCAGCAGACACTCTGAGCACCTGATATCCATTCTCTTTCAGAAAGGCGTCGCGCTGGCGATCATGTTCGGGCTTTCCGCCGCGATCATGCGCTTCACCATCAACCTCGATCACCGATTTGGCCGCCGAACAATAGAAGTCGACGATATACGGTCCGATCGGATGCTGTCGCCGGAACTTCGCTCCTGCTCCTGCCCGGCCACCGCGCAGACACTCCCACAGCATGACCTCAGGCAAGCTCATGGCCCGCCGCAGTTTCCGCGCGGTGACTACCTCGGGGCGAAGCAATTGCTTCCCGCCCCCTCCACCGGCTTCGCCGGTCCCCCTCCCCGTGCCGGGGAGGATCATTGGTCCCACCCGTTATGGCTCATCCAGGCGGCGCAGGCCCCCTTCGCCAGTTCGCGGACGCGGCCGATATAGGCCTGGCGCTCGGCGACCGAGATCACGCCGCGCGCCTGCAGCGTGTTGAAGATATGGCTGGCCTTGATCGCCTGGTCATAGGCGGGCAGCGGCAGCGGCTTGTCCCGCTCCAGCAGCGCCTTGCACTCGTCGGCGGCCTGGGTGAACTGGCGGAACAGCAGTTCGGTGTTGGCGGCCTCGAAATTATAGGCGCTGAACTGGCGCTCATTCTCCAGGAAGACGTCGCCGTACGTCACGCCTTCATCGTTGAAGGCGAGGTCATAGACCCGGTCGACGCCCTGGATGTACATCGCCAGCCGCTCCAGACCATAGGTCAGCTCGCCCGCGACCGGCTTGCAGTCGAAGCCGCCGACCTGCTGGAAATAGGTGAACTGGGTCACCTCCATGCCGTCGCACCAGACTTCCCAGCCAAGACCCCAGGCACCCAGCGTCGGGCTTTCCCAGTCGTCCTCGACGAAGCGGATGTCATGCGCCAGCGGATCGATGCCGATCCGCTCCAGGCTGCCGAGATAGAGTTCCTGAAGATTGGCCGGGCTCGGCTTCAGGATCACCTGATACTGGTAATAATGGCCGAGCCGGTTGGGGTTCTCGCCATAGCGGCCGTCGGTGGGGCGACGCGACGGCTGGACATAGGCCGCCTTCCAGTGGTTCGGGCCCAGCGCGCGCAGGGTGGTCGCCGGGTGGAAGGTCCCCGCGCCCATCTCCATGTCATAGGGCTGGAGGATGACGCAGCCCTGATCGCTCCAATAGTCGTGGAGCGTCAGGATCAGGCGCTGGAACGAGAGCGGCTTGGTCGCCAAGACGAGGTCCTTCGGGCTTGCGAAATGCGTAGCGCCCTTTGGCGTGAGGAGCGCGACGGGTCAAGGAATTGCCCCTTCCCGTCACCCCAGCGAAGGCTGGGGTCCATGTCTCTTTCCATCCGAGACGGCATTTGGGGAGAAAACAGACATGGATGCCAGCCTTCAGCCTTTCAGGCTGAAGTTCATCCTGAGCGCCTGCCTTGCAGGCAGCCGAAGGGCTGGCATGACGGCCTTTTATTCAATAGGCTTTGCCCATGCGTTTCCTGCGCCGCGCCCTCGCCACCCTCCTCGCCTTCACCCTCGCCGCGCCCGTCACGGCCGCGCCCGCACTGTGGAAGTTCGGCGATGCGGACACCACCATCTACCTGTTCGGCACGATCCACGCACTGCCCCCCGGCTATCGCTGGCAGGACGCGCGCATAAGGAAGGCCATGGCCGCGGCGGACACGCTCGTCATCGAGACGCTGATCGACAAGGACCCACAGGCGATCGCCCGCCTCTTCCCGCCGCCCGATCCCAGCCTGCCGCCGATCGTCGAGCGGGTGCCCGAGAAGAGCCGCCCGGCCTTTGCCGCGATGCTCGCCCGGGCAAAGCTCGATCCCGCGGTGCTGAGCCGCATGCCGACCTGGCAGGCCAGCTTCATGCTGATGGGCGCGATGATGAAGGACCTTGGCGTCGCCCGCGACGCGGGCGTAGAGGGCAGCATCGTCCCCCGCTTCACCCCCGCGCCGGAGGCGAAGGATGCCGTCCCGAAGAAGATCGAGGCGCTGGAGACGGCATCGGAACAACTCAGCCTGTTCGCCAACCTTCCCGAAGCTGACCAGCGCGAGATGCTGGCGAGCTTCGCCGATGGCGAAGGCAGCGCGCGCAAGGATTATGCGAAGCTGCTGCGCGCCTGGTCCAGCGGCGACCAGACGGAAATCGCCCGCGCCTTCGCGGAAGATGAAGACCTGACCCCGCATCTGCGCGAGGTGCTTCTTAAGAAACGCAACGCCAATTGGGCACATTGGCTTAAGACTCGCCTCGCGACCCCGGGCACGGTTTTTGTGGCGGTGGGCGCTGGCCACCTGGCCGGGCCGGTCTCCGTGCAGCGCATACTGGCGGCCGATGGAATCGCGATCCAGCGCGTCTGGCCGCCCAGAAAACGGCGCTCGCCCTCCCCCGCGGGCCCTGCTCCTGCGAAGGTCGCCAGATAAGATACGGGCGCATACCGATTTTTTACCTAAGTAAAAATTCCGGATGGTTTTAAGAGCGCGTTAACCTTTTACCTTCATTAACGTCATGGTTAACACAGGTTCACGGGTGTTGAAGCCGAGCAGGCCTTTTCCCCCGAACAACAGGCAGGAAGAGAAATCCCATGCGCGTATTGCTGATCGAGGATGATCCCACCACCGCCAAGTCGATCGAACTGATGCTGGGTGCGGAAGGCTTCAACGTCTATACCACCGATCTGGGCGAGGAAGGCCTCGATCTCGGCAAGCTCTATGATTATGACATCATCGCGCTGGACCTGAACCTGCCCGACATGCACGGCTATGACGTGCTGAAGAAGCTGCGCAACGCCAAGGTGCAGACCCCGGTGATGATCCTCTCCGGCATCGGCGAGATGGACAGCAAGGTCCGCGCGCTCGGCTTCGGCGCCGACGATTATGTAACCAAGCCCTTCCACCGCGAGGAACTGGTCGCCCGCATCCACGCGATCGTGCGCCGTTCGAAGGGCCACAGCCAGTCGGTCATCCGCACCGGCAAGCTGGCGGTGAACCTCGACGCCAAGACGGTCGAGGTCGATGGTGCCCGCGTGCACCTGACCGGCAAGGAATATGCGATGCTCGAGCTGCTCTCGCTGCGCAAGGGCACCACGCTGACCAAGGAAATGTTCCTCAACCACCTCTATGGCGGCATGGACGAGCCCGAGTTGAAGATCATCGACGTCTTCATCTGCAAGCTGCGCAAGAAGCTCAGCCTCGCCTGCGGCGGCGACAATTATATCGAGACCGTCTGGGGCCGCGGCTATGTGCTGCGCGATCCGGAAGAAGGCCAGGTCGCGGCGTAACCCTTTCGTTGCCGCGATTTCCGAGCCGGCGGATGTGCCATCCGCCTCGAAATCGCTCTGATCGAGTTTTGCTACAGGGGGCAAAAGCGGGAGGCCGCGTTCCGATGAGGAGCGCGGCCTTTTCCGTTTCACGGCCTGCGGCTGTCATCTGATCGATTTTCTCCATCATGCTGACGAGGAGAGATCGTTTTCAAAACATAACAATCTGCTTCTATTCTTCGCGCTCCGGGGGGAGGATGACCGATGAGAGGAGCCGAACCATGGATGCGAAGACAAGTGGAAGCCCGCTGAGCGATCCGGGCAAGGAGCCCGCCGCGCTGCGCACCCTGCTGGGCCGCACCAACCGCGACTGGTGGCCCAATCAGCTGTCGCTGGACATCCTCCACCAGGGGGGCGTCAGCGGGAATCCGATGGGCGACGATTTCGACTATGCGAAGGAATTCGCATCGATCGACTATGCCGCGCTGAAGGCCGATCTGAGGGCGCTGATGACCGACAGCCAGCCCTGGTGGCCCGCCGATTACGGCCATTATGGCCCCTTCTTCATCCGCATGGCCTGGCACAGTGCCGGCACCTACCGCACCGGCGACGGGCGCGGCGGCGCGCGCAGCGGCTCCCAGCGCTTCGCCCCGCTCAACAGCTGGCCCGACAATGGCAATCTCGACAAGGCCCGCCGCCTGCTCTGGCCGATCAAGCAGAAATATGGCCGCAAGCTCAGCTGGGCGGACCTGATGATCCTGGCCGGGAATGTCGCGATCGAGTCGATGGGCGGCCCGACCTTCGGCTTTGGCGGCGGCCGCGAGGATGTGTTCGAGCCCGGGAAGGACATCTATTGGGGCACCGAGGAGGAATGGCTCGGCACCACCCGGATCGAGGAGGAGTCGGGCCGCGCGCTGGAAAATCCGCTTGCCGCGATCCAGATGGGCCTGATCTACGTCAATCCCGAAGGCCCGGGCGGCTGCCCGATGCCGCAGGCTTCGGCCCGGGACATGCGTGAGACCTTCGCCCGCATGGCAATGAACGACGAGGAGACCGCCGCGCTCACCGCCGGCGGCCATACCTTTGGCAAGGCGCACGGCGCGGGCGACGCCAGCCTGGTCGGCGTCGAGCCCGAGGGCGCCGACATTGCCACCCAGGGATTCGGCTGGATATCCACCCATGAGAGCGGGATGGGCGATCACACCATCACCAGCGGCATCGAGGGTTCCTGGACCCCAACGCCGACCAGCTGGGACATGTCCTATTTCGACATGCTGCTCGATCATGAATATGAGCTGGTGAAGAGCCCGGCGGGCGCGCACCAGTGGCAGCCGAAGGGCAATCCGGAGGACACACAGGCCCCCGCCGCGCACACGCCCGGCAAGCGTGTGCCGACGATGATGACCACCGCCGACATGGCGCTGAAGGTCGACCCGAAATATCGCGAGATCATGGAAAGGTTCCGGGCCGACCCGGCCTATTTCGCCGACAGCTTCGCGCGCGCCTGGTTCAAGCTCACCCATCGCGACATGGGGCCCAAGGCCAATTATATCGGCCCCGAGGTGCCCGCGGAGGACCTGATCTGGCAGGATCCGATACCCGCCGGCCCGAAGCTCGGCGACGCCGACGTCGCCGCGCTGAAAAGCCGGATCGCGGACAGCGGCCTGAGCGTCGCCCAGCTGGTCAAGACCGCCTGGGCTTCGGCCTCCACCTTCCGGGGATCGGACAATCGCGGCGGCGCCAACGGCGCGCGCATCCGCCTCGCCCCCCAGCGGGACTGGGACGTCAACGAGCCTGCCGAACTCACCAGGGTGCTGAAGGCCTATGAGGATATCCAGGCCGGCTTCGGCGGCCCTGGCAAGGTCAGCATCGCCGATCTGATCGTGATCGGAGGTGCGCTGGGCGTCGAGCAGGCTGCCGGGGCGGCGGGCCACGCGATCAGCGTTCCCGTCACCACCGGGCGCGGCGACGCGACCGAGGAATGGACCGACGCCCACAGCTTCGAGCCGCTCGAACCCAAGGCCGATGGCTTCCGCAACTATCTCTCGGTCCGCTTCAACGTCCCGACCGAGGAGCTGCTGGTCGATCGTGCCCAGCTTCTGGGCCTCAGCGCGCCCGAGATGACCGTGCTGGTCGGCGGCCTGCGCGTCATCGGCGCCAACCATGGCGATCGGCCGCACGGCGTGCTGACCAGGACGCCGGGCCGGCTGGACAACGCCTTCTTCCGCAACCTGCTCGACATGGGCACGGCGTGGAAGGAGGTCAGTGATCGCGGTGACGAGGTCTATGTCGGCACTGACCGGGCGACAGGCGAGGAGCGCTGGACAGCGACCCGCACCGATCTCGTCTTCGGGTCCAACTCGCAGCTCCGGGCGCTGTCCGAAGTCTATGCCGCCGACGACGCCGACGAAGAGTTCGTGAAGGACTTCGTAGCGGCATGGACCAAGGTGATGGACGCCGATCGGTTCGATCTGCGCGGGTGAGGTGACAGCGAAGCCGCGCCTGGAACAGGGCGCGGCTTCGGCAGGCTCGGCCCGCGATCGACCGCCATTATTCCGGCCCGCTGGATTTGCCAGTGAAATCTGCCATGGACGGCCTGCCGGCCGCACGCATGTGGATGGCCGGACACAGAATGGAGCAAGGCCGGATCATGTCCGACGACTATGTCTATGATGAGGAAAGCGGCGAGTGGGTCCCGGCGGCCGAACTGGCCGACCGAACCAAGGCTTCCTCACAGGTCGAGGTGCGTGACGCCGTCGGCAACCTCCTCGCCGATGGCGATCAGGTGACCCTGATCAAGGACCTCGACGTCAAGGGCGCGGGCCAGACGCTCAAGCGGGGTACGCTGATCAAGTCGATCCGCCTGACGGGCGACGCGCAGGAGATCGATTGCAAATATGACGGAATAAAGGGCCTGGTCCTGCGGGCGGAGTTCGTCCGCAAGCGCTGAGCGGGAAATGCCGTCCGACCCATCCGTCGTCAGATAGCCGCGACCGCCAACAGCTCGATCGCGTCGCTCTTCCCGCCGAAATCCGCGAAGTCACCCTCGCCCGCCCCGATCAGTGCGCGGGCCAGGGGTGATGAAAAGCTGATCAGCCCTGCCCCGGGATCGGCTTCGTCGTCGCCGACGATCGAGACTTCATTCTCCTTTCCGTTGAGGCGGTAGCTGACCCGGGTGCCGAACGCCGCCTCGTCACCGCCGGCGGGCGGCTGGATTTCCATCGTTGCGTGGCGGGTCCTCCAGTAACGCAGGTCGCGCTTCAGCGACTTGATCACCTCCTCCGCTGCCCCCTCGGCTTCGGCCGCGGCGATCTTCGCCTCCCACTCGGCGACCTTGGCCTCGATCAGCCTGGCGCCGCGCTCGGTAACGAGGTTGGGACCCGGCGGAATCGGCAGCTCGAATTTGGGTTCGAGATGCTCGTCGTCGCTTTCCCGGCGGAAGGCGACGCTCATGCCGCCACCGCCTGCTGCACCGCGACGATCGAGTAACCATCCTTGCCGTCGCCGCCCGCGGGCCTGTGGCGGCGGATACCGATCCGTTTGAGGAACAGCCAGAGCGCCTCGACATGGATGCCCGCGACCACCTTCAACGTCAGCAGCGGATGGCGGAGGAAAGCGGCGGCCAGCGCGCCATCGCTCACCTCCCGGCGCGCGCCGTGGAACGCGGCGATGATCAGCGGCCCCGCTCCGTCCGCACCGGCGACGACGACTCGGGTCTTCTCCATCGGCGGCTCCACGGTGAAGTCGTAGCGCATGTCGATGTCCATGAAGGGCGAGACATAGAAGGCCTTGTCGCAGGCCTGGTGGACCAGCGGTGCGGCGCGATCGCCGTCGGCGACCGGGATCACATAGCTGTGCCGTTCCTTGAAGGTGTTGGTCACCTCATAGATGATCGTCGCGAGGCTCCCGTCGCGGCGATGGCAGAACCAGACCGAAAGCGGGTTGAACACATGGCCGAGCATACGGGGCATCGTCAGCAAACGGATCGGCCCGCCATCGGGTTCCTGCCCCGTCCGGCGCATCAGCGCCTCGATCTGGGGCCTGAGCGGTTCGCCGGACCGGTCGCCATAGTCGCGATCATGGAAGGAGAAGAGGTTCCAGCCGTTGCGCGAGAACAGCCGGCAACGCTCGCCGATCCTATCGATCTCGTCGAGGTCGAACAGGCACTGGAACATCGAGTAGCGCAGGGTGTGCGCGCGCGGCCGGAAGCGGCGATGGAAGACCTGGCCAGCGTAGATCGCCGATTTCACGCGGCCGCTTCCCGCGCCTCGGCCAGGCTCGCGGGGGCCAGGTCCATCGCCAGCCGGCCGCTGGGCTCGGCCACCGTCCACGGCCGCTTGGCGCCGAGGAGTTCGGCCACGGCAAGACCCGATTGCAGCCCGTCCTCATGGAAACCCGCGCCCAGATGCGCGCCGCAATAGAAGGTGTTGCGCTGGCCCTGGATCGCCCAGATGCGGCGTTGCGCTTCGAGCGCGGCATGGTCGAAGATAGGATGTTCGAAGGTCGTCCGATCGATCTCGTGCCCCGTGCCGATCGCCCGGTTCGGATTGAGGGTGACGATCAGCGGGCGCTTCGTCTCCAAGCCCTGCAGCCGGTTCATCCAGTAGCTGACGCACAGGTCGCCGGTCGCGTCATTGGCATGGCGGCGGCCGAAATAATTCCATGCGCCCCACAGCGAACGGCGCTTTGGCATCAGCGCGGGATCGTCGTGCAGCACCACGCTATTGCTGCTGTAGCGGAAGGCGCCGAGCAGCTCGCGCTCGATCGGCCCCGGGTCGGCCAGCATCGCAAGCGCCTGGTTGCCATGCGCCGCGATCACCACCTCGTCGAAGCGGTCGGGGTTGCCGGCCTTGTCGGTGATCGTCACCTGGCCCGCCTTGCGCTCGATCGAGGCGACCGGCGTGCCCAGCCGCAGCTCGCCCGCGAAATCCGCCAGCAACTTGTCGACATAGGTTCGGCTGCCGCCAATCACCGTGCGCCATTTCGGGCGGGTGCCCAGGTTGAGCAGGCCGTGATTGTCGCAGAAGCGGATGAACGCCTCGGCCGGATAATCGAGCAGCAGCTGCGCCGGCGCCGACCAGATCGCCGCCGCCATCGGCAGCAGATGATCGTCGCGAAAGGCATCGCCATAGCGCCCCTGCTCCAGCATCTGGCCCAGCGTCATGTCACCGAAACCGCCCATGCCCGCCGCCGCCTCACGGTAGAAGCGGACGAGGTTGCGCAACATCGACCAGAAGCGCCGCGAGAACAGGTTGGAAGGCTGCGCGAACAGCTGCCAGATGCGGTCCCCGGCGGCATATTCCAGCTTTCCGTCGTCCAGCGACACCGCGAAGCTCATGTCCGTCACCCGGCAGGCTACGTCCAGATGCTCGAACATCGCGATCAGGTTCGGATAGGTGCGATCGTTGTACACGATGAAGCCGGTGTCGACGCCGAGCCGGCGTCCATCGGCCATCTCCACATCGACGGTGCGGGTGTGGCCGCCGGGCCGGGCCTCGGCCTCGTAGAGCACGACGTCGTTCTGCTTCGAAAGCAGCCAGGCCGCCGAGAGGCCGGTGATGCCGCTGCCGATCACGGCGATCCGCTGCCCCTTGCGGATGTTCGTCATGCCCCTGTTCCCTGTCATAGCGTCGCCCTGTTCTGCCGCGGCTGAAGATACGATAGCCGGGGCCAGCGGGTTGCGCGCCTTGCCCTGCCCGCCCCTGCTAACCCACGTTATCAAAAGAGCAAGGGCCTGATCGCTGCGGCTCCGGCCCGAATGCGGGCAAAGGCGACGGCGGAAGGGCGATTTTTCTGCGCAACGCCTTGGCTGGAGCTGCCGTATAGGGTTAGGAGACGGCAGGGGCCGGACATCGTCTTGGGGGTATATGAGCGCCATCTGCAGCATCATCGTCGCGTCGATCGTCATGTCGCTGATGATGATGGCCGCCTGGGCGGTTCAGATCCCGACCAGGCAATCCGGCTGGGCCGACTGTTTCTGGTCGTTCGCGATCGGGATCGGCGGGCTGATCGTCACTTTCTTCACCATTGGCGAAGGCCCGGCGGAGCGCCGCTGGCTGGTCGGCGGCATGGTGCTGTTCTGGTCGATGCGGCTCGGTTTCCACATCCTCGCCCGGACGGCCACCGCCACCTATGAAGACCCGCGCTACGCCGATCTGCGCAAGGAATGGGGCAGCCGGTTCCAGGCGCGGCTGTTCCTGTTCCTCCAGATCCAGGCCCTGTGCGGCGTCGGCCTCGTCGTCACCGTCTATGCCGCCGCGCATGCGCCGGGCCAAGCCTTCGCGATCACCGACTGGCTGGGCCTCGGCCTGCTGATCGTCTCGGTCATCGGCGAAGGTATCGCCGATGCGCAGCTGCGTCGCTTCGCCGCCGACAAGAGCAATCACGGCAAGGTCTGCGACAAGGGTCTGTGGGCCTGGTCGCGCCACCCGAACTATTTCTTCGAATGGCTGGGCTGGCTCGCCTATCCGGTGATAGCGGTCAGCCTGTTCGTCGGAACCACCGAAACCGGCGCCACCCTCATCCAGTTCGGCAGCTGGTGGCAGGGCTGGCTCACGCTGATCGGGCCCGTCCTGATGTACTGGCTGCTCGTCCACGTTTCCGGCATCCCGCCGCTCGAAGCACATATGCTCAAGAGCCGGGGCGACGCCTTCAAGGCCTATATGGCGCGCACCAGCGCCTTCTTCCCACGCCCACCCAGGAAAAATTGATGGACCTCATCGCCGCCGCCACCGCAGCCGTCGAACGGCTGCCGCTTCCCGACGCCGTGACCCTGGCGGGGGTCGAGTTTCTTGTCGGGCGCACCGGCCGCAAGCTGGCCCGCGAGCCCGAGAACACCGAAGCCTTCGCGCGGACGATGAAGGATTTCCCGATCGCCGTGCATACGGACGAGGCCAATGCCCAGCATTATGAGGTGCCGGCCTCCTTCTTCGATCTCTGCCTGGGACCGCGCCGCAAATATAGCTGCTGCTATTATGAAGGCCCGAACACGACGATCGCCGAGGCCGAGGAAGCCGCCCTCGCCCAGACCGTCGACCATGCGAAGCTGGCCGACGGGCAGGAGATATTGGAACTGGGCTGCGGCTGGGGCTCACTGAGCCTCTACATGGCGGCGCGTTATCCGGGATCGAGGATCACCGCCGTGTCCAACTCGCACGGCCAGCGCCAGCATATCGAGAAGCTGGCGGCGGCGCAGGGGCTGACCAACCTGACCGTCATCACCTGTGACATGAACGACTTCCAGGCGAACGCGCGCTTCGATCGCGTCGTCTCGGTCGAGATGTTCGAGCATATGTCGAACTGGGAGGCGCTGCTGACCAAGGTGAAGTCGTGGCTGAAGCCCGACGGCTATCTGTTCATCCACATCTTCACCCATGACCGTGCGAGCTACCGCTTCGACCATGCCGACAAGGCCGACTGGATCGCGCAGCATTTCTTCACCGGCGGGATCATGCCCAGCCACGGCCTGCTCCGCCACTTCCCGAACCTGTTCACGGTCGAAGAAGAATGGCGCTGGAACGGCAAGCATTATGCCCGCACCGCCTTCGACTGGCTGGCCCGCTTCGACGCCAACCAGCCGGCGATCGCGAAGATCTTCCAGGAGACCTACGGCAAGGACAGCAAGCTGTGGGAACGCCGCTGGCGCCTGTTCTTTCTCGCGACGGCCGGGCTGTTCGGGCACAAGGACGGCGTGCCCTGGGCAGTGAGCCATTACCGGCTGAAGCCGGCGGGCTGATCGCCTTCGATCGTCAGCCGGCCTGAATTTCAGGCAGTAGAAACGCCCCGCGCGATCAGGTCGATCACCGGTCCGACTTCGGGCGAACCGGGCGGCATGTTCATCAACCTGCGATGCAGCGGGGCCAGTACGAACAGGTCATATAGCATATGCGCGACCGTCGCGGGATCGGCGACGCCAAGCTCCCTGAGCGGCTCGCGAACCAGGTCGATAACCTGCTCGACGCCTGACTGATTGGCGTCGCTGATCAATCGGGGCAGATGTTCGGCCTCGGCGATCAGCACGCGATACATCGCAATGCTGGCATCGTCGCCGGACGCGCGCAGCAGGGCTTCCGCGATGGTCCTGAGCGCCGCATGACCAGTTTGCGATCGGACGCTCAACTGGCCGATCGCGTGAAAACGTTCGGCGATGAAGGCATCGAGTACCGCCGCCAGCACGGCATGCTTGTCCTTGAAGCATGCATAGAGCGTGCGTTTCGACATCCGCGCGGCTGTAGCGATGGCGTCCATGGAACTGCGCCGGAAACCTATCGCGCGAAAGCTTTGTGAAGCTGCCGCGATGATGCGCGCGCGAGGGTCATCATGGACCGGTTCGGCATAGGCCAGTCGCTCCGTCATCGGTGGTTCATGCCCATCAGCCATGGGCTTGCATAGCTTGGTACGATACTGTACCGCAATGGGTACGATATCGTACCAACATCGGGCCACGCGAGAGGAGAGGAGAAGATGGAAGATATGTCCATGCTCGGGAGAATGAGCCGCCGCCGGTTGATCTCGATGGCCGGTATCGGAGCAATGGGCGCCGGGCTCCTCTCGCAGGGGTACGCCGCGGCTGCTCCGCAACCCCGCGCCTCCCCCCCTTCGCCCCTGCCCTGGCCGGAGCGGGGCAGCTTCGGCGGCCAGGCCATCGTCGGCGCTCACCAGTCCAGCGCCGCTGCCATGGTCGACGACCGCACCTATTTCGGCCTGCCCCGGGAACGGACCTTCTTCTACGGAAATCTGCGGGATGCCGAAGGAAATCTCTACGAGGTCGTACGCGGCATCGCGGGCCAAGGCTTTGGCGGACTCGACACGCTTTTCGTACAATCGAGTGAAGGACAAAGCATGTTGCGCGTGCTGCCGGCCATTGGCGCGGCGGCGGCTCCCAGCAACGGAGCGAAGGGCCGGCTCGAAGGCGACATGGCGGTGTGGAGCAGCGCGCCCAGCTCCCCGGGCAAGCCGTTCCGCATCACGATGAATGCCGATGGAAGCGAAGCCTCGTGGCTGGAAACCGACGTGCTGGACGTGCGTGGCAGGCTGCTGGGGCCCGGTCTCCAATGGCATGTGGCCGATCGCGACGGCAGCGAATTCTATGTCTCGCAGATATACGAAATGGCCGGCACGCTGATGGGGCGGCAGGTGCGCGGTATCCTGGCGCTGGACCAGAGCTACCTGCCCCAGGGAATGCTGATGTACAGCGGGCAGGATCCGCTGTTCCGTGCCGACCAGCACCATCGCTGCTGGTACACCTGGGCGACCCGCTACACCGATGGAAGTTACGATTCGGGCCATTTCGTTCTGGGAACCGAGCGGGTGGGCTTCGCGCTCTTCACCAACCAGCGGGGAGAAACCAACTTGTCAACCAAGGTGAGTGGGTCCGTGAAACTCATTCCAGGCGACATCTGGCCGGAGACCATTCAACTCGACGTCGACGGGGAGAAATGGGAATTCCTGCCCGACCCCAAGGGACGAATGCCCGACCTGCTGTATGGCAAGATCCAGAGCATCACGCCCCAGAATGAGGGGCGCTGGCAAAGGGTAGGCGAACGGCGCACTCCGGCTGTGTGGTTCGCCTGGGGCGAAGTGCAGTCGAACGGCCGCATCGATTACCGTCAGACGAAACGCATCTGATGTGCCGTCCCGCGCCGGCGTGGCGGCCCAAAATCGCATAGGCGATATGGCCGTGGCGCCTCTTAATGCGCTGGCTCGTCATCGGATAATGTCTGCCGAACGCGCGGGAGCGTCACCCACGGAGAGGCAATGAACATGGCATATTCGGTCGAAGCGCTTCACGAGGGCCTGGGTTTCGGCAAGCAGGTGATCGGTCTGCGCCGCGAGGACATTGATGTCGAAGCGGTGCGCGCCGAGCTGCGCGACTACTGGATCCGCGACGGGCTGGTAGTCTTCCGGGGCAGCGAGGTGACACCCGCGTTCCAGATCGAGCTGAGCCGCGTGTTCGGGGAACTGGAGATCCACCCGATCCGCGAGCTGCGCTCGGCCGAGCATGACGAACTCATTACCCTCGTCTCCGACAAGCAGAAGGAAGGGCTGTTCGCGGTCGACGGCGTCGAATCGGTCGCCTTTTTGCCCTGGCATTCGGACCTGATCTTCGTCGACCGGATCAACCATGGCGGGTTGCTGACCGCGCAGAGGATATCGAGCTGGGGCGGCGAGACCGGTTTCATCGACCAGGTCCAGGCCTATGAACTGCTCCCCGACGATCTGAAGGCGGAGATCGAGGGGCTCGAGGTCGTCTACCAGCTCTGCATCAATCCCGGGGGCTCGCGCTACGGCACGAAGTCCACCGTGCGGACGATCATCACCAGCGATTTCGAGAAGTCGGTCGGCCCCCGCCTCGACAGCGATTTCCCGCCGGTCGTCCACCCGCTGGTGTTCATCCAGCCCGATACCGGCCGCAAGGTGCTCAACCTCTCGCCCTTCGGCGCGCTCCACATCCTCGGCCGCGACGACGAGGCCGGCCATGCGCTGCTGCGGCGGCTGGTCGATCATCTCACCGCCTGCCCCAGCTATTTCCACCGCTGGCAGCCCTCCGAAATGCTGCTGTGGGACAATTGGCGGATGGCGCATTGCGTCACCGGCGCCGCACCCGATGAGGTCCGCGTCATGCAACGCACGACCATCATGGGCGATTACGGCCTCGGCCGCCGGCTCGACGCACGGCAGGCCGCCTGAGGATTGATCCTGCTCTGTCCGGCGGTGTAAGCCCGCGGCGATGAAGGTGATCGCCGATCCCGGCAAGGCGCTGGCGCGCGGCCTCGGCGCGATCCGGGAAGAATTCCAGGTTCCACCCGGCTTCCCGCCAGAGGTGATCGCGGCTGCCGAAACGGCGGCGCGGCGGGTGCCCGACCAGCATGCGGACCGCACCGACCGTCCGTTCGTCACGCTCGATCCGGCAAGTTCGACCGATCTCGACCAGGCGTTCGCGATCGAACCCGCCGGCGCCGATCTGCTGCTCCATTATGCGATCGCCGATGTCGGCTGGTTCGTCGCGGACGGCGACCCGCTCGACAGGGAGGCATGGCGGCGCGGCGAGACGCTCTACCTGCCCGATGGCAAGGCCGGCCTTTATCCGCCACAACTGAGCGAGGGCGCGGCCAGCCTGCTGCCCGATGGGCCACGCCCGGCGGTGGTCTTCACCGTCCGGATCGATCCGGCTGGCCTCGCGACCTTGGACGGCGCTGAGCGCGCGATCATCCGCAGCCGCGCCAAGCTGGCCTATGACAATGTGACGCCCGATCAGCTGCCGCCCGATTTCGTCGAGCTTGCCCGGCGCGCCCAGGCGGCCGAGGCGGCGCGCGGCGCGGTCCGCGTCGATCCGCCGGAGCAGGAGGTCGTACTGCTGCCCGGGGATGGCTTCGATCTAGCCTTCCGCCCGCGCCTGAAGTCCGAGGCGGACAATGCCGCGCTGTCGTTGGCCACCAACCTCGCGGTGGCGGCGGCGCTGCACGCGCATCGCACCGGCCTGTTCCGGGTGATGGCCGAGCCCGATGAACGCGCCGTGGCGAAGCTCCGCCTGACCGCCGGCGCGCTCGGCATAGGCTGGCCGCCAGAGATGACGCTCGAGCAGCTCGAACGACGGCTCGATCCCACCCGTCCAGCCGAGGCGCGGTTCATGCTTGCGATCCGGCGCGCCGGGCCTGGCGCGGCCTATATGCCATGGCGCGACGGGACCCTCCCCTGGCATGCAGCGGTAGCGGCCCCCTATGCCCATGCCACCGCGCCGCTACGCCGACTGGCCGACCGCTATGTGGTGCGCGCCGCGCTGGAGATCGCCAATGGCCACCCGGTGCCGCTCGCGGTCGGCGAGGCATTCGAGAAGCTGCCGGCGGTGATGGCGCGCGCCGATACATTGGCCGGCCGGATCGAGCGCGCTGTGGTCGACCTTGCCGAGGCCGTGCTGCTGTCGGAGCGGATCGGCCAGACCTTCCACGCCGTCGCGACCGAGGCCGACGGCAAGGGCGCCAAGGTGCAACTATGCGACATGGCGGTGGTTGCGCGGGTGACGGGGAGCGGCATCGAGCCGGGCGCGGCGCTACAGCTGCGGCTGACGGCGGTGGACGTGGTGCGCCGGACGGTGGCGTTCGAACGGGTCTGAAGCGCATCGTCTCCCCGGCCTATACACCTCCGCCGGGGCGACGGTTCAATCCCCCGGCACATTCTCGCCCTTGCCCCAGTCGCGCCCCTCGAACGGCACGATCTTCACGTCCAGCTCCTGCCAGTCGTCCACACAGCGCAGCGAGATGCTGATCCCGTCCGGATGCGAGCGCGGCCGGTAAAAGCTCTTGATCCCGCATTGCGAGCAGAAGATGTGCCGCGCCTTGCCGCTGCCGAAGCGATAGGTGGTGGTGTCCTTCTGCCCGTCGATCAGGCGGAAGCGCGTATCGGGCACGATCAGGTGCAGATAGCCGGTCATCGAACAGATCGAGCAGTTGCAGTCGAGTATCTCCAGCGGCTCGTCGCCGACCTCGGCCTCGAACCGTACCAGCCCGCAATGGCAGCCGCCTTCTATCTTCACGCGCCAATCTTCTCCTGGGCGCCCTTGCTGAGCCTGGCGGTGATCAGGCAGCCGCCGGCCGAGCTCACTCCGGAAACGAAGGTGCCCCAGATCATGTCGGCGACCGTGATCTTCGTGGACCAGAGCAACAGGGTGGCCTGGTTGGTCAGGTCGTAGGTCGCATAGGCGAAGAAGCCGAACAGGCCGCCCTTGACCAGCGCGGTCTTCCATCGGCCGTCGGCAAGGCCGGGCATCACGGCGAAATAGAGCAGCCCCGCGATATAGAGCAGATAGAAGATGATCGCCGGCGCCAACCGGAACTCGGGGATCAGGATCGGACCGAGAATCGGCCGATAGAGCAGGTCGGCCGAGTTGGTCAGCCACACCGCATCAACGGCGGCGAACACCAGCAAAGTCGAGACATAGGCGATGATGATCCGGGTCATGCAGGCTCCCCCTCTTCGGCCGCTTGGCAGGCTTCTTCATGAACGAAGCCGGCGCCGCCGTCATCCTTGTCTTTTGGAGCCTGAGCGACGATGAAGCGGGCACGGCGCCGATCGGGCTCCGGATTCGGGGCCAGAGTCGGACTATATGGCGGTTTCAGAGCGGGGCCGGGGCAACGCGACCATCTTCATCGTCGCGACGATCCTGATCGACGCGATCGGCTTCGGCATCATCATCCCGGTGCTGCCGCGCCTGGTGATGGAGGTCGGCCGCCTCGACCTGGCCGAGGCGACGCGGATGGGCGGCTGGATCGCCACCGCCTATGCGCTGATGCAGTTCCTGTGCGGCCCGCTTGCCGGCAATCTCGGCGATCGCTTCGGACGGCGGCCGGTGCTGCTGCTGGCTCTGGCCGGGCTCGGCATCGACTATGTGCTGATGGGCTTCGCCCCCACCCTCGCCTGGCTGTTCGCCGGGCGGCTGATCGCGGGGGTGTTCGGCGCCTCATTCAGCCCCGCCACCGCCGCGCTTGCCGACATCACCGCGCCGGAGGACCGCGCCAAGCGCTTCGGCCTCGTCGGGGCCGCCTTCGGCCTTGGTTTCATCATCGGCCCCGCGGTCGGCGGCCTGCTTGGCGAGTTCGGACACCGCGTGCCTTTCTATGCAGCCGCCATCTTGTGCGCGATCAATCTCCTGTTCGGCCTGCTTTTCTTTCCCGAGACGCTGCCGCCCGAACGCCGCCGCCCGTTCAGCCTTTCCCGCGCCAACCCGATCGGCGCGCTGCTGAGCGCCCGCAAGCTGAAGGGCGTCCTCGGCCTCGCCGGAATCCTGCTGCTCTGGAACATCGCCTCAATGGTCTATCCGGCGACCTGGGCTTTCTTCTCCATCGCGCAATATGGATGGTCGAACCAGATGATCGGCCTTTCGCTGGCGCTGGCAGGCGGATCGATGCTGGTGGTCCAGGGCGCAGTGCTGGGCCGGGTCGTCAGGAAATTGCGCGAACGCCGCACCGCGATGATCGGCACCGCGGTCGCGGCGGCGGGCTATCTCGGCTATGCGCTGGTGCCCCATGCCTGGTTCGGGCTGACGATGATCGTCGTCACAGCGCTCCAGGCGCTGATCCAGCCGTCATTGACCGCGCTGATGTCCCAGCGCGCGCCCGCCGATGCGCAGGGCGAGATGCAGGGCTTCATCGGCAGCCTCAATGCGATCGGCGCGATCGCGGGGCCGTTGCTGCTGAACCCGACGCTGTCTTATTTCACCGGGCCGAATGCGCCGGTGCACTTCCCGGGCGCCGCCTTCGTGATCGCTTCGGCCTTCGCCTTCGCGGCGTTCCTGTCGCTGGCGCTTACCCGGCGCATCCGGGATGTGGGAGCCGCCGCCTGAAACGCCTCATCATGCCGAACTTGGGCGTGTCATCAGTTGCAAGGGATTAAAAGGCGAGCGCGCCCTGAATCAGGCACGTCATTCCCGCGAAAGCGGGAATCCACGGTCAGGAGGGACAGGAGCCTCCTGCGGACCGCCGTCCATGGATTCCCGCTTTCGCGGGAATGACGGCAATGGATCAATTGATGACACGCCCAAGTTCAGCATGACGGAAGCAAGTCTGCTCAGATTCCGTCAGCGACGGGCGCATAGCCCAGCGAGACCAGCCCGCTGCCGATCGCAGCGATGCAACGGTCAACCGTGTCGGGATCGGTCGATCGCACTACGAAATTGGCGCCGACCTTGCCTTCGCGGAAGAAGGGATAGCTGCCGATCTGCGACCCGGCATGGGCCTTCTCGGTCTCGCGCAGCAGATCGGCCACCTCGCTCTCCGGCACCCAGCAGCCCAAGGTGCGCGACAGCATCGGCAGCCCGCCCTCCAGCTGGTTGGTCAGCGCCTCCAGCATCATTCCCGCGATGTGCGGCACGCCGGCCAGGATGAAGATGTTGCCCATGCGGATGCCGGGCGCGCCCGACATGCGGTTCTCGATCAGTTCGGCGCCATCGGGCACGCGCGCCATGCGCAGCCGCGCGTCGGTCAGCCCGCCGCGCGTCACATAATATTCCTCCAGAACCGCGCGCGCCCGCGGATGGATGACGACGTCCACGCCCAGCGCCGCCGCGATCGCATCAACGGTGATGTCGTCATGGGTCGGGCCGATCCCGCCCGTGGTGAACAGATAGTCGTTGCGCGCCTTGAGCTGGAGCACGGCCTCGCCGATCAATTCGAGCTTGTCTGGAACCACCCGCACCTCGCCCAGTCTGATTCCCTGAAGATTCAGCCAGAGCGCCACCTGCGCGATATTCTTGTCCTGGGTACGGCCGGAAAGAATCTCGTCGCCGATGATCAGCAGTGCGGCGGTCCAGATCTTTTCGTCTCGTTCGGGCGCGGTCATGCCCGAGT
The DNA here is from genome assembly GCF_002355275.1 of Rhizorhabdus dicambivorans. Taxonomy (NCBI): domain Bacteria; kingdom Pseudomonadati; phylum Pseudomonadota; class Alphaproteobacteria; order Sphingomonadales; family Rhizorhabdaceae; genus Rhizorhabdus; species Rhizorhabdus dicambivorans. The sequence goes on along the minus strand of NZ_CP023449.1, from coordinate 2,286,556 downwards.
CCATAATGCGTGATCGCGCGGGGTGGAAGCGGGCTCGCAAAATCCGGTGCTTTCTCCTATATGGAGCGCATGACGACCTATATCCAAGCCGACGCCACCACCGCCTCCCACCCGCGCACCGGCGCGATCAAGCTCCACGATTCCGAGGGTTTTGCCGGGATGCGCGCAGCTGGCCGTCTGGCCGCCGAGATCCTAGACGCGCTGGCGCCACATGTGGTGCCCGGCGTGGAGACCCAGGAACTGGACCGGATCGTCTATGACATGACGATCGCCGGCGGCGCGGTCCCGGCGACGATGAACTATCGCGGCTATACCCACAGCAGCTGCATCAGCATCAACCATGTCGTCTGCCACGGCATACCGGGTGATCGCACGCTGAAGGATGGTGACATCGTCAATATCGACGTTACCCCGCTGTTGGACGGCTGGCACGGCGACAGCAGCCGCATGTTCCTGGTCGGCGACGTCGGCATCAAGGCGCGGCGCCTGGTCGAGGTCACCTATGAATGTCTGATGCTGGGGATCGAGCAGGCAAAACCTGGCAACCGGCTGGGCGACATCGGCTTCGCCATCCAGCGCCACGCGGAAAAGCACCGCTACGGGGTGGTGCGCGATTTCTGCGGCCATGGCCTGGGCCGGGTGTTCCACGACGCACCGGAGGTCGTCCATGTCGGCCGCCCCGGCACCGGTCCGGAACTGCGGCCGGGCATGTTCTTCACGATCGAACCGATGATCAACATCGGCCGGCCCGACGTGAAGCTGCTCGACGACGGCTGGACGGCGGTAACGCGCGACCGTTCGCTATCGGCCCAGTTCGAGCATTCGATCGGTATCACCGAGGATGGCAGCGAGATCTTCACCGCCAGTCCGAAGGGGCTCCACAAGCCCCCCTATATGTGAGAGGGTGAAGCCATTACGGGGCCGCCGCATTTCGCCCCGATCAATTGCAGGGCACGCATTGCCCATTTTTCAGGCAATTCGCCAATAGATGCCCTCTTTTGCGGCATTGCGGCAGATTATCGCCTAGAAGCTCCCCAGCGTCCTTGCGACTCGCGCTTTGGCACGCTTATTGAAGGCCCGCAACGCGCTGGCCGGGGAGGGCACAGGTGAAAAAAATCGAAGCGATCATCAAGCCGTTCAAGCTGGATGAGGTCAAGGAAGCCCTCCACGAAGTGGGCGTTTCCGGTATCACGGTGACCGAAGCCAAGGGTTTCGGCCGTCAGAAGGGTCATACCGAGCTGTACCGCGGCGCGGAATATGTCGTCGATTTCCTGCCCAAGGTGAAGCTTGAGGTCGTGGTCGAGGACAGCCTTGCCGACCGGGTGGTCGAGGCGATCGCTTCCGCAGCGCAGACGGGTCGTATCGGCGACGGCAAGATCTTCATCCTGCCGGTCGAGGGTGCGGTCCGCATCCGGACAGGAGAGAGGGACGCGGACGCGATCTGATCGCGCGGCGCACCAAAACGCTGGGCGTAACGACGCCCGAACATTCACGTATTTTCTCACGGGGAAGGCAAGGACATGGCTAACAAGCCCGCTGACGTTCTGAAGGTTATCAAGGACAAGGAGATCGAGTGGGTCGATCTTCGTTTCACCGACCCGAAGGGCAAGTGGCAGCATCTGACGATGTGTGCCGGCGTCGTCGGCGAGGATGAACTGACCGACGGCTTCATGTTCGACGGTTCGTCGATCGAGGGCTGGAAGGCCATCAACGAGTCCGACATGATCCTGAAGCCGGATCTCGACGCCATCTGGGTCGACCCCTTCTCGGCCACCCCGATGCTGATCCTGGTCTGCGACATCGTCGAGCCGTCGACCGGCGAGCTCTACTCGCGCGATCCGCGCTCGACCGCGAAGCGCGCCGAGGCCTATGTGAAGTCGATCGGTATCGGCGACACCGTCTATGTCGGCCCCGAGGCCGAGTTCTTCATGTTCGACGACGTCCAGTTCGATACCACCTATAATTCGAGCTATTACAAGCTCGACGACGTCGAACTGCCGACCAACACCGGCCGTCCGCTCGAGGGCGGCAACCTCGGCCACCGTCCGCGCGCCAAGGGCGGCTATTTCCCGGTCGCTCCGGTCGACAGCGCGGTCGACATCCGCGCCGAGATGGTCTCGACCATGCTGGAGATGGGCCTCCCCTGCGACAAGCACCACCATGAGGTGGCCGCCGCGCAGCACGAGCTGGGCCTGACCTTCGGCACGCTGGTCACCACCGCCGACCGCATGCAGATCTATAAGTATGTCTGCTGGCAGGTCGCTCAGGCCTACGGCAAGACCGTTACCTTCATGCCGAAGCCGATCAAGGAAGATAACGGCTCGGGCATGCACACCCACATGTCGATCTGGGACGGCGGCAAGCCGCTGTTCGCGGGCAACGGCTATGCGGGCCTGTCGGACACCTGCCTGTATTTCATCGGCGGCGTGATCAAGCATGCCAAGGCGCTGAACGCCTTCACCAACCCGACCACCAACAGCTACAAGCGTCTGGTGCCGGGCTATGAGGCGCCGGTGCTGCTCGCCTATTCGGCACGCAACCGCTCGGCCTCGTGCCGCATTCCGTACGGCACGGGCGCGAAGGCGAAGCGCGTCGAGTTCCGCTTCCCCGACGCGATGGCCAATCCGTATCTCTGCTATGCGGCGCTGCTGATGGCCGGCCTCGACGGGATCGAGAACAAGATCCATCCGGGAGAGGCGATGGACAAGAACCTCTATGACCTTCCCCCGGAAGAGCTGGCCGAGGTTCCGACCGTCTGCGGTTCGCTGCGCGAAGCGCTGAACTCGCTCCAGGCCGATCACGCCTTCCTGACCAAGGGCGGCGTGTTCACCGACGACCAGATCGAGTCGTACATCGAGCTCAAGTGGCCGGAAGTCGCCCGCTGGGAGATGACCCCGAGCCCCGTCGAGTTCGACATGTACTTCTCGTCCTGATCCCAGGGCCAGAGGTTCGAAGAAGGGCTCCGGGGCGCAAGCTCCGGAGCCCTTCTCTTTTGGTTGCCAGCCCGCCGCTCGCGGCCTATCCGCCATCCACCGCCCGGGGCGACAGCCGCGGGCGTTCGGCCATGTTGCAAGATTCCGGGGCCGGCCCCCGCCCGAGACCTTTTCAGGACCTGCGATGAACGCGCCCGACACCAGAGTTTCCGATCGCGGAGGGCATGGCCTGCCGTTCCACGAATTCGTGGCGCTGATGGCCTCGCTGATGGCGGTGAACGCGCTCGGCATAGACGTCATGCTGCCCGCGCTTGGCCGGATCGGGAACGATCTGGGCGTGTCGGTCGAAAATCATCAGCAGCTCGTCATCGTCGCCTATGTGGGCTGCTTCGGGATCGGCCAGCTCTTCTACGGCCCGCTGGCGGACCGGTACGGCCGACGGCCGGTGCTGCTCGCCGCCATGGCGATCTACGCGATCATGTCGTTCATCGCGGCCCATGCCGCCAGCTTCGATCTGCTGCTGGCCGCGCGCGCCTGCCAGGGCTTCTCCGCGGCGTCCAGCCGGGTGCTCAGCATCTCGATCATCCGGGACTGCTATTCGGGGCGACGCATGGCGCGGGTGATGTCGCTGGCCTTCATGGCCTTCCTGATCGTGCCGGTGGCGGCGCCGAGCCTGGGCCAGCTGGTGCTGCTGGTCGCGCCATGGCACTGGATATTCTACGCGCTCGGCGCCTTCAGCCTGCTCGTGGGACTGTGGGCCTGGCTGCGCCTTCCGGAGACATTGCCTCCCGACCGCCGGCAGTCGATCCACCCCCGCAACATCGGCAGTGCGGCGACCTCGACACTGACCGACCGCTATTCGCTCGGCTACACGCTTGCCGGCGGCCTGCTCTACGGCTCTATGATGGGCTTCCTCACCAGCAGCCGGCAGATATTCGACCACAGCTTCGGCGCACCGCAATTCTTCGCGCTCGGCTTCGCGCTGGTGGCGGGAGCGATGGCGGTCGCCGCCCTGCTCAATTCGCATATCGTCGAACGGCTGGGGATGAGGGCGGTTTCGCACGGAGCATTGCTGGGAATGATCGTGCTGAGCCTGGTTCGCCTTGTCGTCCTGCTGTCGGGGCACGAAACACTGTGGGTCTTCATCTCGCTGCACGGGCTGACCATGTTCCTGTTCGGCCTCACCGGATCCAATTTCGGCGCCATGGCGATGGAGCCGATGGACAGGATCGCCGGCACAGCCTCGTCGATACAGGGTTTCCTCTCCAACGGCGTGGGAACCGCCGTGGGATTGTTGATCGGGCAATCCTTCGCGGGCTCCACCCTCCCGCTCACCCTGGGCTTCCTGCTCTGCACGATCGTTTCGCTGGCGATCGTCCTGATTGTGGAACGCGGGCGGCTGTTCCGGCCGCACAACGCCCCGTCGGTCCAGCCGCTGCCCTGAACCGGCAAGCACCCGGATTCCGTCAGACGGGAAATTCGCTAAGCTGGAGAGAATCACCCTTGTTTCCGGAGAGGATATGGCCATGCCGCGCCCCCTGTTCGCCTGCTCCCCCATGCTCCTCGCCCTCGGCATGAGCGTCGCCACGTCCACTGTCACGCTGGCGGCCCCCCTCGCCTATCCCGCCACCGAGCGGACCGATGTCGCCGAGCAGCAGTTCGGCGAAACGATCGCCGACCCCTATCGCTGGCTGGAGAATGACGTCCGCGTCGATCCCAGGGTGCGCGCCTGGGTGACCGCGCAGAACGAAGCGACCAACACCTATCTCGATACCCTGCCCGGCCGCGCCGGGATCAAGGCGCGCCTGTCGCAGCTCTGGAATTATGAGCGCTTCGGCATCCCCGAAAAGGCGGGCGGGAATTACTTCTACACGCGCAACAGCGGCCTGCAGAATCAGTCGGTGCTGTTCGTGCGCAAAGGGCTGGACGGCACGCCGCGCCAGCTGATCGATCCCAATCTCTGGGCGAAGGACGGTGCGACGGCGCTCGCCGAATGGGTACCCGCGAAGGACGGCAAGCGGCTGGCCTATGCGGTTCAGGACGGCGGCACCGACTGGCGGACGATCCGCATCCTCGATGTCGCCACGGGTGAGCCGCTCCCAGACGAGATCAAATGGGCCAAGTTCACCGCCATTTCCTGGGCGCATGACGGATCGGGCATCTTCTACTCCCGCTTCTCCGAGCCGCGCGCGGGGGAGGTCTATCAGGCGCTCAACGAGAACCAGCAGGTCTATTTCCACAGGATCGGCACCCCGCAGAGCGCCGACCGGCTGGTCTACGCCACCCCCGACCGCCCCAAGCTGAACCATGATGCCACCGTCAGCGACGACGGCGGCTGGCTGGTGATCCGGTCGTCCGAGGGCACGGACGAACGCTATGAGCTGGTGCTGCTCGACCTGCGCAAGCCCGACGCGAAGCCCTTCGTCCTGGTACGCGGGCTCGACCACAATTGGGTGCCGGTCGGATCGCAGGGCGACCGGCTGACCTTCATCACCAACAAGGATGCGCCGCTTCAGAAACTGGTGGCCTTCGACATGGCGGATCCGCCCAAAGCCGCGGCGACGATGCGCGATATCGTGCCCCAGTCGACCTCGATGATCGACGGCGCCACCATGGTCGGAGATTCGATCCTTGTCGCCTATCTAGTCGATGCCAAGAGCGAGGTGCGCCGCTTCGGCCTGGACGGCACGGCACGGGGCAAGGTTCCCCTCCCCGGCATCGGCACCGCGCAGGGCTTCGAGGGCGAGGCCGGCGATCCCGAGACCTTCTTCTCCTTCGCCAGCTTCAATCTGCCGAACTCGATCTATCGCTACGATACGGACAGCGGAAAGGTGACGCCCTTCGCGCTGCCCAAGGTGGCGTTCGATCCCGGCGATTATGTCGTCGAGCAACGCTTCTACGCGTCGAAGGACGGCACCCGCGTGCCGATGTTCGTGGTCCACAAGAAGGGCCTCGATCATCGCGGCGGCGCGCCGACCCTGCTCTATGCCTACGGGGGCTTCAACCTCGCCCAGCGGCCGGGCTTCAACCCCGCGAACCTCGCCTGGATGGAGATGGGCGGCGTCTATGCACTCGCCAATATCCGGGGCGGCAGCGAATATGGCGAGGCCTGGCACGATGGCGGGCGCCTCGCGGCCAAGCAGAATGTGTTCGATGACTTCATCGCCGCCGGCGAATATCTGATCGCGCAGGGGATCACGACCAGCGACAAGTTGGCGATTCAGGGGCGCTCCAATGGCGGCCTGCTGATCGGCGCGGTCGTCAACCAGCGGCCCGATCTGTTCGCCGCCGCACTGCCTCAGGTGGGGGTGATGGACATGCTCCGCTTCGACCGCTTCACCGCCGGGCGCTATTGGGTCGACGACTATGGTTATCCGGCGAAGGAAGCCGATTTCCGCGTGCTGCGCGCCTATTCGCCCTACCACAACATCGACAGCGGCCGGCGCTATCCGGCGATCCTGACCACCACGGCCGACACCGACGATCGGGTGGTGCCCGGCCACAGCTTCAAATATGTCGCCGCCCTTCAGGCCGCCGATATCGGCGACCGGCCGCACCTCGCCCGGATCGAGACCCGCGCCGGCCACGGATCGGGCAAGCCCACCGACAAGCTGATCGAGGAATATGCCGACATGTGGGCCTTCGCGGCGAAGTGGACAGGCCTGGAGATGCCCTCCGGACGCTGATCGACGAACGACCTGAGCCGTCGACCAACGCCCTGCTGTCGCGGTCGGATGTGCCGTAGAAACGGTGCGGTGCCACGGACAATAATAAGGATCAGGCTACCGCTCCTCGCGATGGCGGGGATGCTCGCCTCGGCGGGGGCGCCAGCCATCGCCCAGACCGCCGAAACCCAGAGTCAGCTGGTCTATCCGGCCGCCTTCTTCACCACCTTCTCCCCCGCCAATGCGCTGGAGATTGTCAAGCGCGTCCCCGGCTTCGTGCTGGAGGAGGTCGACGAGGAGATACGCGGCTTCGCCCAGGCGGCGGGTAATGTCGTGATCAACGGCCAGCGGCCAAGCTCCAAGTCCGATACGATCGATGTGATCCTGTCGCGCATTCCGGCCAATCGGGTGCTGCGGGTCGAGGTCAGCTCGGGTGACCGCTTCGGTTCCGACTATTCGGCCAAGGCGCAGGTGCTCAACCTGATCCTGAGTGACAGCGGCGGGATCGCCGGCACGCTGGAAGCTAGCGCGCAGCGCGAGTTTACCGGCCATGTCTTTCCGACCGGCAGCGCATCGGCGCTACTGAAGCGCGGCCCATCGACTTTCAATCTGGCGGTGTCGCTTACCAATGAACAGAGCACCGATGAGGGCATCGACCTGATCACCGCCCTGCCCGGCGGAGCGCTGCGCGAGCGGCGCGAGAAGGTGAACAAGACCACGGCCCCCTTCGCCACCGCCTCGGCCTCCTGGGCTTATGATGCCGGTGCCAACCGCACCGCCCATGTCAACGGCCGCTATTCGCGCTTCGATTTCTCGCTGACCCAAACCAACCATGTGTTTCCGGTGGGCGCGGGGGCCCGAGACGACCGGCTGCTCCAGCGCAATCACCGCCATGATTTCGAGATTGGCGGCGATGTCACCCGACCCCTCGCTGGCGGCGGCATCAAGCTGATTGGCCTGATCACGCGGCGGACCCGCGACAACAGGGACGTGGTGCTGCTACGTCCGATCGGTGCGCCCAGCCTGGGCGGGTCCGAACAGACCCTCGACGATCGCAAGGCCGAGAGCCTGGCCCGTCTCGTCTGGAACCGGAGCAATCTGGCCGGCTGGACCGTGGAGATCGGCGGAGAGGCCGTGCTCAACCGACTGGAAAGCGATGTCGGCGTGTTCAGCGTCGCGCCGGATGGAACGCGCAGCCGCATTCCGCTTCCGATCGATGAGGCGGTGGTCCGCGAGAAGCGCGCCGAAGCCTTCGTCAACGCCGGACGGCCGCTGAGCTCAAGCCTGCGGCTCGACCTCGGCCTGAACTATGAGACGTCGCGTCTGATCGTGCGCGGCGACGCGCAGGCGCAGCGCTCGCTGAGCTTCATCAAGCCCAAGACGATCATCGACTGGCGCCCCAAGGGCGGCTGGCACGCGCAGCTGTCGCTGAGCCGTACCGTCGCCCAACTGCAGTTCGAGGATTTCATAAGCAGCGTCACCCTATCGAGCGAGCAGGTGGAAGGCGGCAACGCCAATCTGGTGCCCCAGCGCGCCTGGGAACTGCTGGCGACGATCGAGCGCCCGATCCTGGGCGATGGGCTGATCAAGCTCGAACTGGGCCACAACCGCATCTCCCAGGTCCAGGATCGTATCCCCACCCCCGAGGGTTTCGACGCGCCGGGCAATCTCGGCAGCGGCAAGGAATGGATCGCGCGCGCCAAGCTCGACGCGCCGCTGCGCGGCCTGGGCATCAAGGGCGGGCGGCTGACGCTGTACGGTTCCTATGTGGGAACCAGCGTCGTCGATCCCTACACGCTCCGCAGCCGCCCGTTCTCGAACAACCGCGCCTTCGCTTACGAAGCCAATTTCCGCCAGGATCTCGGCAAGTTCGCCTGGGGGCTCGACGTCGAGGGCGTCACCCACGCCACCAACTTTCGGCGTAACGAAACCGATCGCTTCTCCGAACATCCGACCCTGGACATCTTCGCCGAATATCGGCCCAGCGCACGGACGACGCTGAGCGTAGCGGTCGACAACATCCTCCAGGCCCGGATCAGCCGCCTTCGCACCTTCTACGCGCCAGACCGGACCAACCCGGCCCCCAATCAGCAGGAACTGCGCCACCGCAACCGGCATGTGCTGCCGTCGATCAAGGTGAAGCACAGCTTCGGCTAGATTGGTTTCCAGTCGGGTGAAAACAACTGACGACTCGGAAATCACGGCAAACTGAGGAAATCGATCCGGTCCTGAACCGGATCGGGTCTAATAATCCTTCGATACCCTGACGCTCGCGCTCTGTCGTCCGATCGTCGAGATGCTGGAGAGCAGCGACAGCCAGCGGGTGATCTGAAACTCGATCCGCGTCGCCGAATAGCCCTGGCCGTCGCTGATTACCTCCACATAGGTTCGCCGGCCGATATATTTGCCTGCCGCGATCGAGGTGCCGGTGCCGATCGTCGGGTCCGCCGGCAGGATGCGCAGCCGATCGAGCCCGGCAGCGCGGCGCACCGCGTTGATCGGGTTGAGCCCGCCGCCGCCTCCGCGCAGCGATCCGACCGCCGCGGCGAGCTGGAGCGCTTCGGGGGCCGAGAGGTTGGTGATCGAGGTCCCGAACAGCAGACGCGACAGCAGTTCGTCCTCGGGCAGTGCGGGAATGCTGGTGAAGTGGATTTCGGGCCGCAGTCCCGTCCCGCCCACCGCGATCGTCGCGCTGACCCCGTTGAGATTGGCCTTCGCGGTGATGTCGAGCAACGGGTCGGGCGGTGTCTCGCCAAGGAAACGGATCGAGCCACGATCGAGGTCGAAGCGGCGGCCAGCGAATTCATAGCCTCCGCGCACCAGATCGACCCGGCCCGTGATCGCCGGATTCTCGATCGTGCCACCAAGGTCCAGCCGGCCGCGCCATTCGCTGTCGAGGCCAAGGCCCGTCACCATCAGCTGGTTACGCGAATCCACCTTGATATCGAGCCGCCAGGGCGCGCGACGGAGCGGTTCATCGACATCGTCGGGTCGGTTCAACTCGACCGTGTCGAACTGCGGGATCGCCGCCACCGCTGCCGCCCGGCCAAGCTGGAAGCGTCCCCGCGCCAACCGCACGTCGCCGGCGATGGTGCCGCCATTGCCGTTCGACTTGATCGTCAGCGGGCCGGTCACGGTGGCGCCGATATCGTCGCGGCTGAGCAGCTGCGCGTTCTGCGCATCGATGGCTACATCCATGCCCAGCCCCTGTTCGGCCGCGAAGTCGAAGGCGGCACGGCCGCTGAGCGTTCCCCCGCCCCGCGTCTGCCCGCTGAGCTTGTCGATCACGAGGCGCGAGCCGTTGAACCGGCCCGATGCGGCGATATTGTTGATCACCGTGCCCGTCACCGCGCTCTCCAGCCGCGCCTGGGTCGAGCGCAGCGAGCCCCGGATGATGGGGTTGGCGCCGGTCCCGCTGATGTCGGCGCCGATCGAAACCGGTCCGGAGATGTCGATGGTCTCGATCCCGAACAGCCGCCACAGCGTATCGGCCGGGCCGCCGTAGCGAAGCTGGGCGAACAGGTTGCCGGCGAGCAGCCGGTCGGGCAGGTCCCCGGACGCGGGCAGGTTGGCGATGCGCGCCTGGGCTCGCCCGATCACCTTGCCGCCGCTCGACACGATCGCACGGCCGGCCGCGACATTGTCCGTCAGGACCGCCGCAAGCGCGACATCGGCGGGGCGCGAGGTGAGCACCAGCCCGGAGCGCGACAGCCCCCTGATCTTCAGGTTGGCGCGCCCCGTCGGGATGCGGGCGCCCCGCTGGAGCCGGTAATCGACGTCGCCGGTCGCGATCCCCGAAAGGCCGAGTTCCGGATAGAAGATGTCCAGCACCGACAATGGCATCGACTGCACGCCGGCCTTGATCTCGTTCGCAGCGCCACCGAAGCGCCCGGCGAGCGTCGCCCTGCCCCCCACGAAGGCCAGGGTGGTCGGGTCGAGCCGCCAGCTGTCGCCATCACGGGTGAGCACCGCCGGAGTTTCGATGCGGATCGGGCGGCGGTCGATCGCGCCCTCGGCGGTCAACACATAGCTGTCCGGGGTTATCCGCGCGACGGTGGTGAGCTGGAAGCCGCGCCCGCGCGACCCAGCCAGATTGGCGGTGATCGAGCCGCTGCCGCCCTTGAGCGCGATCGTCGCCCGGCCGCGCCCAAGGGTCACTCCCTTCATGGTCGTGCCGAACAGCGCGACGGTGCCGTTCGCCTCCACCCCGGCAGGATCGAGCAGCAGCGTCCCGTCGAGCCGGCCCCGGCCGATCGTGACCGGGAGCGGGGTGCCCAGCGTCGCCCGGCGCGCGCGCAGATGCGCCTCGATCTTCTGCATGCCGCGCTCAACCGAAAACAGCATCGGTCCGGTGATCGTGCCGTCGGCGAGATCGATACGCCCTGTGAAGCCGCCCGGATCGGAGCGCAGGCTGCCGCTGCCCCTGGCACCGCTCACCGCCACCGCCTCGACCGCGATCGTCGCGGGCTGGCCGGCGGGAAGCAGGATCGCGCCCCGGCTGCCCCAGGGGCCGAGCCGCGATCCGCCGCTGGCGCTGTAGGCGAAGCCCTGCGCGGTCGGATCGAGCTTCACCGTCACATTGGAGAGGCCAAGCGCGGGGAGCGGGCTGGCTAGCAGCAAATCGATCCTGGGCCGGCTGATATTGCCGTCGAGGGTTATCTGGAGCGGGCCATAGCGGTCCTGATGGCCGCTGCCCTTGAAATAGAAGGTCCCGTCGCGGCGGCGATAGCCGGTGCCGCCGATGCGGACATCGGGCCCGGTGAGGATGAGCCGGTCGAAATGGAGGATGCCGTCGGGCCCGCGCCGCAGCCGCGTGTCGATCGACGGCAGGCCCCCCGCCAGCGAACGGAGGAAGGCGTTGTCGAAGCGCCGTACCCAGGCGCGTCCACGGCCCGCCACCATCGTGCCACGGCCGGCGGTACCCGGCACGACCTTCAGCTCCGAATTGACGTCGACGATGCCGATACCGGGAATGAAGTAGCGCAGCAGTTTTCCGCTCAACGCGACATCATAGGCCCCGGTCCTGAGATCGAGGCTCAGTGACAGATCGCCGCTCAGCTTGTCCGAACTGAGCTTGAGCTTGTTGCCCGTCACCTTCTGTGCGGTCACGAGCAGCACGCCGTCGACCTTGAGATTGCCGAGGATGCCGCCGGCGACATCGCCCACCCCGGTCACCCGCCGCGCCGACAGCCGCACCGGCAGCTTGACCGGCGGATCGGACAGCTTGCCGCGCCCTTCGGCGCGGACGACGTCGAAACCCGTCTGGTCGAAGGCGACGTGATCCGCGGTGAGCGCATAGCCATAGTCGGCTCTACCGAACGGCCCGTCGAAGCTGGCGTGGAGCCGGATATTGCGCCCGGTCATGTTCGGGAAGAAGGCCGGCGGCCTGAGCAGCCGCGCATCGACAATGACCTCCTCGAATGCACTGTTGGCGAGATCGAGCGTCCCCGCGGTCGCAATCTCGATCGCTTCGGTCCGGAGTGCCAGCGTGCCGCCCAGCCGCCGGTCGACAAGGGTCGCCGCGCCGTCGATCCGGATGATGGGCGCCGACAGCCGCTGCAGCTTGCCCTTCAGGAAACTCGTGGGCGCGAGGAAGCCGTCCAGCGCATATTTGCCGCTATCGGCGGTCAACGCCAGTTCGACCAGCCTCGTATCGCCGACGTCGAGCGTCGCCCTGCCCTTCCAGCGCGTCCATCGGCCGGTACCCGAGATCACGCCATCGACCGGCTTTTTCCAGCCGGTGACGCCTGCGATCACGCCATCGGCCGGGCCGGTCATCTTGGCATCGATATCGAAGCGGTCGCGATCCGGTTCGGAATCGAGCTGGAGGGCGAGCCGGTCGCGCGCGGAGGATGACGCGTCGAGCTTGAGCAGCACGCGGCCGTCATGGATATCGGCGCTGGCGTCGACCCGCGCCGCCTGCCTCTTTCCGCTGACCGGCGGTTCCAGCCGCAGCCGCCCGATATGGAGGCGACCGACATGGATGTCGAAGCCGGGCAGCAGCGGCCCCTTCTTCGGCGAGGGCTTGAGCGCCGGCAGCCGGTGGAGGATCAGCAGTTCGGTATCGGCGCTCCTGATCCACAATTTGTTGGCGACCCAGGCCGCCGGCCGCCAGTCGAGCTCGATCTCCGGCGCTTCCAGGAACAGGCCCTTGGTATCGTAAAGGCGAAGGTCGCGCAGCGTGGCGCGGCTCCAGATCGATCCGTCGATCCGGCCGATGCGGATGCGCAGGCCGGAGCTTGGCCGCAGCGCGCCGATGCGGTCAACGATCAGGCGGTGGCCGGGGCCACTGTCGAGCATCCAGATGCCGACAGACAGCAACAGCAGGATCGACAACAGCCCGATCGCGACGATGCGCAGCACCGGATTGCGCACGCCCCAGCGATGGACCCTCTCCTCCACATCGGCGCGGTCGATCGCCATCAGAAGGCCTGCCCCAGGGAAACATAGACCGCGATCCGGCTGTCGCCCCTGCGCCGGTTCAGCGGGGTGCCGACATCGACGCGGATCGGACCGAAGCTGGTGTAATAGCGCACGCCGAGGCCCGCGCCGTAGCGCATGTTGCGGAAGGTGGGCAGCCGCGCCGCATAGAGATTGCCGCCGTCGAGGAACGGCACCACCCCGAAATCGCCGAAGCGCACCCGCGCCTCGATCGAGAATTCCGCAAGGCTGCGGCCGCCCGCCGGATCGCCATTGATGTCGACCGGTCCGATCTTCTGATAGCCATAGCCGCGCACCGATCCGCCGCCGCCCGCATAGAAGCGGCGGGTCGGCGCGATCCGCTCGGCCGCCGCGCCGATGATGGAGCCGAGCCGGGCCCGTCCGGCGATCACCGTGCGCCCGCCGATCGGCAGATAGGTGCTGCCGTCGATCTGCGCCTTCACATAGCCGAAGGCACTGCCCTGCAGCGACAGTTCGGGCGAGACGCGGGCGGCCAGCCTGTAGCCCCGGGTCGGGTTCAGCAGGTCGTCCGATCCGTCATAGGACAGGCTGGAGGGCAGCGCCCCGGTCAGATATTGGCGCCGCCGGGGCACACCCGTCGCCTTCACGGTGTCGTCCTCCTTCGACGCAGTCAGTTCGACGCCGTAGGACCATGTCCACTTCTTCTGCCAGATGATGTTGGTCTGCCGCTCCAGCCCCGCCGCCAGGGTGATCTTGCGCGCCTCATAGGCATTCTCGTCGAGATGGCTGACCGACACCTGCCCGGTCAGCACCCGGTCGCGCGCCTTGTAGTTGTTGCGCCGCAGGACCGCGCCGAGCGACTGTTCCTGGGTACCGAGCACGCCGCGGAAGGTCACCGCGCCCTCTGGCCGGATAAGGTTGCGGTGCTGCCAGCTGGCCTCGACCCGATAGCCCTCGCCCGTACCATAGCCGACCGCGCCGGAAACGGTGCGAGGCGGCGCCGGCTCCAGCTTCACCGCGATGTCCACCACGGCAGGATCGGCGGTGGGAACGGGCTTGATCGTCACCGCCGAGACAAGGCTGGTCTGGATCAGCGCACGGCGGAAATCCTCCATCTTGGCAGCGTCATAGATGTCGCCCGGCCGGAAGCGCGCGATACGGCCAAGATGCTTGGCGCTGAACAGCCGCTTGCCGTCGATGACGACGCGTCCGATCCGCTGGACATGGCCGGGATCGACATCGAGCAGGAGCTGGACGTTGTGCTCCTCATGATCGACGGTCAATTTCGGCTCGCCGACCTTGGCGAAGACGAAGCCCTCGCGTCCCAGCTCGGCCTTGAGCGCGATCAAGCCTGCCTCGATCCGGTCGGCGCTCGCGGGCTGGCCCTCCTCGATCCCGAGCGCGCGGCGCAACTCGCCGCTGCTGTCGCCGGCCTCGTCGATCCCCGCAAGCTGGACCGACGAAAGCGTATAGAGGACGCCCGGCGCCACGACGAGCGTCACCGCGAGCCGCTGGGTACGCTCATCCTCGATGCGGGTGGTCACGTCCGAATCGAAATAGCCGGCAGCGCGCAGCAATTGCTTCAGCAGCGCCTCGTCCTGCCGCGCGCGACGATCGATCTGGGCAGTGTTGCCGACGCCCTTCCCTTCCTCGAGCGCCGACAGCATCTTGAACCTGGCCCGAAGCGCAACCTCGACCTCCAGCGGTATCCCCTCCTCGCCGGACAGGCCCTCGATGCCGACGGTATAGCGGCGATCGCTGTGGCTCTCGGCGGCGTCGGCCTCGGCCGGCCTGACGCCGGGCGCGGCGGTGCCGTTCCCGCCGGCAGCGGCCGCGGGCGGGGTATCGCTGCCGTCAGCCGGTTCGGGCCAGTCGACCTCCATACCGGGCAGCGGCGCCATATCGCTCGACGGGTCCAGATCGGGCAGCTCTGCGGGCTCGGGCCCTGCCGGGGTGGGCTGCGCATGCACGGGCAGCGACACGCAGAGCATCGCGCCCAACATGATCGATCGAGCGCGGAGCGGCGGGCGGGCGACACGCATGCGCAGGACCCTAGCGGCAGCCTGTCCGCCCCGCCAGACTCTAGTGATGTGTGATGGTTAGTCGGCGCCGAAACGACCTTATCGAAAGATCAGTGGACGGTGCCTATCGCCACATCCTGGGTCAGCACCGACAGGAAACGCTCGATCTGGCGCCACTCGCAGAAGCGAATCGCATTGCCGAGCTCGCGATAGTGGCGGCTGCGCGCGGCGGCCTCGTCGATCGCCATCAGGCCATATTGGCTCAGCAGGTCCTGCGCCTGGTCGATGCTGCTGCGATCGGCGATGTAGAAAATCTCTTCCAAGCGAGCCCCCTGCTGCGGTTGCGCGTCCTACACTCAAGCCCCGTGCCAGGACCAGAAAAACCCGCTGGTGCAGCCAGATGGTTGGTAGCCGCGCCGTTCACCAAGTCCCGTTGCGGGACCGATCGTCCCGCCATGGCACAGGCGGGACAAGCGCTGGCGCCGGACGCTCGGCCATGGCATGGGGGCGCCATGGAACAGCAAAAGGGTGGCGCCTCGCGCGCGGGCGGGGCGATCGTCGCCTTCACGATCATCGCCGGAGCCGTGATCGGCAACCATTTCGGCCAGCCGTCGATCGGCGTGCTGTCCGGCATCGGGTTGGGCGTGGCCCTCGCGCTCGCGCTCTTTCTGGTCGACCGCAGGCGAGGCTGAAACCGGCATTTCCTGGTCTCGATGCTGGTTCAGAGCTTCCGGCCGCACCACAGGACACGGCCGATGATCGCCAGCAAGGCAGGATCATAGTCGGCGATATCGGGATAAGCGGGGTTGTCGCTGCGGATCAGCAGCCGCCCGCCGTCCCGGATGATGCGCTTGACCATCAGCATGCCATCGAGCCGCAGCACATGGATGGCACCGGCCCTGACCGCCACCGCCTCGCGATCGACCAGGATATCGTCCCCATCGCATAGGGTCGGCTCCATCGAATCGCCGGCGACGCTGATGATCGACAGGCTGTCGGTCCGGCGCGCGCCAAGGTCGCGCAGCCATTTCTCGTCAAAGCCGATGGGACGACCGCGCTCCTCGATCTCGGCGAGACCGCCCGCCCCCGCCGAAGCGCCGATGTCGATCCGGGGCACCGCTACCAGCGCGGACATGTCCGGCGGCGTTCCCGCGCCCGCACGACCGCCGAGCCGGTCCTCGGAGACGCGGAAATAGGCGGCCAGCCTTAGCCGATCCTCCTCGGACAGGCGTCGGGGCGTGCCGCGCTTGATGAACTGCTGGATATAGGCCGGGTTGCGGCCGAGCAGCCGCGACACAGCGCTGTAATCCTCTCCGCGCTCGCGGATCAGCGCATCCAGCGCGGTTCGGACATCATCGGCCATGATCCTCCATTACCGATAGGATTTTTCCTAGACAAGTAGGAAATGACTTGGAACATAATACGAACAAATGAGTCGCGAGGAGCCCGCCACATGCATCTGCTGTCGATGATCGAACGTTACCTGGCCGAAAGCGGCATCACCCCCTCCCGCTTCGGACGAGACGCGATGGGCGATCCCGGTTTCGTCGGAACGCTGCGGCGGGGGCGCCTGCCGCGAGACAGCACCGTCGAACGGGTGACCGCCTATATCCGCACCGCGCGGGCCGCGCGATGAGCGATCCGGTGAAGGCGATCACGGGGGTGCTGCGGCAATGCTGTGACCCACCCGCCACGCTGCGGATCGAGCGCGGAGAAAGCCGCGCCTGGCAGAGCCTGTTGTTCGATGGGGCACGCCATCACATCCGCCTCGGGCTGTCAGGCGGTAGGCTCGATGGCGCGCTCGACAGGCTGCGGCAAGCGCTGGCCGTCCCCGACTTCGTCATCCCAGGCCACATCGTCGCCGATATCCGTCTCTCGGCGGTCGATCATGAGGGTGAACATGCCGTCCTGACCCTGGAGGCCCTGACGATCGAGGCATGACGGATGCCGGTGGGAAGCTTCTGATCCTTAGCGCCGCACCATGTCGCGCAGCAGGTCCAGCGTCACGTGGAGCGGCTGATCGAGCATCTCCTCCTTCCGCGCCTCGTCGATGCGCGGCAACGCCACGGGGGAGATGGCCGGAGCCGGTGCGGCAACGGGCGGCGGAGCGGACGGCTGCGCCTGGGGCTGGATGCCCAGGTTGAAAGCCGGTGACGGCTGCGCCACGGGCATATCATAGGCTGCCGCGGGGATTGGCTGCCCCTGCGGCGGCGGTGCGGCAAATCCGGAGGGCAGTTCGGCCCGCTGCAGAGGGATGGGATCCATCGCGCCGGGCGGCTGTGCGAACCGGGCTTGCGGAACCGGCGCCTGCGCAAAAGCCGGCGCGACCGGAGGCGCAGCGGCGGAAGCGGCCGCAGCAGCGGCAGCCCGGCGGCTGTGGACCTTGCTCTCCAGCCGGCCGAGCAGATCCTCCAGCTGTGCGCGGTCGAAACCCGGTGCCGCCGCGGGGCGCGCCGGGGCCGGAGCCGGCGTTGCTGCTGCCGGCGCTGGCGCTCGAGGCGGCGTGGGCGGCGCGAAGAAGGGCTGTTGTGGCGGCTCGGGTGCGAAGACTGGCTGCTGCGGTTGCGGAGGCGGAGCCGGAGCAACGGGAGGAACGGCGGGTGCGGCCGCAGGCGTCGCGAAGGATGGCGGCTCGGCCTGCGGGATCGGCAGCGGCGGCGCCGGCTGTGCAAGGATCAGCGGGGGCGGATCGGACGCGAGCGGCTGGAGCGGCGGCGGCTGAAGAGGCGGCGGCTCTGCAGGCGCCGCGCCGAAGGGATCGGCCGCCCGAGGTGCCGGTACCGATGCTGGTGCCGGCATCGGTACCGGCTCGCCCGGTGCTGCCGCCGGCAATTCGGCGGCTAGCGGCACATCGAAGACGGCGGGATCGTCGGGGCGCGAACCCGGCGCGGGCAACCAGCTCGGCATGCCGGAGGAGACCGCCGCCGGCGCGGCCGCTACTGGAGCCGCATCGAAGGAGACCGGGCGATCGGGCAGATCGAAATTGGCGTTGAGCGGCGGCGCGCCCTCGGCCGCCGGAACCGTCCAGGCCGGTACGGCCGGCGGCGCGGCGAAGGGATCGGGCGGCGCGATGGGCTGGGCCAGCGGCGGTACATGCGGCTGGAGCGGCGGCGCCGAAACCCCGGCGCCGGGCAGGATCTGACCGAGCGGCGGCAGTGGCTGGTTGAGCCCCGGCACCGGCGACGGCGCACCGAACGGCGATGGCGGAGCAAAGGGCGCGGGTTCGCCGATGTCGGTTCGCGCCGAAAGCGGCCGGCGCGCATCGCCCGAAGGCGCCTGCGACCAATCGTTCGCGCGCGCGGCGCCGGGTACCACCAGGTCGAGCGGATCGGTCGGACGATAGGCATCCTCGTCCTCATCCTCATAATCGTCTTCACGGGTGCGGATCAGCCTGCTCATGCCCGCACGGCCGAACAGCAGCCAGTCGACCAGCACCCAGCCGATCCCGGCGGTGACGATCCCAGCGAGCACCGCGAGCAGGGTGCGATCATTGGGCGAGATCGGCGGCTCCGCCTGGACCATCAGCTTGGACAGCCGGGTTAGGGTCGTCACCGTCTCCAGCATGCGGATCGGCATGGCAAGGACGAAGAACGCCGCCGCCACGCCCAGGAGCATCGCCAGCAGCAGCCCCATCACCAGGCTCGACCGCCTCTTGCTTTTCGTCAGCACCATTGGAACGCCCATATGTTTCTTTATCGCCCAATAATAAGGCAAAATTGGGATTCCGTTACTTTCCGTCGAAGAAGCTTGCCCTAAGGCAAAGAAATTTCAACGCCTTCCCTGTTTTGCCAGCCTTTCATAGACCGGCCGATAGCGCGCGACATTGACGCCCCAATTGCGATCTCGTTCCACGAAGGCGCGGGCCGTGGCGCGCCGCTCGTCCCAATGGACGCGATCCTCCAGCAGGGCCGCCAGCGACGACGCCAGCGCGCCGGGGGCGTCCGGTGCGAACAGCGTGCCGGTGACACCGTCCTCGATCAGTTCGCGATGCCCGCCGACGTCCGACGCCGCAACCAGCCGGCGCTGCGCCATGGCTTCCAGCGGCTTCAGCGGGGTAACCAGATCCGTCAGCCGCATCGACTTGCGGGGATAGGCGAGGATATCGGTCAGGCTGTAGTAGCGCTCGACCTCCTGGTGCGGCACCCGGCCGACGAAGCATATCCGCTCTGCCACCGGCGAGGCCGCTGCCTGGGCGCGCAGGGCGGCTTCCATCGGCCCGCCGCCGACCAACAGCAGCGCCGCCCGAGGACGCTTCGCCACCAGCAGCGGCATCGCCGCGATCAGGTCGTCGAGCCCCTCATAATCATAGAAGGAGCCGATGAAGCCGATCACCTCGGCACCCCGCAGGCCGAGTTGGTCGATCAGCGCCTCGTCGGGCGGTGGCGGATCGCCGAACAGGTCGAGGTCCACGCCATTGGGCGAAACCATGATCTTGTCCGCCGCGATGCCGCGCGCGACAAGATCCGAGCGAAGCCCCTCGCAGATCACCGCCACCGCATCGGCGCCGCGCACGACATGGGTCTCGAGCATGCGGGTCAGCCGGTACATCGCCGATCCCTCGCGCCCTGTGCCGTTGCCGACCGCCGCATCCTCCCAGAAGGCGCGGATCTCATAGAGGAAGGGCAGCTTCAACCGTCTGGCAGCCCTGAGTCCCGCCAGCCCCGTCAGCGCGGGCGAATGGGCATGGAGGATATCGGGGCGGAACTCCGCGGCGACCTCGCCGATGCGCTTTTCGAGCGCCCTCACCTCGCGCCATTCCCCGATCGGCGCGCGCGCGGGCGCAACCTTGGGCGTGCGGCGGAAGCGCAGCCCCTCCTCCTCGGCCGGGTCGGGCAGCGGATCATTGTAACGCGGGCCGGTGACGCCGAGCACCTCCCAGCCCATCGAAATCTGCGCCTTGAGGATCGCCCGAGTACGAAAAGTATAGCCGCTGTGGATGGGCAGGCTATGATCGAGGATATGGAGGATCTTCATGTGGCGCGAAACGCGCATGAAGAGGCCGGGAATGTCAACCGGAATCGGGTCGGAACGCCAGCTATGATCGACACGCTTTCGCTGCTCCTGGCCCATTTCCTGCTGGGCTTCGTGGCGATCCGAATGCTGCAGCATCCCGATCTGAACGAGGAGCCGATCGGCTCGGGCCGCCACTTCAAGCCTGTCCTGCCCAAGAAGCAGGAACAGCAACCCAGACGCGCCGGAGTCGAAACCGGCGAAGCACGGCCAGGCTCGAACCGTGCGTGACCTCTTCCTGATCGGCTTCCTGGTATCCCTGCTGCTCGCGGGGTTCCGGCGGCCTTTCCTGTTTGTCTGCGCCTATATCTACGTCGATATCGTCTCGCCACAGCGCCTGTCCTATTATCTGCTGAGTTCGATCCCGGTGTCATTGATCGTGTTCATCGCGGCCTTCCTCGGCTGGGCGATGAACGACGACAAGAGCCTGGCCAAGCCATCTCCGCGTCAGGTCGTGCTGATCCTTCTGTTGCTGCTATGCGGATATACCACCCTGACCGCCGACCATCCCGACGCCGCGATGGAGAAATGGGACTGGGTGTGGAAGGCGCTGGTCTTTTCGATCTTCCTGCCGATGACGCTCTTCACCCGCGCCCGGATCGAGGGCGTGCTGCTGTTCATGCTGCTCTGCCTGTCATCCATCGCGGTGGTCGGCGGCGCCAAGACGCTGGCCGGCGGCGGCGGCTATGGCACGCTTAACCTGATGGTCGCCAACAATTCGGGCATGTACGAAAGCAGCACCATCTCGGCCTTCGCGATCTGCTCGATCCCACTGATCCTCTACATGGCGAAATATTCGACGCTGGTGCCGCCGTCGATCTTCGCCAGGGTCTATTGGTATGCACTCGCCTTCGCGTGCCTGCTGATCCCGATCGGCACCCAGACCCGCACCGGCCTGCTCTGCATCGTGCTGATGGCGCTGCTGGAGCTGCGCGCGGCGAAGCGGCGGATGCTCTATCTGGGAATCATGGTCGGGATCGTCGCCGCCGGCGTCCCCTTCTTGCCGAAAAGCTATACCGAGCGGATGGACACCATCCAGGGCTACCAGGCCGACGCATCGGCCTCCACCCGGCTGGCGGTGTGGAAATGGACGATCAACTATGCCGGCAGCCACCCGTTCGGTGGGGGTTTTAACGCCTATATCGGCAACAAGCTCGAAATTGACATGAGCTACAAGACCGCCGACGGCACGGTCGTGAAAGTGGTCGGCTACGATCAAGGCCGGTCGTTCCACAACGCCTATTTCGAAATGCTCGGCGAGCAGGGCTATCCCGGGCTCGCGCTGTTCCTGATCGTCCACCTCGTCGGCATCTTCCGCATGGAGATCGTGCGACGCGCCTACAAGAAGGAGGAAGGTCCCAATGCCTGGGTGGCGCCGCTGGCTGCGGCGCTCCAGCATGCCCATCTGATCTTCATGCTGGGCTGCTCCTTCGTCGGCATCGCCTTCCAGCCCTATATCTATTTCATCATCGCGGTGGAGATTGCGTTCGACCGCTATGTCCAGACCTATGTGAAGAAGAAGGTGTGGAACCCCTTCCGTCGCCGACGCCGCGATATCGAGGCCGCCGAGGCCAAAGCCGCGATCGAAGCCGAAGCCGCGGCCGAAGCGGCGGCGGCCGAATCCGAGCCGGAACCCGATCCCGAACCCACACGCGGCTTTGCCCGTGCCGGGGAACACCGCCGCACTCAACCTCGTTGGGGCACCACGTCCGGCAAATAATGATGGACTATTGAATGTCTAAGACGGGTAACGCCGCCACCTCCGAAGACCAAGCCCTTTTCCAGTCGGTCGCCGACATCGAGCTTTTCTGGGAACAGGTGCTCGTCTGGATAGCGAACCATTATCTGAGCATCGCGATCGCGGGCGCCGCGGGCGCGGTGATCGTGGCGATCCTCTACGGCCTGCGCATGCTGGGGACGCGGCTGTGCCGGCGCCAGCATCTCGGCCACTGGCCGCGCATCGTCGGCCGTGCGATCGCCCGCACCAACCTGTTCTTCATCGTCATGCTCGCGTCGAAGATCGTGAGCGGCTACGCGGCCCCCCCGGCGGTGGTCGCCGATACGGTGCGCTTCCTGTTCACCGTCGCCGCCGCGATCCAGGCCGCGATCTGGGTACGCGAGCTGGTAATCGGCATCGTCGAACATCGCGCCGGCGACGACGAAGAGAGCGGCTACTCGACGCTGGGTTCGGCGATCGGGATCATCCGCCTGCTCGTCACCGCAGTCTGCTTCATCGTGGCGACACTGGCGATCCTCGACAATGTCGGCGTCAACATCACCGGCCTCGTCGCCAGCCTCGGCATCGGCGGCATCGCGATCGGCCTCGCGGCGCAGGGCATATTCTCCGATCTGTTCGCAAGCCTGGCGATCATCTTCGACCGCCCCTTTCGGCGCGGCGACACCGTCAACTGGGACAAGACGACGACCGGCACGGTGGAGGCGATCGGCCTGAAGACGACCCGTCTCCGCTCAGTAACCGGGGAAGAGGTGATCATCTCCAACACCAACCTGCTCAACAAGGAGTTGCACAACCTCACGCACACGATGCGCCGGCGCGCGACGCTGATGCTGGGCGTGACCTACCAGACCCCCCCCGAGACGTGCCGACGCATCCCCGACATCGTCAAGGGGATCGTGACCCGGCAGGACAAGGCGGTGTTCCTGCACTGCTCCATGATCAATTTCGGCGCGTCCTCGCTAGACTATGAACTGATGTTCGACGTGCTCGCCGAGGACGCTGAGGTCTTCAACCGGGCCCGCCACGAAGTCTGCATCACCATCCTCGAAACCTTCGCCGCAGAAGGCATCCAGTTCGCTTATCCGACCCAGACCACCTTCACCGCAGCCCCCGACGGCACGATGGTGATGCCCTATCCCGAGCCCGAGACGTCGCCGAAGCCGGCCAGGCCGGCCAAGGCCTGATCGGCCGGTCTTTCGCAATCCGGTCGTGGCTACCGGCTATGTCGGTGCAGGGGCTTTTCCATCCGCACGAGGGGTACTGGCACGCCATCCGGCGCCACTGCCTCGAACCGCTCAACCACGCCGTAGCCGCACGCCTCGTACAGCGGCAAACCCGCCAGCGTCGCCGCCATTTCGGTGCGCCCGAACCCGGCAGCGGCGGCCGCGGCCTCGCACAGGGCGATGATCCGCCGTCCCACGCCTCGCCGCGCGAAGGCCGGATCGGTGTACATCGCCCTGATGCGCGCCGCATCGCGCGCGGGATCGAGCATCGCGGCATCGCGCCCCGCGCTCGCGTCACCGCCGAACAGCGTCGCCCGGGCGCTCCAGCCGCCACAGCCCGCGAGCAGGCCATCGATCTCGACAAGAAAATAGCTGCCGTCGCGGATCAGCTGGGTATCGAGCCCCATATGCGCGCGGCTCGCGGCGATCTGGGCGGGGGAGAGGAACCCTTGCTGGAGCTCGGCGATCGCCCGCTCCATCAGCGCGGCGATAGCGGGGATGTCGGCGGTATCAGCGATCCGGTGGCGCAACCCTGCTCAGCCCTGCCTATTGCTGGTCCTGGCCCTGTTGCGATGCACCAGCCATGTCCCGCCGGTTCTCGTCCTGCACTGGTGACGGCGCCATGGCGCCCACCCCGGCAGCCCTCTCCCACGCCGCCCCTGCGCGCGCGAATGCGATGGCATTGCGGGGATCGGCGCCGAGCCATGCGTCGAGTTCGGCGCGCAACTCCGCCGACCGGTCATCGAGCTGCCGGGCAAAGAAATGCGCCGCCCGGGCCAGCCGGCCCTCCTCCACGCTGCGCGGGCTCTCCACCTCGCCCAAAGCTTCCCTCCTCGATCTCGGCGATCACCCGCGCGAGCAGGGCCACCGCCTTGCCGAGATGCTTCTCGACCGTGGAGATCGACAGCCCCATCTCGGCCGCGATCTCCCCGATCGAGCGCTCATGCACCCGGCGCAGCACGAATACACGGCGACATTGCGGCGGCATAGCCTCGATCGCGCGCTGGACCTGGCGCAATTCGTCGCGCGCCGAGATAGCGGCCTCTGTACGATGGTCGGCTTCGCCGTCGCCGGCATCATCGAGGCTGTCGAAGGCGACCAGCGCGTTGCGCCGCGCATGATCGATCAGAACGTTGCGGGCGATGCGGAAAAGATAATGGCGTCCATCGCCGATGCGCACCCAATCCTCGGTCCCATAGGCGCGGACGAGCGCTTCGGAGACGATATCGTCGATGTCGCCCCCTGCCGTGGATGCCCGGCGCAGGCATGCGCGCAAGGCCCGCTCATGCGGGAGGATGCTCGCCTTGAACCAATCGATACGTGCAAGATCGACCACGCCAGTTCCCCAAAAACTGCCGAGCGATCCCCTCCGAATTATGTTGTGGCCACAGCACATCATCTTTGCCCGACCATGTCCAGAAGATTACGCGATGCTACCACAGGGTGGCTGCGGGGCGCGCAGCCTGTTGCTCAACGGCAATAGCTCCACCCGCCCCGCGCTGCCTGGTCGAGGTGCAGATGGTCGCGGTGCGCCGCATTATAGTCAGGCGAAAGCACCGTCGCGAACATGCGGCAGGCCCCGTTGCGCACCTCGCGCAGGAATGCGGCCTCGGCACCATCGCGCCTCCAGTCCCCGGCGACGCTGATCCGCCGGCCGCCGGACAGGCGGAAACCGGCGATATCGATCGCATTGGCCCGGGCATGTTCGCTCCACCGCCCCTCGCGGCCTCCGCGGATCGGGCGGCACGCATAGCTGCCGAAGCTGTCGACCCGTGTGACGGGCCTGCCGAAATGCCGAAGCGCCGCGGGCTGCACCACCTGGCGCTCCCAGAGGAACAGCCCGATCGCCACCGGACAGGAAACCTCGGCGCGCGGCGCATAGCCGAAGCCCGGCGAACTTTCGAGCCGGACGCCATCGTCATAGCCGCAGGCCCCGCCCTCCGCCCGGGCCGGTGGCAGCACCGCATACGCCTCCGCGCCATCGTCGAGCAGCCGACGGCAGGAACGGAAATCGCCGTGCAGCCCAGCAATCTTGAAGTTGGTGAAGCGCCCCGCCTGCTCACCCAGCGACAGCGGCGTCCAGGGCAGATCCTGCGGGTGCCCCTTCGCCCAGCTGTAGAAGGCGAGGCCCAGCGCCGCGATGAAGACGGTGAGGAAGAGGCGGTGTGAGGTGCGGGCGAAGGCCATCGTCCCGCATTACGCGCGAAGAGGCCCGTGGCTCCCCTCTCTCAGCGGCGCAGGCTGCTGACAGCTACCGTCGACCAGCCGGCGACGACAAGCAGGAAGACCAGATCGGCGGCGATGATGCCGATGGCGAGGGACTCGGTGGCGCGGGCCGCCGCCTGACCGACGAAGAACAGCGCCAGCATCGCCGCAAGCACCGCGCCGAAGCGCGCTGCGATCCGGGCCGGCCAGCGCGCGGCAGGGGCCGGTATCGCGATCGGGGCTGGCGAGACGCCATGCACCGCAAGCGGCTTCGCCGGGGCCGTCGAGGGCGGCAGCTCGGATTGCAGATACGCCATCGTCTTGCTCCTTGCCGGCCACCGCGCCTGTCGTGATCGCCGCCATCGCTTTATAGATAGGAAGAGGTACCGATCAGTACATCCTATCCGGCAACACAGCGTTCACATTTTTTGACGATTCGCGGAGTGACGCGCTTCACAGGCAGGACGGAATCCTGGCGGGCCGGCCTTGCCTGGTGGGGACAGGACGATGAGGCAGGCCCGATCCCGTCGGTCGCGACCGGCGGCAAGGCCGTAAGGCGGCACCGCTTCGCCCCCTCAGCTCTTGCCGATATGGACCCATGCCGACGGATCGGCCTCGTCGCGGCCGGAAGGGGGGCCGACATCCCCCTCCTCGTCGGGGCCGTTCCATCTGGGGGCCGACGCGCGCGGCTCGGGCACTGGAATGACGCCCTTGCGCGCCCGGGCGATCGGCAGATGCGCCTCGATCGCCTGGGGATCACGCCCAAGCCGCCGGGCGATCTGCTCGATCGGGGTGCCGGCCGCGTCCAGGCTTTGAAGCAGGGCCAGATCGGCATCGGTCCATTCGGGATCGTCCATCGCGTCCTCCGGAAGTGCTGGGATCACACCCCCCAACGCGCACCGCCGCTCCTGTTTCCGATCGGCATCGCGCGTGAGACGACTGCCTCGGGCGGCCGGGGCTTACACTTGCCTCAGGCGCGTGATGATCGCACGAACTGGCCGAGGTCGTTCAGGCCGGCAATCCTGTCGCGCAGTCGCCCATCCTGCATGGCTTCGATGAAATCGCCATGCTGAGGGTGTGAGGTGCTGAAAACCGCCTTGGCCGCATATTCCTCCGCCGAGAAAGTACCCCAGTTGGTCAGGCGGCCAAAGGCTATGTGATCGGCGCCGTAGCTATGAGCCATATCGACCAGCATGCCCATTTCCCGATAATTCTCGGTCTGGACAGTGAAGGAGAATTCCAGCCTGTCGATCGCCCCTGCAGCGCGCAGGTCCCGGGCAAAGGCCAGATTCTCTTCCATGGTCTTCCAGCGCGCGCCACGGCGAAGCAATTCGTGCGTCGGGCCGGTGGCGGCGTCGAGGCTGATCCGCAGATAGGCGACCCGGCCATGGAGCGAGGGGAAGCGCGTCCACTCGCGCGGCGTGAACAACATGCCGTTGGTCATGATCTGAAACCGCAGGTCGGGATAATCCTCGGGCCCGAGCCGATCGAGCAGATTACGGAAATTCTTGCTGGCAAAGGGATCGCCGGAGCCGGTGACGAGGACAAGCCTGGCATGCCGCAACAGCGGGAGGATCTGCTCGTCCTGCAACCTGTCGAACCGGGCCCGTGTCGCGGAGTCCGCCGCGACCTTGCCCGTCCTGCAGCTGGGGCAGGACAGATTGCAGGTCTGGTCATAGGCCAGATTGATCCGCTGCGGGGGCGTTTCGCTGCGCGTCCGGAAATTGCCGATGATGTCGCGCCAGCGCTCGGCTTCCGAGGCCAGCTCCGCCTTCTGCGGCAGCGTGCCGCCCGCGATCTTCGGGCAGGCCGTCTTGTTGCAGTGGCGAAAGCTTCCGTCGAGAATGCTGGTCCGGATGCTCTGCGCGCTATCCGAATTCCAGACAGCCTCCCAGGACTGTTCGGCCAGGTTGCCCGCCGATTCCGGAAGCCAGCTCGCGCAGCACAGATGGGTCTTGCCGTCGAGCACCTCGAACACATCGAACGGCAGCGTGCAAAAGCGCGATTCCAGATCGTAGATCGGATTACCGGGATCGAGCAGCGACTGAATGTGGAAACAGGCCCCCTGCGTCATCGTCGACTGGCTGTGCGCCGTCGCGAGCGGCGCCAGCAGGGCCCAGCCTCGCGCAGGCTCCCCGCTCGCCGCCACGCAAAGCGCGTGGATCACGCCCCAGAACTCGGTGTAGAAACCAAGCTCATCCTCCAGCAACGGTGCGATTGCATCGATCAGGTCGGGGAAGTGCGCCGTCACGGCACCGAGTGCCGGCCAGATTTCGGGATGATCGAGACCGTCCAGCGTCATTTCGAAGAGACGCTGCATGACGCCGCGACTGTCCTCCTGCATCAGCAGCTGAAGCTGCGCGGCGGCCCATTGGAAGGCCCGCCCCGGACGCGCGAATGCCGAATGCTGCAGGATTTCCATGGCGTCCGCCCGATCGCCTGTTGCCGCCTGCAATGCGGCGAAAATCAACACCATGGCGTCGCCAAGGACACCCAGATCCCGCGCGCCGTCGGCAAAATTGGCCGCCGACAGCAATTCGAGCGCGGCTTGGGCAGCGTCCCTTTCGAAGCGCAGGGCCAGGATACAGATATCCGGATTGGACAGGTCCTGCTCCAGCGCTTCAAGCATCTGGAAAACTATCTCGACGAGAACCGCCTGCCCCTCCGGCCCGTCGAGCGCGATCCCCTGGCGGCGCATCAGCGAAAAGGCCGCCTCCACACTCTCGACACCGCCGACTTCGAGCCACGCAAGGGCTGTCGCGACCGCATCACCATCATCGGCAGCAGCCGCCGGAACGAAATTGGCAATTTCTTTCACGTTCAGGCCCTTGCCGCAGTTTCGGCATGAAGCTGTGACCGAAGGTGGTTAATTCTCTATGAATTTCGCTACGGCACCGCCAGCGATCCGGTACGGCTGGCGATGCCGACGGCTGATCGACAAGCCGCGAAAATGCTGGTGGGCCCGGCAGGACTCGAACCCGCAACCTAGCCGTTATGAGCGGCCAGCTCTAACCGTTGAGCTACAGGCCCCAACCAGCACGGCTGGCGATAGCGGAGACCTTTTCGGGCGGCAAGCGGGTGATCGCGGTCAGCCCGCGTCCTGCTCGGCCCTGCCCTGGCTGATCGGCAGGCTCAGGTAGAAGCGGGTCGCGTCGATTTCCAGCATCCCGCCGCTGGCGATGGCAAGGTTGCGGACCAGCCGCAGCGCGAAACCGAGGCCGAGTACCGGCGCATCGGGCCAATTGCCGTCGGGATTATAGCCCGGATCGAGCAGCATCTTCTCGTCGCGCCCGTCGAGCGCGCGCGGACGCAGCAGAGTAAGCAGAAGATGGGTCGACCGGCGGGGGTCGCGCTGCAGGTCGACGCTGATCCTCTCCCCCTCGACCGCCATCGCAATCGTCGCGGCGAGCAGGCGTGACAGCATCCGCTCCACCGTCGGCGCATCGACCGCGACCGGCGGCAGCGTCTCGTCGATCCGGAAGGCCAGACCGCTGGCATGTTCCTTGGCCGCCGCCTCGAAATTGGTGTGGAGGCGCGTCAGGATCGCCGCGGCATCCACCGGCGCGGGGGGCGCCATGGCCTCGGCGGGGCGGGCCGAGGCGACGATGTCGAGATCCTCGACCGCGCTCATCAGCTTCTTGCTCTGGTCGAGGATATCCTGCGCGCGGCTGCGATAGGCGGCGGCGGCGGGCCCCCGCACCTGGCCCTCGATCATCTCCGAAAAGCCGATGATCGCGTTGAGCGGCGTGCGCAGTTCATGGACGAGGTGGCGCAGCGAATCGTTGATCCCCTGGTTGCGCGGCGCCCGCGCTTCGCCGGTCATGGCGATGGCGCTCTCATCGGCGCGCGGGCGCCGCGCCGTCCCGCGATAGCCGCTGAAACGGCCGTCCTTGGGATCGAAGAAGGGCACCGCCGAGATGCGCCATTCGCCGGACGCGGGCCCCTGCCCCGCGATGGTAAGCCGCGCATCGCGAAACGGCGTGCGGCTGCGATAGGCGCCGGCCGCATGGCCATCGACGCCATGATCGGTCTGGTGCGCGGCGACGGCGATCGTTTCCCCGATCACCGGCCCCCGCGGTACGCCCTGCACCCAGCAGATCACCCCGTCGACCCCGGTCTCGAACCGGAAATTCTCGACACGGCTGACGGCGGCGCCGGCCTCCGCCTCACCATTGGCGGGATAGCGGTTCCGGAATGTCTCGATCCGGGACAGGAGATCGCGGATCTGGGTTTCGCCGGGCAGGCCGATACCGGCGGGGAGAATCGGATCGGTCGCCGCCGACGGCGGCGCTTGCTCGGGCTCCACCATGGGCGGGGTGGTGGTGACCGGTGCGACAGTGGCCTCGGGCGCCTGCGCCTCGGCGACGAGATCCTCGATCGGCGCGGCGAGGGGCGCCAGGCTGGCCTCCGCCGTCTCGACCGGCCCAGGGATCAGGAAATCGCTGGGCCCGAAGCCTTCCAGCGCCTTCTCGACCTCATAGCCCAGGTCGCGGCGATTGCGCAGCAGGTTGCGCGCGCTGGGCGTCAGGCGCGGCAGCAGGTCCAGCCATTGCCGGTTGCCGAGGATGACATGGCCCAGCATCGGTGCGGCGATATGCGGCAGATCCTCGGCGAACAGCAGCACCAGTTCGGAAGGCACGCGCCGGCCGGCGAGGCCCCGGCCGGCGGCGAGCCGCAGATCGACGGGGATTTCGGGACGGACGGAGCGCAGGAAATTATAGGCGTCGACCGCGCGGGGCGCGTCGACCAGCGGATCGTCGACCCGATGCCCCCGCCCCTGCGCGAGTACATCGACCACCTGGCGCCACAGCACCGCGCGCGCCTCGGGCGTCGGCGCCGGCTGCGCAAGCAATGTGGCCAGCATGTCATCGAAACGCAAAGGCCCGCCTCCACTCGGGGGTCTGTGAACGGTCCTCCAACCATTCCCCCCGTCCGCGATATTAGAACGCATCCGGGCGAGCGGAAAGACCGTTTCATCCCATAGCGCACCGCTATTTTAATTGCACTCTTCCGAAACTTTATTCTACGAAGGCCGTGAGTTTTTGAAAGGTTTCTCCATGGCTGGTCCGTCCCTTGATCAAATCGATCGCACCATCCTGCACGAGCTGCAGGAGGACGGGCGGATGACCAATGTCGATCTCGCCCGCAAGGCCGGCCTGACCGCCCCGCCCTGCCTGCGCCGCGTCCGCGCGCTCGAGGAAGCCGGGGTGATCGAAAGCTACCACGCCCGGCTCAATGCCGCCGCTCTCGGCTATGGCATCACGGTGTTCGCGCTGGTTTCGCTGCGCAGCCAGGCCGAAGAGGATCTCCGCCAGTTCGAGGCGCACGTCGCCGCCCTCCCCGAAGTGCGCGAATGCCATATGCTCAACGGCGAGATCGACTTCATCCTGAAGATCGTCGCCCACGATCTGCAGGCCTTCCAGCAGTTCCTGACGTCGCAGCTGACGACCGCGCCGAACGTCGCCAGCGTCAAGACCTCGCTGACGATCCGTACCTCCAAGGATATCGCCGGGATACCTGTCGACGGGGTCTGATATCCGACTGGTCCTGCCACTACCCGCCATTCCCGCGCTGGCGGGCAGCAATAAGAAAGGGCCCCGGCCGCAAAAGGCGACCGGGGCCCTTTCCTTTATACCCCCATCCTTACGCGGTGGCGGGCTTTTCCGCCCACACCTTCGCGTACGCCGCCAGCGGGGCATAGGCGCCGCTGGTGACCGCGTCGAACGCCGCCTTGGCGCCGGCCTTGTCCCCGGCCAGCGCCAGCGCGAGGCCCAGGCGGAAATTGGCCTGGCCCGCATCGGCGCCCGGCTTGGTGAGGGCCAGCTTGTAGAACTCGGCGGCCTTCGCATAATCCTTGTAGCCGTAGAGCAGATCGGCCGTGGTCATCACCGACTTGAAGCTGCTCTTCGCGCCGTTGGCCGCGGTGATCGCGGCGGGGATCGAGGCCTTGTCGGCGGCGATCTTCGGCTGCGACAGGGAGATGATCTCGCGGGTGTTCTGACTGCTCGAGGCATTGAGCTTGCCCGCCGCGATACCCTCGTTGAGGACGTCGACCGCCTCGTTCGGGAACTTCAGATACACCGCCAGCGCATAGTCGATATAGTTCGACGCGGCCGACAGCGGCAGGGCACCGGCAGCGCGGGCAAGGCGCATCATGTCGAGATCGACGTCACCCGAAAGCCCGCCGAGCTGGCGATAGATGAACAGCGAGTCATGCCAGTTCTGCTTGACCGGATAGGCACTGAGCCAGGCGGTGGTCAGACGCACGAACTCGTTCGGCAGCTTGGCGCGCGAGGCGATATCAGCGCCCCGGCCATACCATTCGGAGGGGATCGCCTCGCCGGCGGCGGCCTTGGCGTCAATCACCTTCTGCAGGGTGGCGACGGCCTCGCCCGGCTTGCCGTTGCGCGACTGCGCGTCGGCCAGGATGGCATAGGCATCGGCATGCGGGGTGCCCGCCGCGATGGCGCGCTGCAGCGAGGCCTCGGCCTTGGTGTAGTTCTTCGCCTGATAGGCGAATTGGCCCTGGAACCAGTAATATTGCGAACGCTGGTCGTCGGCGAGCTGGCCCGATGCCTCGCCGGCCGTGATCAGCGCGTCGAGCGCAGCCGACAGCTTGGCCTGGTCGCCACTCACCTGAGCCGCATTGAGGCTGTACTGGGCAACGACGAACTGCTCGTCCGGAGTCTTGGCCAGCCCGCGCGCGGTCGCCAGGGCGGCCTCGGCGGCGGCCACGTCCTTCTTCTTGATCGCGGCATCGGCCTCGCCCAGCGGCTTGCGGATCTCATTGCCGATCTTCAGCGCCGGCTTTGAGGGCTTCTCCTCCTTCTTGGCGGCGAAGGCGGGGGCGCCCGGCGCGACCGCCGCGACGGCAAGGCCAAGCGCGGTGAGCAGCGCATAACGGGACGTGGAATTCATGCTTCAGGCCTCCTGGATAGCGGCCGAAAGGGGGCGGCCGCCCGTAAAACACGCCGGGTTGACTAATCGCTCCCACGCGCTCGCACAAGCATGGCGAAACGATCCGGCGTCACTCGTCGCCATCTAGGCACGGTTCGCTGAATGGTGATTGAACCGGCGCCGGTTGATCCCCGGACGGAGCACCGTTAGGGCGGCTTCATGCTCCTGCTGCTCTCCCCCGCCAAATCGCTCGATTATGCGAGCCCCCTGCCCGACGTGACGGCGACCCGCCCGCGCTTCGCCGAGGAGGCGCTGGCGACCGCACAGGCGGCATCGAAGCTCGGGGCGAAGAAGCTCTCGAAGCTTATGAGCATCTCAGACAAGCTCGCCGCGCTAAACGCCGAGCGCTATGCCGGCTTCGCGACGCAGGAGGAGCGTCCCGCCCTCTATGCCTTTTCAGGCGACGTCTATGTCGGCCTGGAGGCGAAGACCCTGGACGAGCCCGCGATCGGCTTCGCGCAGGACCATGTCCGCATCCTCTCCGGCCTCTACGGCCTGCTCCGCCCGCTCGACCTGATCCGGCCCTACCGGCTGGAGATGGGAACACGCTGGGCGCCGGGCCGGAAAAAGAACCTCTACCAGCTCTGGGGCAGTAAGATATCCGACGCGCTCGCGGCCGATCTCATCGCCGACGGATCCGACGTGATCATCAACTGCGCCAGCAAGGAATATTGGCACGCGGTCGAGCAGGCCCCGCCCAAGGGCGTGCGGATCGTCACCATCGACTTCCGGGAGGACGGACCCAACGGCCTGATGTTCAACAGCTTCGGCGCGAAGCGGGCACGCGGGATGATGGCGCGCTGGATGTGCGAACACCGCATCACCGAACCCGAGGCGCTGAAGGGCTTCGACAGCGATGGCTATGCCTTCACGCCCGAAGGGTCCGACGAAAATAGCTGGCGATTCGTCCGGTCGCGCTGACACCGGACCGGTACCGTAAGGAACCTCCCCCCGTCCGGCCCGTTGATGCGGCAGGATAGACGGGAGTTAGCACCATGAACAGCGAGACGCACCCGACCGATCGGGACAAGGGCAACGGTGTCGAGCTGAGCACCGACGAAGCGCGGGCCGGCGCGACGCCCCACATGACCCGCTATATCCTCGGCTGGGGCCTCATCCTCGTCATCATCGGCTTCCTCATCGTTCTGGGCTTTGGCTGGGCGGGCACCTGAGCCTCCGACCCGCGCCCCTGCCGCCGGTGAAAGCATTGGACTAGCCATAGCCATCGTCCTTCGTTAGGAGCTTCTGGCTTGCCCCGTTCCGGGGCCTGACAGCTCAAACGAACACGGACCCAAAGACTTTGGCCAGCGCACCGCCGCCCATCGAAAACAGCGATATTTCCCCCATCTCGATCGAAGACGAGATGAAGTCGAGCTATCTCGACTATGCAATGTCGGTGATCGTGTCGCGCGCCCTTCCGGACGTGCGCGACGGCCTGAAGCCGGTCCACCGCCGGATCCTTTACGCCTGCCAGGAAGGCGGCTTCGTCCCTGGTCGTCCCTATCGCAAGTCGGCCAAGATCGTCGGCGACGTCATGGGCAATTATCACCCCCACGGCGACTCTTCGATTTACGACGCGCTCGCGCGCCTCGCCCAGGATTGGGCGATGCGGGTGCCGCTGATCGACGGCCAAGGCAATTTCGGCTCGATGGATCCCGATCCGCCCGCGTCGATGCGCTACACCGAAGCACGCCTCGCCAAGGTGGCGATGACCCTGCTCGACGATCTCGAGAAGGACACCGTCAACTTCACGCCCAACTATGATGGCTCGCGCGACGAGCCCCAGGTTCTGCCGGCGCGCTTTCCGAACATCCTGGTCAACGGCGCGGGCGGCATCGCCGTCGGCATGGCGACCAACATCCCGCCGCACAATCTTGGCGAGGTGATCAACGCCTGCAAGGCCTATATCGAGAACCCGGCGATCACGATCGACGAGCTTATTCAGATCGTCCCGGGCCCCGATTTCCCGACCGGCGCGCAGATCCTTGGCCAGCACGGCGTGCGCCAGGCCTATCATACCGGCCGCGGCTCGATCATGATGCGCTCGCGCTACGAGGTGGAGGAAGGCCGGGGTGACCGGCGTTCGATCGTGCTGACCGAGATTCCCTATCAGGTCGGCAAGTCGGGCCTGGTCGAGAAGATCGCCGAGGCCGCCAAGGAAAAGCGGATCGAAGGCATCGCCGACATCCGCGACGAATCAAACCGCCACGGCGTCCGCATCGTCATGGACCTGAAACGCGACGCCACGCCGGATGTCGTGCTCAACCAGCTGTGGCGCCACACCCCGGCGCAGACGAGCTTCCCGGCCAACATGCTCGCCATACGCGGCGGACGGCCCGAAACGCTCAACATCCGCGACATCGTCGAGAGCTTCGTCAAGTTCCGCGAGGAAGTCATCACCCGCCGCTCGAAGTTCGAGCTGAACAAGGCGCGCGAGCGGGCCCATCTGCTGCTCGGCCTCGTGATCGCGGTGACCAATCTCGACGAGGTGGTGAAGATCATCCGGGGTTCGGCGAGCCCGGCTGAAGCGCGCGCTGCGCTGCTCTCCCGCGAATGGCCGCGCCAGGAGATCGAGAGCTACATCAAGCTGGTCGAGGCGGTCGACAATATCGGGGACTCGCCGACCTACCAGCTCACCGAGGTTCAGGTCCGCGCGATCCTCGACCTGCGCCTCCACCGGCTGACCGCGCTTGGCCGCGACGAGATCGGCGAGGAGCTGGCTGAGCTCGCTTCGTCGATCGCCGAACTGTTGGAGATCCTCGGCAACCGCGTCCGCCTCTACCAGGTGATGGTCGAGGAATTCGACGCGATCCTGCTCGAATTCGCGACCCCGCGCCGCACCGAGATCGCCCCCGCCGGCGACGATATCGACGACGAGGACCTGATCGAGCGGCTCGAGATGGTCGTCACCGTCACCCATGGCGGCTATATCAAGCGCACCCCGCTGGAAGCCTTCCGTGCCCAGCGACGCGGCGGCAAGGGCCGCTCGGGCATGGCCACCAAGGATGAGGACGCCGTCACCGAGCTGTTCGTGACGAGCACCCATACGCCGGTGCTGTTCTTCTCGAACCATGGCAAGGTCTATCGCAAGAAGGTGTGGCGCCTGCCCGAGGGCGCCCCGCAGGCGCGCGGCCGGCCGATGATCAACCTGCTGCCGCTGGCCGACGGCGAGAAGATCACCACCGTCCTGCCACTGCCCGAGGACGAGGAAAGCTGGGGCGCGCTGCACGTCGTGTTCGCGACCGCGCACGGCAATGTCCGTCGCAACGCGATGGACGCCTTCGCCAATGTTCCGACCAACGGCAAATTCGCGATGCGCTTCGACGAGGACGCCACCGACCGGCTGATCGGCGTGGCACTGCTCACCGAGGACGACGACGTGCTGCTCGCCACGCGCGGCGGACGGGCGATCCGCTTCGCCTCGACCGACGTGCGCGAGTTCCAGAGCCGCACCTCGACCGGCGTGCGCGGCATCACCCTGAAGGGCGGCGACGAAGTCATCTCGCTCTCGATCCTTAAGGGCTTCGCGGCGACCACCGAGGAACGCGACGCCTATCTGCGCGCCGCCCCCTGGAAGGAGCGCGACGATGTCGAGCCGACCCTTCCGGCGGAGCGCATGGCCGAGTTCGCTGCGGCGGAGGAGTTCATCCTCACCGTCTGCGCAAACGGCTATGGCAAGCGCAGCTCAGCCTATGAATATCGGCGCACCGGCCGCGGCGGCCAGGGCATCGGCAATATCGACAATCTCGAGCGTAACGGCCCGGTCGTCGCCAGCTTCCCCGCGCATAATGGCGAGCAGCTGATGCTGGTCACCGATCAGGCCAAGCTGATCCGCCTGTCGGTCGGCGACACCCGCGTGATCGGCCGCAACTCTGCCGGCGTCCGCCTGTTCGACGTCGCCAAGGACGAGCATGTCGTCGGCGCCGCGCGGATCGAGGAGAGCGAGGAAGAGGCCGAAGCCGACCTCACCGACGGCTCGCCCAACACCGCGCCCGACGACGGTGCGGTCGTGGGCGACGACCTGGCAGACGGTGGCGAGGGCGACACGGAAGCCTGATCGGGGTAGTCGCCGAGACGCGACCGGCGCCGCTACAGGGCCTTCAGCACGCCTTCCAGCTTCTCGATCGGGTGGTTGACCAGGTCCTTGTCGACCTCGGCGACGATCTTCGCCTCCACCGCCTTGTCATAATGCTGGCGCAACTCTCCCAAGGTGCGCGGCGGTGCAACGATGATCAGCCGCTCACAGCCCTGCTGTTGGGCCCGCCGCGCCAGCAGGGCGGCGGTGTCCGCGGCGAAGCGGTCCTCTTCCTGCTGATGGAAGTCGGTTTCCTCCATCGTGCTGTGCCGGCCGCTGCCGCCCTGCGACATGGCCTGCCCGGGACCATCCGATTTCAGGTCGCGATCCTTCAGGCCCGCCTGCGCATGCTGGTCCTCGACGACGAGATTGAGATAGTCGTCGTCCCCCTCATTGCGCAGGAACAGCGATTTGCGGCCGTCCGCGACGAGCACCAGCGTATTGTGGGGAATCCGCATAAAGCCTCTCCTTTCAAGGGTTTCAAGGGGGGAACGCTTCAATCGACGGGTAGGTTGCCCCGATAGGCGATCCGATAGACGGCCAGATAGGCCGAAGCGGTGACCATGATCAGCATCGGCACCAGAAACATCGCAACGACTTCAAGCGGGCGCTGCCAGGGGCTGGCATAGGGCAGGCTCATTCGCAGCGAGCGGACAGTCGTTCCGATTATCAGCAAGGGCGCCAGCGCGCTCAGCACCAGCAGGAAACACGCCACCCATTTGGCGCGGATGCGCCGCACCGCTTCTCGAAAGGTCAGTTCATGGTCATCGGTGATCAACGCCACATACCATGGATAGAGCGGTATCGACACGAGCATCCACAGCAGCACCGCCCCCGGCACCAGCCAGGCGCGCCCATATCCCAGCAGATGGGCGGCCAGATGCCCGGCGGATACGAACAGATATTCATCGGTCAGTTGGATCGTCATCATGACGACCACCCCGACCAGCACCCGCAAGCCCATTCGCCGGACCCGGCGCCGGTCACCCTGGAAACGCCACCAGCGCAGCGCATGGACCATCACCACCAGCATGGCGAGCGTGTTGAGAAGCCTGAAGAGGAGCAACGCGGTCTCGATCCTATCGACCGGCACAAACCCGCCATGCGCCAGCAGCGCCTGTGCCAGCTGCACGATCAGCGGCACGGCGGCGATCAGAGGCATCGCCCGGACAAAGGCGAAGACCCGACGATAGATCGCGGCATATTCCGACAGCATGGCCCCTCCCCCCTGTACCAGCGCCGCCCCACATCGCGGTTCAATAATTGGGAAACAGCTTCCGGCTCAGCTGCCCGCGCCAGGGGCGGCCATGATAGTTGAAGAAGAACCACCCGTAAAAGGTCACGAAGAACAGCACGACCAGCGCCAGCGGGTCCCGGTTGTCCCGCATATGGCGATAGAAGGCGAGGTCGGCGGCGCGGCGGTCGCGCTCGGTGCCGCCGCCATATATGCCATAGGCATTGTCGTGTGCCCGGCACCCCGCATTGCGATTATGCTTGGTCCCGTCCATGAAAAGGCAATACTGACGCTCTTTGTCAGCCATGGGGCGAGTAAACAGGCGCGATGCCGGCGTTCAAGCGGAAAATCTTCTATCTCAGCGGTTTCGATCCGCGCGGTGCCCGCTTCTACCAGCAGCTCTATACCGAGCAGGCAGCGATCTTCGGTGCCACCACCGGACGCACGATCGAAGTAGGCGACCGCCGCCGCGAGCCGCCGCGCTCGGCGGCCTGGACGGTCCGCGATAGGGAGGCGGATGCCGAGACCGACTATGTCTTCCTCAACTGGGACGATGTCGTGCGCGCGCATTGGGTCAAGAACCCGGTCGGGCTGCTCGGCCATTCGCTGCGCGCCTATGGCAATTTCACCCGGCGGGTCGACTGGTCGATCGTCCACAAATTCCCATGGGGCGTGAAGATCGCCTTCTATTACCCTGGAATATCGACAATCCTGCTTCCTATCCTGTTCGGACTGCTGCTCGCTATCCCGCTGATCGCCTTGCTCGGCTGGGGCTGGGGACTGCTCGCTTCGGCGATGGCGGGCATCGGCATCGCCATGGGGGTGGTCAAGAAGATCCAGGGCTTCTGGCTGCTGCGCTTCATCATCTTCAATGACAAGCTGGCGCGCGGCATGCCCGCCGATGTCGACGCGCGGATGGCCGAGTTCGCCGAGGCGATCCGCGCCAGCTTCGCCGAAGACCGGGACGAGATTCTCTTCGTCACCCATAGCAACGGATCGATCCTGGCGATGCCGGTCATGGCCCGGCTGCTGGAGGCGTGCGGCGGCACCCTGCCCGACCGGTTCAGCCTGGTGACGCTCGGCTCGTCGATCCCTTTGATCGGCGCCCGGCGCGACAGCCGCTATTTCCGCGCGCTGCTCGACAAGGTGGGCGCGGGCGATTTCCGCTGGCTCGACGTCAATTCGATCACCGATGGCGCCTGTATCGCCGGGATCGACCCGTGCATCGGCGGGGCCCCGCGCAGCGCCCGCCTGTTCCAGACCAGCCCGCGCTGGTTCAGATATTGCGATCCCGCCAGCTATCAGGCGCGCCGCCGCAACAAGTACGAGACCCATTTCGACTATCTGAAGACCTTTGATCGGATATCGCCGCTCGACTATGTCGCGATCAGTTCCGGCGCGCGGCCCCTTGCCAAATCGATCGAAGCGTTCAAGGCCGAGAACAATGTCTGAAGATGGCCTTTTCACCCCGCCCTATCCGGTCCCGCACAAGAGCAAGGCGTCGCTGTTCAAGCGCTTCCTGACCGGCTGGAACAGCTGGATCCATACCCTGTTCGACCGCAGCTACGGCATGCAGATGGGCGAGATTCACCTGCCCCGGCTCGATTTCTACATCGCCAACGATCTGTCGGTGGTCGACCGGGTGATGGACGATCGCGAAAAGGCCTTCCCCAAGCACCGCTTCCTCAACGACCTGCTCGATCCGCTGATCGGCAACAGCGTATTCTCGGCCAACGGCCAGGATTGGGAAGAGCAGCGCGAGATGGTCAATCCGGCCTTCGCGCACACCAATCTCAAGCGCGTCTTCCCGGCGATGGAAGCGGCGGTGGTCGATCTGCTCGCGACGATCCGGGCCATGGACCGGTCGAAGCCGATCGAGGTCGATCCACTGATGACCCATGTCGCGGCCGACATCATCTACCGGACGATCTTCTCGGTGAAGCTCGACGCGGAGGGTGCCGAGCAGATCTACCACGCCTTCCATCGTTACCAGAAGAACGTCCAGCCGGCGGCGATGCTGAAGCTCTACGCGCTACCGCTGCTCGGCTACCGCCGCCGCGCCGGCAAGGCGGCCGCCGCTATCCACGCCGTGTTCGGGCCGATCGTGAAGGCGCGCTACACCGCTTGGCACGAAGGCACCGGGGCATGCAGGGACGACATCCTCCAGTCGCTGCTCGAAGCGCGCCACCCGCGCACGGGGGAGCCGTTCAGCTATGCCAAGATCATGGAGCAGGTCTCCACCATCTTCCTGGCGGGCCACGAAACCGCCGCCTCGGCGATGACATGGGCGCTCTACCTGCTCGCCGAATGCCCCCATCTCCAGGACGCGCTGGTCGCCGAGGTGGAGAAGGAGACCGGAGGCGCCCCGATCGGCTTCGAGCATCTGCGCAGCCTCAACGGCGTCCGCAACCTGTTTCGGGAGACCCTGCGCCTCTACCCCCCGGTCAGCTTCTTCGTCCGCGAGGTGACCCAGCCGACGACGATGCGCGACAAGCTGCTCAAGAAGGGCGCGATGATCGTCATCTCGCCCTGGCTGATCCAGCGCCACCGCGACAATTGGAAATGCCCCCACGCCTTCGCGCCAGAACGCTTCGAGGATCCGGAGGAGGCCGAAGCCTGCCGCCGCGCCTATATGCCGTTCGGCAAGGGCCCCCGCATCTGCATCGGCGCTGGCTTCGCCCAGCAGGAGGGTATGCTGATCCTCGCCAGCATCGTCCGCGCCTTCCGGCTGCGTTATCCGGATATCCGGAAGCCGGAACCGGTGAGCCGGCTGACCCTGCGGCCGAGGACGGCGGTGAAGCTGTGGTTCGAGGATCGAAACCGATGAACGACGAGATATCTACCGCCGCGCAATACTGGTCCGTTAAGCGCGAGACTGATCGCACGCGCTGGTGGCACCATGAGCGCATCCATCGCCACATCAACCGGATCGTTTGCGGCAAGGAGCTTGACCAGCCGCATGGGGGCTTCAACGAGCGGATCAGGCGCGTGATGCCGGCGGAAGGTTTCCGCCAGGCGGTATCGATCGGATGCGGCACTGGCGGCAAGGAGATGCGGCTATTACGGGCCGGCATCGTGCAGCACTTCGACCTGTGCGAGATCGGCGAGCATCGACGCGAGCAGATCAACCGCAAGGCCGCCGATTTCGGCGTCACCGACCGCGTTACCATCCACATCGGCGATGCATTCCAGAGCAGCTTCGAAGAACCGTTCGACCTCGTCTACTGGAACAATGCTCTCCATCATATGATAGACGTCGATCATGCCGTGGAATGGAGCCACAGGGTTCTAAGCCCCGGCGGTTGGTTCGTCATGGACGACTTTGTCGGGGCCTCCAGGTTTCAATGGTCCGACGAGGATCTGCAAACAGCATCGCGCGTAAGGGAGTTGTTGCCGGAGCGCTTTCTCCTCTCGCCGCGTCCCGGCGCCGGACCGCTTAGCCGTCAGCTTACCAGGCCATCGATCGACGCGATGCTCAGGACAGACCCGTCCGAAGCGGCGGACAGTGCCCGGATTCTGCCGTCGCTAAAGCGTGTGTTTCCCGGCGCGCAGATACTCCTTACCGGGGGTGTCGTCTATCACCTGGCGCTCAGCGATGTTCTGACGAATTTTGACGACGAGCAAGACGTCCCGCTCCTCGACGCTCTGCTCTTGCTCGACGACGAACTGGCACGGATGGGCCGGACCCATTATGCAGTCGCGCTCGCCTCCAAATCCTAGGGGCAGCGATGATCCGTCCCGCTCGCTTGCTGCAGTCAGGACCGCAGCAACAGGTCGCTCTTTTCCAGTACCAACACCGAATTGGGGGACCAGCCGCGCCAGTTGATCCGCGGTATATTGTTGCGGATTAGTGTCGCCACGTCGAACTCGGTGGTCAGGTCGTAGGGATCGGGTAGCGCGAAAATCATGCCGAGGGTGAGCTGGATATCGTCCGCGCCGAAGGTCCGCACATGATCCTCCTGTCCGAAGCGCGCGACGGCTTCCTGATGCGTTAAAGGACCCAGATCCTCCGACCAACATCCGCCCCTGATTACCGGGATGCAGCAGACTTGCTTGCCATCAGGCTTCAGGGCTCGATGGAGATGATAGAGGATGGCGGTGATGTTGCAGGGAATATGCTCCATCACATGTGAATGAATGATCGCGTCATAATGATCCGATGGTAGGCGCGCTGCATCGCGAACCAGATCGATCTTCCGGATATTGGGCGCGAACTCATAAAGTGCCGGATCGATATCCACGGCTTCATAGCCGTCGCCCCACAAAGCATGGAAGCGCTCGGCGGTCGAACGTTCGGGAGCAAAATGGAGAACGCGCTTGCCGGGCATCAGCAGCCCGTGCTTGCCGAGCATCATCCAAAGCAGCCGGGCGCGCTCGTTCGACCCGCACGCCTCGCAATGGACATAGCCTCGCTGCAAACGCGGAACGAATTTATTCGAGCCGCAGATCGGGCAACTCAGCCAGCTCTCATCCTCGCCCAGCCGTTCGAGCGTCGGGATCAGGTCGTCGAAATGGTCGATCAGGGCGGTCGCATCGAGCTGCTCGACGGGGCGGTCGGAGAAGCCGAAGCTCACCGCCACGGTCGGGATGTTGGCGTTGCGGCCGGTGTCGGTGTCGGTGATCGAATCGCCGACATAGGCCGCCCTGCCTCCGCCGCAGCGGGCGATCGCCTCGAACAGTGGAGCGGGATCGGGCTTACGCACGGGAAGCGTGTCGCCGCCGATCACGGCGTCGAAGCGGCTGCCCCAACCGAGCTCGTCAAGGCAGCGGAGCGCGAGCTTCTCCTGCTTGTTGGTGCAGACCGCGAGCTTGACGCCGCGCGCCGACAGCCGGTCGAGCGCCTCGTTCAGCCCCGGAAAGATCGTCGAACCGTCGGCGATATGGTCGAGATAATAGTCGATGAAGATCGGGAATCCCTGATCGACCAGCGCCTCGGTCATCTCGCCGGTCGCCGCCAGCCCCTTCTGGAGCAGCGCGCGGGCGCCATGGCCGACCATGTGGCGGACATCCCCGGCCGGCACCGGCGGGCGGCCCAGCACGCCCAGCGCGTGGTTCAGCGCGGCGGTGAGGTCGGGCGCGGTGTCGGCCAGGGTGCCGTCCAGATCGAAGGCGACGACGTCGAAGGGAAAATCAGCAGGCATGGCGCGCTCCATCGCCCGGGCGATATGGAAAAGGCAAGCGCTTCGTGGCACAGACCCCGGTCATGAGCAGCCGTCCCTTCGCCGCCCTGATCCTTGCCGCCGGCAAGGGCACCCGCATGAAATCCGATCTCCACAAGGTGCTGCACCCGATTGCGGGCCGGCCGATGCTGGGCCATCTGATCGCCTCGGTCGATGCCCTGGGCGCCGCCCGCAAGGTCGTCGTCACCGGCGCCGGGCGCGAGCAGGTCGAGGCTTTCGTCGCCCCGCTCGGCGTCGGCGTCGCGACCCAGGAGCCGCAGCTCGGCACCGCCCACGCCGTCCAGCAGGGCGAGGCGGCGCTGGCCGGCTTCGACGGCGACGTGCTGATCCTCTATGGAGACGTGCCGCTGGTCCGCCCCGATACGATGCGCCACATGCTCGATCGGCTCCACGCCGGGGACAAGCCCGTCGCCGTGGTGCTCGGCTTCCGCCCGGCCGATCCGCTCGCTTATGGCCGCATCCTCGCCAATGCCGAGGGCCGGATCGACAGGATGGTCGAATATAAGGATGCGTCGGCCTCCGAACGCGCCATCGACCTGTGCAATTCGGGGCTGATGGCGGTGCGCGCCGCCGATCTCTGGCCGCTGCTCGCCCGAGTCGGCAACGACAATGCCGCACGCGAATATTATCTCCCAGACATCGTTATGATCGCACGCGCGGACGGTCGGATGTCCGCCGTGATCGAGGCCGAGCCGTGGGAGGTCGCCGGGGTCAACAGCCGCGCCGAGCTGGCGGCGGTCGAGGCCGACTGGCAGCAGCGCCGCCGCCTCGCCGCGATGGTCGACGGCGCCACCCTGATCGCCCCCGAGACGGTGTGGTTCGCGCACGACACGCAGGTCGGCCGCGACGTGATGATCGAACCCAATGTCTTCTTCGGGCCCAGGGCGGTGGTCGAGGACGGCGCTACCATCCACGGCTTCAGCCATATCGAGGGAGCGACGATCCGTCAGGGCGCCGAGATCGGCCCCTATGCCCGGCTGCGTCCCGGCACCGATATCGGCGAAGCCGCGAAGATCGGCAATTTCGTCGAGGTCAAGAACGCCCGTTTCGGCAAGGGCGCCAAGGCCAATCACCTCTCCTATGTCGGCGATGCCGATGTCGGCGCGAAGGCCAATATCGGCGCGGGCACGATCACCTGCAATTATGACGGCTTCCTCAAATATCGCACCGTCATCGGTGAGGGCGCCTTCATCGGATCGAACAGCGCTCTGGTCGCCCCGGTGACGATCGGTGACGGTGCGATCGTCGGCGCCGGCTCGACCATCACCCGCGACGTCGAGGCAGAGGCGCTGGCAGTCGCGCGCGGCCAGCAGCAGGCCCGCGCGGGCTGGGCCACGCGCTTCCGCGAAGCGATGAAAATCAAGAAAGCCGCGAAGAAGGCGGGTTGACGTCCTATTCATTGTCAGCCGCGATTAATAATGCTTTGAGCAGGAGCGGTCGTTCGCAGTCGGGTGGGGCTTAGTCGATGTGTGGCATTATCGGCATTGTTGGCAGCGAGGATGTCTCGGAACGGCTGGTCGCCGGCCTGAGACGGCTCGAATATCGCGGCTATGACTCGGCAGGCATCTGCACCATCCATGATGGCATGCTCGATCGCCGTCGCGCCGAGGGCAAGCTGGACAATCTCGCGAAGAAGCTGGCCGCCGATCCCCTGCCCGGCGTGATCGGCATCGCCCACACCCGCTGGGCCACGCACGGGGCCCCCACCCAGGACAATGCCCACCCCCACGCGACCGGAGAGGTGGCGCTGGTCCACAACGGCATCATCGAGAATTTCAAGCCGCTGCGCGACGAGCTGATCGCCAGGGGCCGCACCTTCGAGAGCCAGACCGATACCGAGGTGGTCGCCCATCTGATCTCGGCCGATGTCGAAGCGGGCATGGACCCGGTGGAGGCGGTTCGGATCAATCTCAAGCGGCTGCACGGCGCCTTCGCGTTGGCGATCCTGTTCCGCCAGAATCCGGACCTGCTGATCGGCGCCCGGCTCGGTTCGCCCTTGGTGGT
Organism: Rhizorhabdus dicambivorans; assembly: GCF_002355275.1. Classification (NCBI taxonomy): domain Bacteria; kingdom Pseudomonadati; phylum Pseudomonadota; class Alphaproteobacteria; order Sphingomonadales; family Rhizorhabdaceae; genus Rhizorhabdus; species Rhizorhabdus dicambivorans. The sequence goes on along the minus strand of NZ_CP023449.1, from coordinate 2,241,909 downwards.
CGGCTATGGTGAGAATGGCGAGACCTATCTGGGCTCGGACGCGCTGGCGCTGGCGCCGCTCACCCAGAAGATCAGCTATCTCGACGAGGGCGACTGGGTCGTCATCACCCGCGAGAAGACCCAGATATACGATCGCGACGACAATCCCGTCGAACGCGCGGTGGTCCATTCGGGCGCGTCGAACCTTACGATCGACAAGGGCAACCATCGCCATTTCATGCTCAAGGAGATCTACGAGCAGCCGATCGTCGTCGCCCAGACGCTCAAATCCTATGTCCGCCGGCTGGAGGAGGAGGTCTCCCTCCCCATCCCCGATTTCGATCTGAGTGCGATCCGCCGGGTGACGATCGTCGCCTGCGGCACCAGCTTCTATGCGGGCATGGTCGGCAAATACTGGTTCGAGCAGTTCGCCCGCGTGCCGGTCGATCTCGATGTCGCCTCGGAGTTCCGCTACCGCGCGCCGGTGATGGAGGAAGGCGGCCTCGCTTTGTTCATCAGCCAATCGGGCGAGACCGCCGACACGCTGGCGGCGCTGCGTCATGCCCGTTCGGAAGGGCAAAAGATCGCGGTGGTGGTCAATGTCCCCACCTCGACCATGGCGCGCGAGGCCGATCTGCTGCTGCCGACCCATGCCGGCCCCGAGATCGGCGTCGCGTCCACGAAAGCCTTCACCTGCCAGCTTGCGGTGCTCGCCGCGCTCGCCGCGAACCTGGCGCGCGCCAAGGGCCGGCTAGACCGGCGCGAGGAGAAGGAGATCGTCCGCCACCTGTCGGAGGCGCCGGCCGCGATCAACGGGGCGCTGGCCTATGATTCGGCGATCGAGGCGATGTCGGGTGCGATCGCGGTGGCGCGCGACGTCCTCTATCTGGGGCGCGGCACCGATTATCCGCTGGCGCTCGAAGGCGCGCTGAAGCTCAAGGAGATCAGCTATATCCATGCCGAGGGCTATGCCGCCGGCGAGATGAAGCACGGGCCGATCGCGCTTATCGACGACAAAGTGCCGGTGATCGTGATCGCCCCCACCGGCCCGCTGTTCGAGAAGACCGTCTCGAACATGCAGGAGGTGCAGGCGCGCGGCGGCAAGGTGGTGCTCATATCGGACTATGACGGCATCCAGGCGGCCGGCGAAGGCTGCATGGCGACGATCACCATGCCCAAGGTCCACCCGCTGATCGCGCCGATCGTCTATGCGATCCCGGTCCAACTGCTCGCCTATCATGTCGCGGTCGCCAAGGGCACCGATGTCGATCAGCCGCGCAATCTGGCCAAGTCCGTGACGGTCGAGTAACGGGCGGCGATATAGTGTCGTAACAATCGACTGAAATGATGAGATAGCGCTACGCTTTTCACCGTCACCCCGGGCTTGACCCGGGGTCCCGCTTCTTTTCGCGCGCCGATCAAGAAAGCGGGATCCCGGGTCAAGCCTGGGGTGACAAGGGTCGAATCCTGGCCGCGCGGTTTAAGGGAATAAGGGACTATCTATGCGATTGGCGATCATCGGCACGGGTTATGTCGGTCTGGTATCGGGGGCGTGCTTCTCCGAGTTCGGGCATGACGTAACCTGCGTCGACATCAACGAGGCGACGATCGCGAAGCTGAAGGGCGGCGAGATCCCGATCTACGAGCCGGGTCTGGACGATCTGGTGCGGCGGAACAGCCGTTCGGGGCGTCTGAGCTTCACCAGCGACATCAAGGAGGGGGTGAAGGATGCCGATGCGGTGTTCATCGCGGTCGGCACCCCCAGCCGGCGTGGCGACGGCCATGCCGATCTCTCCTATGTCTTCGCCGCCGCCCAGCAGGCCGCCGAGGCGCTGACCAAACCATGCGTCATGGTCACCAAGTCGACCGTCCCGGTCGGCACCGCCAAGCAGGTGGCAGCGATCGTGTCCAAGGCCCGGCCCGACCTTGCCATCGAGGTCGCCTCCAATCCCGAGTTCCTGCGCGAGGGCTCGGCGATCGAGGATTTCATGCGCCCCGACCGGGTCGTCTGCGGCACCGCCAGCGAGAGCGCGCAGCAGGTGCTCAAGGACATCTACCGGCCCCTCTCGCTACGCGAGGTGCCGATCCTGTTCGTCGACTGCGAGACGTCCGAACTGATCAAATATGCCGCCAACGCCTTCCTGGCGGTCAAGATCACCTTCATCAACGAGATCGCCGACCTGTGCGAGAAGACCGGCGCCAACGTGCAAGCGGTCGCCAGGGGCATCGGCATGGACAACCGCATCGGCAGCAAGTTCCTCCACGCCGGCCCCGGCTATGGCGGCTCCTGCTTCCCCAAGGACACCACCGCCCTGCTCAAGACCGCCGAGGACTATGAGAGCCCGATGCAGATCGTGAAGGCCACGGTCGACGTCAATGCGCAGCGCAAGCGATCGATGGGCCGCCGGGTCATCGCCGCCGCCGGAGGCTCGGTCCAGGACAAGAAGATCGCCCTGCTCGGCCTCACCTTCAAGCCCAACACCGACGACATGCGCGACAGCCCCGCCATCGACATCGTCCGCGTCCTCCAGGACAATGGCGCCCGCATCAGCGCCTTCGATCCCGAAGGCCGCAGGCAGGCCGAAGCCCTCCTCGACAATGTCGACTTCGCCGAGGATGCCTATGCCGCGATGGACGGCGCCGACGCCCTCGTCCTCGTCACCGAATGGAACGAGTTCCGCGCCCTCGACCTCGACCGCGTCAGGCGCCTCCTCAAATCCCCCACGATCGTCGACCTGCGCAACATCTACCGGCCCGAGCAAATGCGCGCCGCAGGCTTCGAATATATGTCCGTCGGCAGGCCCTGAACCCCAGCTTACAGGGGCGTTCAGGCCCGCCTCAGCCCCTCCTTGCTAGGAAAGGCGACAACGCCAGAACTGGCATAGGAGAGTAAGATGCGTATCAAGACCGTGCTTATCGGCGTCGCGGCCCTCGCCGCCACCGCCGTCCCGGCCGTCGCCTCGGCCCAGACCAGCTTCGGCATCAGCATTTCCAGCGGGCGTGGCTATTATGGCAGCCCCTATGGCTATAGCTACGACTATGGCCGCTATGGCTATCCGTATCGCTATGACCGCCATGACCGCTACGATCGCCGCCACTGGGATCGCGGCCGGCACAAGGGCTGGTATAAGCGCCACCGGAACCACGATCACGATCGCTGGGATCGCCGCTGAATGAACGAAAGGGCGTCGGGAAACCGGCGCCCTTTTCGCATCACCAGCCGCCGCCCCCGCCGCCGCCTCCCCCGCCGCCGGAGGAACCACCACCCGACGATCCGCCGCTGCTGCTGCTCGGCGAGGACGATGCCGAGGCCACCGTACTGGCGAGCGAGGAGCCGACGCTTTTCGTGAAACCGCCGGGATCGTCCCACCAGTTGCCGTCGCCCGAATACCAGCTGGCGGTGTGCGCCGCCGTGCCCGCCGCCACCGCCGCCGCCAGTACGCCTGCGAATTTGTCCGCCCAGCGATTCTCGACGTCGAGCGCGATGGCGTAAGGCAGATAGCGCTCGAACAGTACGGGAGTCTTTTCGGGCGGGTGGAGCGCGTCCAGCCGATCCTCCTCGGTGATGCCGAGATAATGTTTGAATCCATCGATCCGGTCCATCATCCGGCGTCCCTCGATGGTCGGCGCGGCGATCCAGCGGAAGGCGGTGATCGCGAAGGGCAAGGCCAGCAGCGGCAGCAGCGGCGACCAGGCCCCCTGCTCGATCGCCAGCGCCAGTGCGATGAAGCCGCTGAACAGGATCGCGACGATGCAAAGCGCGATGCCGACCCAGGCGAGCACTTTCAGACAGCCCGAGCCCAGGGTCAGCCGATGCAGCAGGAAAGCGAGCACCACCGCGCCGAGCCCGATCAGCGGCACGATCATGACCTCCTCGGCCATGTGCCCGGCATGGACGAGGAACGTCACCACCACGACCGCCAGCACCGCCGCCGGAATGCCGAGCAGGCCGAAGGCGGCCCAGCTCCTGTTGGTGCGGAACATCGCGGCCTGATAGGCCGCCGCAAGTCCCTTGTTCAGCTTCGAACTGGCACTCTGCAAGGTAGCGTGATTGTCCTGCTTCAGCTCGATGCGGGAGCCGACACCGGGCAGCAGCGTATCGCGCATCGCCAGCTCGGGCGCCGGGATCGGCTTGCCGCCCTCGCGCCGGTCGAGCACCGTGGTCCCGCTCGAAAGCCAGCCGCCACCACTCTTGGTGATGCCGATATGGCCGCGCACCGCCAGGTCGACGATCGCGGCGGTGAAGCCGCGATTGTCGGCGCCCATCCGGTCGATATAGCGGCAGGCGGCGGGTGAGAGATTGTCCGGCGGCGAGAAAGCCGGCACCAGCGTTCCCGGGCGCGGCCCCCGCCCCACCCTCAGCCAGGCGTAGAAGAAATAGAGTAGCAGCAGACCCAGCAGCGCCACGCCGGCCGCGAACGGTCCCCAATCCTGCAGCCACCATGTCAGCTTCTGCGCCTGGGTCGGCGGCTCGAGCACACCCTTAGGGAAGGCGGCGGCGACGGTGAGGCCGCTATAGGCATCGAGGGGCGCGGTGGTACGGAAATGGATGAAGCCGGGCCGTTCCTCAACAACCGCGGCATTTCCGGCGGTCGATCCTTGCGGGCCGGTATAGACCGCGCGATCGCCGAAGCTCGTCGCGCCGGGCAGCGTGATCCGCGCCTCGGCCATGTCGATCGGGAAGGCCCAGCCGGTGCCGGTCGCGTTCCAGTACACCTCGTCCTTGTCCGCGAGATAGACGATCTGGCGCCGCGTCCGGTAGCGGATCGCATAGACATGCTCGCCGGGCGGCAGCAGCGTGTCGGCATCGCCGATCCGGATTCGTACGCCGTTGCTGAGGTCTTCAAGCGCATAGGGCTCCGGCTTGCCGTCTCGGCTGACCGAGACGAGATCGAAGCTCACGCGTGTCCGCTGACCGTAGCGATTGTCGTAGCTGGTCGGGAAATCGCGATAGATGCCTCGCTTGATCTGGTCCGCCAGGGAAACGAGCCGGATCGTCTCGGTGACGTCGAGTTCGCCGTCCCGCGCGACATGGACGTCGCTCGAATAAGCCAGGATGCGCTCCTGCCCCCGCGCTTTCTCATAGGCTGCCGCCACCGCCGCCGGGTCTTCGATCGCCTGCGCATGTGCCGGCAGCGCCCAGGCGACGAGCGCGAGCCAGCAGGCGAACAGGACGCGCATGATCAGCGCCCGCCGCCGAAGCTCACTTTGGGCGCGGCCTGGAGCGCGGCGACATCGTCGGCATAGCTTTCCTCCTCGCGGAATCCCATCGGGCCGGCGACGAGGATATTGGGGAAGGACTGAATCGAACTGTTGAGGTCGCGGACGGTGGCATTGTAATAGCGCCGCGCGCCCGCCAGCTCGCCCTCGATGCCCGAAAGCTCGTCCTGCAGCTGGCGGAAATTGGCGTCGGCCTTCAGTTCGGGATAGCCCTCCGCCACCGCGAACAGCCGGCCGATCATCCCGCTCATCTGCGCGTCGGCCTGCGCCGTCGCGTCGACGCCCTTGGCGGCGGAGGCGGCGCCGCGCGCCTGCGTCACCGCCTCGAGCAGCCCGCGCTCATGCGCGGCATAGCCTTCGACGGTCGAGACCAGATTCGGAATCAGGTCGGCCCGGCGACGCAGCTGGACGGTGATCCCGCTCCACCCTTCGCGCACTAGCGCGCGCAGCCGCACCAGCCGGTTATAGATGGCGATCAGCCAAACCAGCAGCAGCGCCACAACGCCGATCGCGATCCAAATCCCCATGCGCGCCTCCCTGATACGCCGATGTCCAAGTTACGCCGCCGCGCGCAGCCCGGTTGCGGCAGCCGGTCCGTCAATCCTCGGCAAAGCGCAGCTTGCCGAGGAAATTGCGCTTGCCGATCTCCAGCCCTTTCCAGCGCAGGATGTCGTAGACCGTCGTCGCGTGGAAAAAGAAATTGGGCTGGGCGAAGGACAGGAGATAATCCTCGGCATCGAAGGTCAGGGCGCCGTCGCGCAGGGTGATAGTCACCGGCTTGCCGATATAGGCGTCCAGTTCGCTGTAGCCGACTGTCTCCAACCCCCTGATTGCATCGGCCAGCCTGGCGCGCAGCCCAGCAAAGTCGGATGGCGGCGGCGTCATGTCGGGCACGAAGCCGCCGTTGCGGACGCTCTCGATCGCGCCGAAGCCGTGCATCGCCACCCAGCGCACCTGAAAGGCAAAGGGACGCATGTCGGGCGCCAGCCGCGCCTCGATCAGCTCGGACGGATCGAGGCCCTTTTCGGCACAGAAGGCCTCGGCCCTGTCGAGCAGGCCAGAGACCGCCCCCGTGATCTGCAGGAAGGTTGGAACGGTTGCGTGATAAAGCGAGATCGACATGCGGTGCTCCCCGGTTTCGGAAGGGCATCTTGCCCTGTCCGATCCGGGGAGCCAACCGCCCGCCGACGCTTATTTCACCTTGCGGAAGCGGTAGAGGACACGGTCAGTCTTGCCGCGGATGTCCGGGGCGAACACCAGCTTGCTGTGATCGTCGGCCGGATTGGCGAGCAGCGGGCTTTCCGCCTCCAGCGTGAAGCCGGCGGCCTTGAAGTCGGCCTTGATCACCGCCGGATCGATCCGATGGAGCTTATCCACCACCGCGCGGGTATCGCCGCCGGGATTGGCGACATGATCGATGATACCGACTACGCCGCCCGGCTTCATCGCCGTATGCAGCTCTTTCAGGAAAGCCTGCGGATCGCTGCGCGGAATGCCATATTTGGCCGATTCCCAATAGAGGTCGTGATAGTTGAGGTTGATGATCGCGAAATCGAAGTGACGCCCGCCGGCCGACCAGCCTTCGAACGGATAGCGCACGAAATCGATGTCTGGGCGGCGTTCGGTCAGCGCCTTCCACACTTTCTGCTCTTCGGGATCGTTGTAGAATTGCGCGGGCTCGAACGCGGTGACCTTGCCCTTGGCCCCCACCGCATTGGCCAGGATCTCGGCCCAATAGCCCGATCCGGTCATGATATCGGCGGCGGCCATGCCGGGCTTGAGGCCCAGGAAGCCGAGCACCTCGACCGGCTTGCGCCCGGCATCGAGCCTGGCCGCATCGGCGGGGCGGCCGGGCGCCGACACCGCCTTGCTCAGCCAGCCGCCCCCGGCCATCGCCGGCATCGTCACGCTGAACAGCGCCGTCCCGGCCAGTGCCGAGAACAATATCCTGCTGAAGCGCATCGGTCTTTCCTCCCTTATCCCCGTATGAGTTGCGCGATGGTGGACCGGCAGCCAGCCTGGCTCAACCGGCGGATATGGTGATCGTCGATGCGGCATGGCGTTCGTCGAAAGCACGCCCGTCGCCGCCCGGGAAGAAATTCGGGGACGCGACCGAAATATTGATCCAAATTGGTCGTCGTGCGTTGCGCGCCTGTTCAGGGGATGGAATGGCGGGAATGGAACAGGGCGTGAAGGCAGGCTCAACCGGGGACGCCATCGGCTTCCTGCGGGGCGGCGGTGCCATGGCCGATGCGATCACCACCGCCGATTGGTCCGCTTCCCCGCTCGGCCCACCCGCGAACTGGCCGGCTGCGCTGCGCGCCCATGTCTCAATGGCGCTCGGCATGCCGCTGGGCGTGCTGATCGCCTGGGGGCCCGAGCGATCGGTCGTCTATAACGAACATGCCCGCCAGATGCTCGGCCCGCGCCATCCCGCAGCGCTTGGCACACCGATCGATATGGCTTTTCCCGAGATCGCGGGCGAGATGCCGCTCGATCGGCTGCTAGCCGGGGATACGGTGGTGAAGGAGGCCCGGCCGATCCTCTTCCCCGCCGACGGGGAAGGGACCCAGCGCTGGGTCAACCTTTCCGCTTCGGCCCTGCGCGACGACGAAGGCGATATCATCGGGACCTGCTTCCTCGTCCGCGACGTTACCCAGTCGGTCGCGCATCGCCAGGCCGCTCAGGAGAGCGAACGACATTATCGCACCCTGTTCGATACGATGGACGAAGGTTTCTGCGTCATCGAATTCATCGACGGGCCGCATGGGCCGCTGAGCGATTATGTCCATGTCGAGGCCAATGCCGCCTACACCGCCAACGCCGGCATTCCTGATGTCGTCGGCAAGCGGCTGCGCGAACTCGTCGGCGCAGAGGCCGAGGACTGGCTGAAGCGCTACGGCGAGGTGCTGCGGACGGGCGAACCGATCCGCTTTGAGCAGGAACTGATCGAAACCGGCCGTTACCTCAGCCTCGCCGCGTTCCGGCTCGACCCTCCCGAACGGCGGCAGGTCGCGGTGCTGTTCCAGGATATCACCGCACGGCGCAATGCCGAGATCGAGCTGCGCGAGCTCAACCGCACGCTGGAGGCGCGCGTCGCTGCCGCACTGGCGGAGCGCAAGATCCTGGCCGACATCGTCGAGGGAACCAACGCCTTCATCCAGGTCTCGGACATGGCGTTCAACTGGCTGGCGGTGAACCGTGCCTCCGCGGACGAGTTCGAGCGCATCTACGGCATCCGCCCCCGCGCGGGCGATAACATGCTCGAGACGCTCGCCCATAATCCCCGGGCGCAGGCGTTGGTCCGCGCCGTCTGGCAGCGCGCGATCGACGGGGAGGAGTTCGTAGAGGTCGCCGAGTTCGGCGACGAGGATCGTGAGCGGCGCCATTATGAGATGCGCTTCGGCATTCTGCGCAATACCGACGGCAGTCAGATCGGCGCCTATCAGTTCGTCTATGACGTGACCGAAAGGCTGCGTGAGCAGGAAAGGCTGCGTGAGGCGGAAGAGGCGCTGCGGCAGGCCCAGAAAATGGAGGCCGTGGGCCAGCTCACCGGCGGCCTGGCCCATGATTTCAATAATTTACTGGCAGGTATTTCCGGTGCTTATGAGATGATCGGGGTGCGGCTGGCGCAAGGCCGCAGCGCCGAGATCGAGAAATATCTGATCGCCGGCCAGGGCGCTGCGCGCCGTGCCGCTTCGCTCACCCACCGGCTGCTCGCATTTGCCCGGCGGCAGACGCTGGCGCCGACGCCGACCGTCATCAATCGTCTGTTGCCCGATCTCGTCGAACTGGTGCGCCGGACCGTGGGACCCGGGATACAGGTCGAGACGATCGCCGCGGCCGGGCTCTGGCTCAGCCTGGTCGACGCCAACCAGCTCGAGAATGCGATCCTCAACCTGTGCATAAACGCGCGCGACGCGATGCCTGATGGCGGCCGGATCACCATTGAGACGGGCAACAAATGGATGGACGAACGCACCGCGCGCGAACGCGGGCTGGAGCCCGGCCAATATGTCACGGTCTGCGTCAGCGACACCGGCACCGGCATCGACCGCGACATCCTCGATCGCGTGTTCGATCCCTTCTTCACCACCAAGCCGATCGGCGAAGGCACTGGCCTCGGCCTCTCGATGGTCTATGGCTTCGCCCGCCAGTCCAACGGCCATGTCCGAATCTATTCGGAGGTAGGCCACGGCACGATGGTATGCATCTACCTGCCACGCCATTTCGGCGAGGCCGAGGAACGCGAGGGGCGCCCGTCCGGCCCATCCACCCAGGCCCATGCCGGCGAAACCGTGCTGGTGATCGACGATGAGCCGACGGTGCGGATGCTGGTGGCCGACGCGCTCGGGGACCTCGGCTATGCCTGCCTGGAAGCCGAGGACGGTAAGGCGGGCCTGAAGCTGCTCGAAAGTACCGATCGGGTGGACCTGCTGATCACCGATGTCGGCCTTCCGGGCGGGCTCAACGGCCGCCAGGTCGCCGAAGCGGCCCGCAAGCTGCGGCCGGGGCTGAAGATATTGTTCATCACCGGCTATGCCGAGAATGCCGTATTGAACCATGGCCATGTCGAGCATGGGATGGCGGTGCTCACCAAGCCATTCGCCATCGAGGACCTCGCCAACCGCGTCGATCGGATGCTGAGCGAATAGGCTTCGCTCCCGCCCCCTTCCCTACTCAGTGCAGCTCCAGTTCGTAACTCTGCAGCGTCTCGTCGAGCAGGCGGCTGTACACTCCGTCGAAGGCCTGGCCCCGACAGGCACCGGTCTGGACGACCCGTATCGCCAGGGGCTGCGGCAGCAGGCGCAGCACGCAGCCGTCCGTGGCGGGCAGCGGCAGGCCATTGGCGTCGCCCATCGCCGAGATCATCTCATCCGTGCCCTCCCGGAGCGCCGCGCGCGCGTCGGCGGCGGTAAGCAGATTCACCTTCGCCGCGCGCGCCGGATCATAGACGCGGACCCGATAGCCTGCGGCGAGGCCCGGATGGAGCAGCAACTTCATCCCGCTCGGCGAGCGATAGACGCCCGAATGGACATAGGCGCCGCTCTCGACATCCTCGACCCGGCGGCGCATCTCGTCGCGCACGCAGTCATTGTCGCTAAGGACGCACTGGGTCTCGATCGCGCCGTCGAGCCGCTCGATCGTCTGGAATCCGACCATCCATCGCTGCTGGTCGCGCCGCACATAGGGCGCGATCGCGCCGTCCCAGATGGCGAGCGCGCGGCCATAGGCAGCCGCAATGCGCCGGTCATAGTCGATCATCACCGGATCGCCGCAAATCTGGCGTTCCAGCCCGCCAGTGGCCGTCGAGCAATCGACCGCGCGCGCACCGGTCGCCGGAGCTGCGGCGAACAGAAGCGCGGAAAACATTGGCAACAGGATTTTTATGGCCGTCATCCTCATGGTGACTCGGCCATTATCCACCCGGCCGGCTGGCGACGGGGTGATCGACAGCACAGGCATCGGCATTTCGGAACAGCTTTGCCGCGAGGATCGTTTCAGGGCGCCGGCCATGCCGGGGGGATGCTTTGTCGGCCGGCCTGTCAGGAAGGATGCGACAATGATGAAGAAACATTTCCCGAAAGCCTTGTGGCTTGCCGCTGGCGCCGCGCTGATCGGGCTCTCCGCCCCTCTGTCGGCGCAGCCTGTCGAAGAAGAACTGGTCGTCACCGGCCGCTATGGCAAGGTGCCCGACAGCACCCAGAGCCTCTCCCAGTCGATCAGCTATCGCGACCTCGATCTCAGCACGGCAGCGGGCCGCGCCGAGATCCGCCACCGGATCAAGCTGACCGCCCGCTACCTGTGCGACAAGCTTGGCGAGAGCGACACCGGATCTAGCGTCGCCCCCTCATGCCAGCAGGCGGCGACGGCCGACGCGATGAAGCGGATCGGCACGATCGAGGAGACATTCTCGCCGCGCGGCACCACCTGGGTCGCCGGCCCGGCCTGGGCTCCGCCCTATCCCGCCGACTGGGCGACCCGGTACTGACATAATGAAGACGCCCAGGGGTTGCCGCCGTGGCAGCCCCTGCCGGCCGATCAGCGCGCCTCGAGCCCCAGGAAATCCGCGATGGCGGCGGCGGCGCGGACCGAATGGCTTTCGCCTTCGCGCAGGTCGAAGGTGTCCGCGAAGGCCCGGCGCTGCACCTCCGCATAGCGATCATGGCTGGCCAGCGCGTCCTCGATGCCCGCAATCACCCCAGTCCCATCCTCGATGACGGGGCCGAAATGCCAGTGCGCGAAATCCGGATCGTCCCGCCATGCCCGCGCATGGCTGTCCACGAACAGCACGGGCTTAGGCGTCCGCAGAAACTCGTAAACCTGGCTGCTGACATCGCCCACATAGATGTCGGCGAGCATCGTGTAGCTCATGTCGATCGAACGGCGGCTGCCCAGGTCGATATGGACATTCGGCAGCCCGTCATAGGGCTTCAGCGCCGCCTCGACGAGCATGCGGTTGCGGTGGCTGTCGCACATGCGGATGTGCGGCGCGACGATCAGGTTGAACCGGCCGTCGCGGGCGATCGCATCGACGATGGCGACACCGTCGCGCGGCCAGGAGCCGAGACTGGGCGAGAAGTGGGGATTGTAGAGGACGACCGGCCGCCGTTCCGCGAAGGGATACCAATCCGGATCGCGCAGCCGATCCGCCGCCTCGAACTTGGGATAGCCGACCGTGGCGTGCGCGCCGGGGCGGATCAGTCCTTCGGCCAGCATCCGCCGCCGCTGCTTCTCGCCGGCGACCAGGGCGAAATCGAACAGGGCGATGCGCGGGTCGAAGCCCGCCGCCCGATCCCCGGCGCCGTGATCGACATGGATCAGGCGGGGGTGCTTCACCCCGAAGCGGCGCATGATGGTGGAGGTCCGCTCGGGCAGTGCGATCGCGTCATAGCCGTTCAGGCACTTGCGGGACGCGAACAGGGTCAGCAGCTTGGGCGGCACCGCACTACGCAGCAGGTCCGCGCTGCGGTGAAGCAGCGGCGATCCGATCCGCTCGAAGCCCAGCCGGGCACGGTTTTCCAGCAGGACAAGCGAACGGGCGAGATCGAGATGGCCCGACGAGGCGGAAAGGATGTCGACCTGTACCTGCCAGCCCACGGCCAGTGCCTCGGCGGTGGTGATGCCATGCAGGATCTGGTGCGCCTGGGCATTGAACAGGAACGCGACGCGCGGCAGCCGTGAGGCCGCGCCCCGCGCCGTCTGCAGCGCCCGGCCGCTCTCCATGTCCGCCGCACCGCCCCTGCCCTTCCCCATCCGGGCAAGAGCCGATCGCACTACCATCTGTCCATTCCCCAACTGCGACGAACGGCCGGTTGCCCGCCCGCCATGCGGGGACGAATGCCGCCAACATCGCTTTTGCGCAATGCCGGCGTCACTCGGCGGTCAGGCCATCTCGGGTGTGCGCTGCGCGATGGTGCCGGCGAGCTTTGCCGTCACCTCGGCAAGATGGTCGAAATGCGCCTCATAGCTGGCAAGCCCCTGGCTCAGCGAGCGCAGCTCGGCCTCCAGACCGTGCAGTTCGCCTTCGGGCAGCAGCAGTTCGATCACGTCCCAGCGCGACCAGCCCTCGCGCGGGGTGACGCCCAGCATCTGGCCGCGCCGACTCGACACCGCAGAGGTGATGCGCGAGACGGCACTGCCCGGCGCCCAAATGGTGACGTGCGACACCGGCTCCAGCAGGTAGGGCGCGGCCCCGGCCAGCGCCTCCGCCATCGCGATCCGCCCCGCCGTGCGGAAGGCCAGCTCGGAACTGTCGACGCTGTGATAGGAGCCGTCGACCAGCGTCACCGCCACATCGACCACAGGAAAGCCGTGCGGGCCCTGCGCCATCGCATCGCGCACCCCCGCCTCGACCGCCGGTATCCACTGGCGCGGGATCGCCCCGCCGGTGATGCGGTCCTCGAAGCGGAAGCCCTCGCCGCGCTCCAGCGGGCGGATCTCGATGATCACGTCGCCGAACTGGCCGTGGCCGCCCGACTGCTTCTTGTGCCGGCCGTGCTGGCGTACGGGTTTGCGGATCGTCTCCTTATAGGCGACCGACGGCTTCTGCACCGACACCGCGACGCCGTAACGCCGCTTGAGGCGCGCCAAAGCGGTGTTCAGATGCTCGTCGTTCAGACCGTGCAGCAGGGTCTGGCGGGTCGCCTCGTCGGTGCCCCAGTGGAGGCCGGGGTCCTCCTCGACCAGCCGGTTGAGCGCGCCTGACAGACGCACCTCGTCCTTGTGGTCGCTGACCCCGATCGCGACCGCGCAGTTGCAGACCGGCGGGTCGGCGGCCGGCGCGGCGGCGGGCGCCTTGCCGTTGGTGCCGACCCGATCGCCCGCCTGGAGCGCGTCGATCTTGGCGATGCCGACGATATCGCCGGCCTGGCCACCCGCGATCTTGGCGGTATTGGCGCCCTGCACCGCGAACAGCGATCCGGCCCGGGTGGCGCGGCCATCGCAGCCGCGCAGGTCCGCGCCCTCGGCAAGCGGCCCGCCGAACAGCCGCGCCAGCGCCAGCCGCCCCACCGAGCTGCCGTGCGAGACCTTGAAGATCTGCGCAGCCGGCCCCTCGATGCCCAGGCGTTCGGCGGTGAGCGCCGGATCGGGCGTATCGTGGCGCAGCATCTTGAGCAGCCGCCTGACACCGAAGCCGTTGATCGCGGAGCCGAACAGCACCGGCACGATCAGCCCCGCCGCGGTCTCGCGCGCGATATCGCCGAAGATGGTGTCGAGGCTCGGCACCTCGTCGGTCAGCAGTTGCTCCAGCAGCACATCGTCATGGTCGGCAAGCTGCTCGAGCATGTGGAAGCGCGCCGACGCCTCGACGTCACGCAGATCCGCGGCGAGCGGGATCGGTTCGGACGGCTGGCCCGGCCGGTAATGATAGGCGCGTTCGAGCGCGAGATCGACGAAGCCGTCGATCTTCTCGCCGGCGCGGATCGGTATCTGCCGCGCCACCAGCGCCGCCTCACTCTCCGGCTGGAGTGCTTCGAGCAGGTCCTGGATATGGCCGCGCGCCTGATCGATCTTGTTGACGAACAGCGCGTGCGGCAGGCGCATCGCCTCCAGCTGGCGCAGGGTCGGTTCGACCAGCGCCGCGCGCGCCGGATCGGGATCGACGACGACGATGGCGAGATCGGCGACGCTCAGCGCGCGCTCCGCATCGGCGGCGAAGCCCGTCGAGCCGGGTGCGTCGATCAGCGCGAAGCGATCGCCCATCCAGCCGAAGTTCATGAGGTTCAGCTCGGTCGATCCGCCGCGTGCCCGCGCTTCGGGGCTGGCGTCGCCGACGCTGCTGCCGGCCGATACCGCGCCCAATCGGGGGATCGCGCCGGCCGCGAATAACAGGCTTTCCGCCAAGCTGGTCTTGCCCGCGCCCGCCGGTCCGACGAGCGCGACGGCTCTGGTGCCGTTGCCATGTCCTTTCATGTCGATCTCCTCCTGCTGCTCGGTCGACTCGCATGAGTCTGGCTGAGGGGATCCGGGAGCGTCTGCCTGTGCGGCGCGCAAGGCAACCCCAAAAGCCGGAAGGAAACCTTCAGTCGACGTAGCTGGAGCCGGAAAAATCAGGCCGGCGCGAGGCGCTCCGCTATTTGCAGCATCGCATCGGCCAGCGCCGCGGGCGCGCACAGGAAGGGCGAGTGATCGGCGTCGAGCGTGATCACCGGATCGCAGGGCGCGGCAGCCTGCATGCGCCGCTGATAGTCGAGGCTCAGCGCTCTGTCGTCGCTGCATTCGATGAAGGCGCGCGGCACCCGCCCCCACCGCTCGGCAGTGATGCCCGATGGGGTACCTACCGGCCCGAGCGGCTCGGGGAAGAGGCGATCGATCATCGCCGCAGCATCCTCGGCCGAGCAGCGGTTGTAGAAATGGCGGATGGCGATGTCGGCGGCGAAGGTCATGCAGCCATCGGCGATGTCGGGCACCATGCCAGGATCGGCCTCGCTCGTCTCCCGCAACGGCTTGCCGGGCACCGGGAGCACCGCGGTGACGTAGATCAGCCCGGCGAGCGCGTCGGGCACCCGCTCGGCCGCCTCGCTGATCACCAGCCCGCCCCGGCTATGCCCCACGAGCAGCACCGGCCTGGCCGCCCGGCGGACCTGCCCGGCGACATGGTCCGCCCATATCGCCAGCGTCGCGTCGCGCGGGTCGATCGAGCGGTCCTCGCCGGTCCCCGGCAGGTCGATCGCGATCGCCTCATGGCCCGCCGCCTCCAGCAGCGGCACCACCCGATGCCAGCACCAGGCGGGATGCAACGCCCCCGGAACCAGAAGGAAAGTCGCCATGCCCGCCTCTTATCCATTGATGAAGGGGATAACCCTTTGGAAAATCTAGATCGCGGTCAATGTGGCGACCAGCGCCTTGACCTTCTTCTGGCGCCATTGCGGGGTCGGCGCGACCAGCCAATAGGCCTTGGGGCTCGGCACCGGATCGCCATGGGCGCGCACCCGCCCCTCCACTATGTCCCGCTCGACCAGCAGGGCGGGGACATGCGCGGTACCGAAGCCCGCCGCCGCCGCATCGATCGCGAGCCCGGCATCGGCGACCATCAGCCCGGCGTCCTTGTCGGTGGCCGGCGCGCCCGGCCAGCCGATCGGCGCGCCATCGGCAAGCCCGACCCTGACGATCGCGCCCTCGGCCAGCCTCACCCCCTCATGCTCGCCGGGGCCATCGGCGTAGCAGATGGCGAGATCGAGATTGGCCTGGGTGAAATCGAGCCCCTCGTCCGACGAGAGCAGCACGAAGCGAAGCTCCGGATCGTCGCGGCCGAAATCGGCGAGGCGCGGGGCCAGCCACTTGGCGGTGAAGTCGCGCGGCGCGGCGATGGTCAGCGTCTTGGAGGACTGACCGGCCTGCATCGCGCGGACCGCCTCCTCGAACTGGAGGAAGCCGGCGCGCAGCGCGTCGAGCCCCGCCTCGCCCTCGGGCGTCAATTCCAGGCCCTTGGCGGTGCGTCGGAACAGCACCACGCCCAGCGTATCCTCCAGCGCGCGGATCTGCTGGCCGACCGCCGCCGGCGTCACCGCCAGCTCGTCCGCCGCGCGGGTGAAGGACAAATGCCGGGCCGCCGCGTCGAGCACGCGCAGGCCGTTCAGGGGAAGATGCGTCCGCTTCATATCAGATCGCGACCGCCGGGCCGATCAGCGGGAAGCGCGGGATGGCCGCCTCGAAGGTCGATCCGTCCTCGGCGACCATATGGTAGCTGCCCTCCATCGATCCGGTCGCGGTCTGCAGCGGGCAGCCCGAGACATAATCGTAGCTCTGGCCCGGCTCGACCACCGGCTGCTCGCCGACCACGCCCTCGCCGCGCACGTCGTGCTTCACGCCGCGCCCGTCGGTGATCAGCCAGTGGCGGGTGAGCAGTTGGACGGCCTGGTGCCCCTCATTCTCGATCCGGATATGATAGGACCAGAACCAGCGGCCGCGCGCCGGCTCCGACTGTTCGGGCATGAAGGACACCGCGACCCGCACTACGACGCCGCGCGTCTGGGCGACATGCGGGAAGAGCGCCTTCATGATCACAGGCCCACGGCCCTCAGCGCGCGGTCGAAATCCTCGATCAGGTCGAGCGGGTCTTCCAGACCCACGCTGAGCCGCAACATGCCTTCCTCTACTCCCATATCCGCGCGCACCTCGGCGGTCAGCCCGGCATGGGTGGTGGAGGCCGGGTGCGTCATCAGCGAGCGAGAGTCGCCCAGATTGTTCGAAATGTCGACCAGTTCCAGCGCATCGAGCAGACCATGGGCCTGGGCACGCCCGCCGTCCAGATAGATCGCGACGACGGTGCCGCCGCCGTCGGGCATCTGCTTCACGGCCAGTTCGTGTTGCGGGTGGCTGGGCAGCGCCGGATAGATCGCGCGCGGCACCCGCCCGTCGAGGAAGCGGGCGACCTGCAGCGCGCTCTCGCTCTGCCGCTTGACCCGCATGTCCATCGTCTCCAGCCCCTTCAGCACCACCCAGGCATTGAAGGCGGAGAGCGTCGGCCCGGTGTTGCGGGTGAAGGAGAGGAGCGTGTTGTTGATGAAATCCTCGCTGCCGCAAACCGCGCCGGCCAGCACCCGGCCCTGCCCGTCCATCATCTTGGTCGCGGAATAGGCGACGATGTCCGCGCCATATTCCATCGGCCGCTGCAAGGCCGGGGTGGCGAAGGCGTTGTCGACCACGGTCAGCAGCCCCGCCTGCTTCGCGATCGCGCACACCGCCTCCAGATCGACGATGTCGAGCGTGGGGTTGGCCGGGGTCTCGAAGAAGAACAGCTTGGTATTGGGGCGGATCGCCGCCTTCCACGCATCATTGTCGCGCCCGTCGACGACGGTCGTCTCGATCCCGAAGCGCGGCAGCAGGCTGTCCACCAGCCAGCGGCACGACCCGAACGCCGCCTTGGCCGCGACGATATGATCGCCCACGGACAGCTGGCAGAGCAGTGCCGCCGTCATCGCCGCCATGCCGGTGGCCATGCAGCGCGCGGCGGGGGCGCCCTCGATCAGCGCGATCCGCTCCTCCAGCATCTCCACGGTGGGGTTCTGGAGGCGCGAATAGGTCATCCCCTTCTGCTCGCCCGCGAAGCGCGCGGCGGCATCGCCCGCACAATCATAGGCATAACCCGAGGTGAGGAAGATCGCCTCGCTCGTCTCCCCCCATTGCGAACGCGCGGTGCCCCCGCGAACCGCCTGGGTGGCGGGCCGCCATTTGGTGGTGATGCTGCGGTCCTGGCCGGTCAGTTTCTTCATGGCGCCCGCTTGGCAGACGCGACCGAGTCCCGTCAATGTCGGGCGGCGACGGTGCCCCGATCCACGCGCGAAATTGCGATTGAATCGCAATAATCCCGGTGCATGGGGTTGAATGTTCGTTTTTTTATTTTTTTGCCCGGAAGACCATGCCCGCCGATGGCAGCCGCGCCCGCCGCAGGTGCCAGGTGAAATGAGAAGCTCGTTGATCATACCGCCCGTTTTCATTGCCAACCCGGCAGCGTAGCACGGACGGCGCCGGGATGGAACAAATAAGGAACATAGGGTGCCATGGGATCATCGCTGGGAATCGTCCAAAACCGATATGTCCGCCCGACCCGGTGGCGCCGGCTCTCTTGAACGCGGGATCGCTTCTGGCACAATGGCGAGAGCCGGATCGGAGGATGGCCGGATCGGGGGATGGCCGTGCGCATTTCATCACTGCTTCTGGCGTCGGCACTCATCGCGGCCTCTGCGGGCGCACAGCCGGCGCAGGTCCAGCGCGGCCCCGCCCCGCCATGGGTCACGCCGTCTCCACCGATCGCCATGCCGGAGACCCTGAGCGGACCGCTATTCGTGCGGCGGCAGGATCTGCAGATTCACCTCGGCGACCGGGGGTTGGCGCAATATGTCGGCTATCGGATCAAGATACTCCATTCCAACACCCTGCAGGTGGGCAACCTCTCGATCGCCTGGAATCCGACCGCCGGCGCGCCGATCGTCCATGAGATTAGGGTGCTGCGGGAGGGCCAGGCGACCGACGTGCTGAAGAATGCCTCGTTCGAGATATTGCGGCGCGAGGACCAGCTGGAAGCCGCGCGGCTCGACGGCACCCTGACGGCCGTCCTGCGCGTTCCCGACCTGCGGGTGGGCGACGAACTGGAAGTGGCCCTGACGACCTTCGGCAACGATCCGGCGCTCGGCCGCAACGAGTCCGGCCTTCTCCTGCTCACTTCGGCGCCCGCGCCGGGGCGGTATCGGCTGGGGCTGAGCTGGGACCAGGGCCAGCAGCCCAACATCAAGATGACGCCGGACATGACCGCGACCATGGTGAAGGGCGAGCGCCGTATCGACTTCCGGTTCGACAATCCCGGTGCTTTGTCGCCACCGAAGGACGCGCCGATGCGCTATCAATGGCAGCGCGTCGTCGAATATAGCGATTTCAGGGACTGGGCGGCCGTTTCACGCCATTTCGCGCCGCTCTATTCGAAAGCCGCGACACTCGCGCCCGCGTCCCCGGTCAAGATCGAGGCGAAGCGGATCGCCGCCGCCCATGCGCGCCCGATCGACCGCGCGGCGGCCGCGCTCAGGCTGGTGCAGCAGGATGTGCGCTACATCTATGTCGGCCTCAACGGCGGCAACCTCATCCCGGCCTCGGCCGATGAAAGCTGGCAACGCCGCTATGGCGACTGCAAGGGGAAAACCGCCTTGCTGCTGGCCCTGCTCGCCGAACTGGGGATCGATGCGGAGCCCGTGCTGGTCAATTCGGGCGGCAATGATGACGGGCTGGACCAGCGCCTGCCGATCCCGCAGCTTTTCGACCATGTGCTGGTGCGCGCGCGGATCGATGGCGCGACCTATTGGCTGGATGGTACGCTGCCGCCGGTCGCACCGCCCAGTGCCCGGCCGGTCTTCCCCTTCAACTGGGTGCTGCCGCTGACCGCGCGAGGCAGCACGATCGAGAAGCTGGCGTGGCAGCCGCCGACCGCGCCGGACGATCTCAGCCTGCTCGAAATCGATGCACGCGCCGGCTTCGACGCGCCGGCCCGGATCATATCGACGAAGATCGTGCGCGGCCTCGAAGGGTTGCAGCAGCATGAGCAATTCTCCGCGGTGACGCCGGCCCAGCTGCTGGAGGTGTTCCGCCAGCGCGCGATCGGGGATCTCTGGCAGGCGATCGATGACGTCACATGGCGTTATGACCAGACATCCGGGGCGAGCATCCTGACGATCACCGGCACCGGCATGGTCAACTGGGACGATGACGGAAATGGCGCCCGGTCCTTCGCGCTTCCCGGAGGCGGTTTCAATCCTCCGGAACGCCGGGTTCGCGGGCCGGGGCAGGACAAGGACGCCCCTTTCTACGCCAAGCCGGAATATGACTGCTCCGTCACCACCGTAAGGCTGCCGAGCGCGACGCAGCCACGGCAATGGTCATCCAAGCCGGGCTTCGACACGCGCATGTTCGGGCGCAATTATTACCGGGCGTGGGAACTGCGCGACGGAGCCATCCGCATGGTGCGCGGATCGAGGGTGGAGCAGCCGGAAATCTCCGCAGCGGCGGCGCAACGCGACAATGCGCGCATCGCGGCGTTCGACAACAGCATGGGCTGGATATTCTACGACCCGACGGGTCAGGAACCGGGCGTGGGCAGCGGAGAGAGCGTGCCGGCCACCTATGATTTCGACTGGACCGCGAGCGACGTGCCGTGCGCATCCGGCGTGAAACCCGATGCGCGGTGAAGCGATGGGGCCCTCCCGTCAGGCGCTTGAAGTGACATCGCGATGGAAGCAGGGATGGGCCGGACACTTGCGACACGGCAGCGAAGCCGCAAGCTGGGAGAGACTAGTAAATTGCCACCCTAATTTCCGCGCAAGACGCAGCCATAATGGCTTTCAAGGTCGTGCGGTGAATTCACTAGGCGTCACTACCGGATTCTGGAAATGAATATTTCTTCCTCGATAATATTATATACGATATCGCTATTTTTGCTCGCATATTCTGTGAGCTATAGGTTTAGGTTTTTCTTTAAAAAAGATATTTCTAAGTTAGAACTTAATAATACTGAAAAATTCCTTTGTAAGGAAAATAAAAAACTAAGAATGATAAGCATCATCTTAGGATGGTTTTTTATAATATCTGCCATGACTTTTCGAGATTACAGATACCCGTCTTTAAGCACCATATGTTTCATATTAGGAGGCCTATTTTTAGCATTTTACACTGTCATTACAGCCGCAGTAGTTTCCATATTATTTAAGAAATAAAAGATATTCGCAAATATTCCAAAACATTCCAATTAGGAATTACGGTGGAATTACGGTGATGGTGTGGACGGCGCTCTGAGGGAGGTTTGAGTCGCATAGCGACATTCTCCACGGTGTGACTGTCGAAGGTCCACCAAGGAGCACCATCCACATGAGCAAGCTATCAAGCGATTTGTCGACTGTCACGGTTGTAGGCCTTGATCTGGCCAAGCATGTTTTCCAGGTTCACTGCATCGATACCGAGGGCCGGGTGGTGCTGAACCGCTCGCTCAGGCGGCGCGAGGTGGCGGACTTCTTCCGGCGCCTGCCGCCGTGCCGGGTGGGCATGGAGGCTTGCGGCTCGGCCCATCATTGGGGTCGCACGCTGATTTCGCTGGGGCACGACGTGAAGCTGATGCCCCCCGCTTATGTGAAGCCCTATGTCCGGCGCCAGAAGAACGATGCCGCCGATGCCGAAGCGATCTGCGAGGCGGTGACGCGGCCGTCGATGCGCTTCGTGACCGTCCGCTCGATCGAGAACCAGGCAGTGCTGATGCGCCACAAGGTGCGCGAGTTGATCGTCGCCCAACGGACCCAATTGCTCAATGCCCTGCGCGGCCATCTCGCCGAGGCCGGCGTCATTGCCGCGCAGGGGGCATGCAACGCCCGCGCCCTCGCGGCGCTCGTCGCGGCCGGCGACGACGAGGTGCCGACCTGTGTGGTTCAGGCGCTGCTGCCGCTGGTAGAGCAGCTCCGCCATCTTGATGCCGCCATCGCCGAAGCTGACAAGGCGATCCTCGAAGCCGCGCGTGGCAGCGCGGATGCACGGTTGCTGATGTCCATTCCCGGCATCGGCTCGCTTACCGCGAATGCGTTCGTCGCCACGCTGGGCCCCGATGGCGTGGGCCAGTTCTCGGGTCCCCGCGAGTTCGCCGCCTTCCTGGGCCTCGTCCCGCGCCAGCGATCCTCGGGGGGCAAGGAGCGGCTTGGCCGGATCACCAAGATGGGTAATGTCTATCTCAGGAAGCTGCTCGTCGTCGGCGCTCATGCCGTGCTCCACCATCATGCCCGGCACGAAGATCCGCTGCGGCTGTGGGCGAGGAAACTGCTCGCCACCAAGCCCTTCAAGCTCGTCGCGGTCGCCATCGCCAACAAGCTGGCGCGGATCGCCTTCGCCTTGCTCTCCCGGCAGGCGCGCTACGCCGCCTGACCTCCCCGGCTCGCTCAAGGGTGCCCATGCGGTGATGTGACAGGCGGACAACAAGGCTGCACAGCCCGGTAAACTGGCAGCGCTTCGAGCGCGATACGGTGATAGCGGCACGCCACCTTCAGCGGACAATCATCAGGGCCAGCGGCAACCACCGCACTCAACAGGCCGAAGACATGACCGCACCCGTTCAACGCATCCCTTCAAAACCCTTGACGAGGAGCGCCGTCCAGACATGACACCGTAATTCGACCGGCAGTGAAAGCGATTTGCGCACCTCAGTCAGAATGGTGCTTGGCGCGATACCGCTCAAGCCAGTGAATCCGGCTTTCAAACGACTTACGGAGCTGGCTTGTCGGCGCGATCTTAAGCCGCGTCCGGCAACGGTCGATCTCCGCATCCAGTTCGACCAGGCTCAGCTTGGCCAAACCTTCCTCATGATCAATGACGCCGCTACGCTTGCCCATGCGCTCAGAGCTAATGGGATGCCCGCGTCCGCTCAACCTTTTATGGGTTCACGACCTAACAGCCATCCCCTCACGCAGGACCGGCAAGCACGACGCCACCCTCCCCTTGCCAAGCCCCCTTCCGGATCGGATAGGAACCAGGTCACACCCAAGGAGAGTCGACCATGGCCACCGCGATCCAGACCGTACCGCTCAAGACCATCACCGGGCAGGACGCCACGCTCGGCGATCATGCGGGCAAGGTGCTGCTTGCCGTCAACGTCGCGTCGAAGTGCGGGCTGACGCCCCAATATGCGGCGCTGGAGGCGGTGCATAACCGGTACAAGGATCGGGGCTTCGCCGTGCTGGGCTTCCCGGCGAACAATTTCGGCGCGCAGGAGCCGGGCAGCGATGCCGAGATCACCGAGTTCTGCACCACCAATTTCGGCGTCGATTTTCCGATGTTCTCGAAAATCTCGGTGAAGGGCGACGACCAGCATCCGCTCTACCAGAAGCTGACCGCCGAGAAGCCGACCAAGACCTACAAGGACGACAGCTTCAAGAAGAAGCTGGCCGGCTATGGCATCGACACCGGCCGCGAGGACGAGGTGACCTGGAATTTCGAGAAATTCCTGATCGCCAAGGACGGGACTGTCGCCGGCCGCTTCGCGCCCGACATCGCGCCCGACGACGCGATCATCACCAGCGCGATCGAGGCCGAACTGGCGAAATAGCCTGTTTCCCCTCCCCCGCGTGTGGGAGGGCTCCAATTCAGGCATCGTCACCCCGGGCTGGACCCGGGGTCCCGCTTCTTCGCAGATGTGTGGGAAAGAAGCGGGACCCCGGATCAAGTCCGGGGTGACGGCATTTTTAGCCAGTAAATATAATGCCTTAGCTGGTTCCGGCTGCATTTCTAACAAGCCTGATAGTTATTTTTGCAATCGCCTCCCCGCGCTTCGCACTTGCAAAAAATGTGACCGGTCGGTACCTGCATGTCAGCCACGTACCGTTCTGTTACATTTTGCTGACGCAGGGATAAGCTCATGTACCTCTCCGACCTCCAGGCGGATACCGCTCAGCCGCTCGATTCCGGCCAGCCGGAAGCCCAGCCCCGCTTTACCCGCAAGCGTGCCGCCT